>JAWVYQ010000006.1:0-48753 GCA_033722615.1 Promineifilaceae bacterium (SeqCode)
CGGGGAGGGTTTTTTGTTTTCTGACATAAAAATGTTTCTGATAACCTTCTCGGAAACGCTTCATCTTGATGAAACGTGACGGCAGTTTCCGGGAAACAGATGCTGGAGGTAACGATGAGTCGAAAGGACATTCGCCTGGCGCTGCCGAGCAAGGGACGGCTGGCACAAGACGCCGTCGCATTTCTGGAAGCGGCCGGTCTGAAAGTGTACCGGCCGAATCCGCGCCAATATGAGGCGACGATTCCCACGCTACCTGAGCTAACGGTGATGTTCCAGCGGCCGGGGGACATTGCAGTCAGCGTGCGGCAAGGGAGCGTTGACTTTGGCATCACGGGACTGGACGTCTTTTCGGAAAAGGCCCAGGCGTGGGTGGAAACCCCCGCGAGTAACGGCGAAACGGGAGACCAAGCCGTTTTGATTCTGCACGACGCGCTGGATTTTTCGCATTGCAGATTGAGCCTAGCAGTTCCGGAGGCGTGGAAAGCAGTGCAAACGATCACCGACCTGGCAGAGATTTCACGGCACAAGGGCGTGCGCATTGCCACCAAGTTCCCGGCGCTGACCGGCCGTTTTCTGGACGAAGAGGGCGTGCGGTCGTACGAACTGGTGGAGGTGGAAGGGACGCTGGAGATTGCGCCGGCCATCGGCTACGCTGACCTGATCGCGGACCTGGTTTCCACGGGCACGACGCTGCGAGATAATCACCTGCGCGAAGTGGAGGGAGGCGTGATCCTTCACTCGCAGGCGATCCTGATCGCTAACCGTCACGCTCTGCAAGAACGGCCGGAGGTACTGGCCATAGCTCGCGAATTGATCGAGTATATCGAGGCGCACCTGCGGGCCGAGGCCTGCCACCTGGTCTTCGCCAACATGCGGGGCGACTCGCCGGAAGAGATCGCCGCGCGCATGTTCAACCGGCCGGCGCTGAGCGGCCTCCAGGGACCAACAATCTCGCCCGTCTTTCCCAACAATGGGCACGAGGACGAAGCGACGGGGTGGTACGCGGTGAACATTGTCGTGCGTAAAGACCGTCTCGCGGAGAGCATCGCTGCACTGCGCGCCGTGGGCGGCAGCGGCGTCGTGGTGGCCCCGGTCACATACATCTTTGAAGAGGAACCAGCGCGCTACCGGTCAATGCTGGCCGCATTGGAGGATTGAGGATGCTGAAGATTTACAGTGTGGACGAAGCGGCCTCCACAATTTTGCGCCGCGACAACTGGCTGGAACGGGAACCGCCGCCGGCCGTCATGGAGGGGATCGCCCGCGTCTTTGGCGAGCGCCTGGCGCCGGAAGCGGCCGTGCGGCGTATCGTGGCCGACGTGCGGGCAGGAGGCGACGACGCGCTGCGCAGATGGACGGCGCGCATCGACGGCGTGCAATTAAAGGAGGTGGCCATCCCCCCGGCAGCCATGGCGGCGGCGCTGGAGTCGATTCCCGGGGAGCTGGCGGAGGCGCTGCGTCTGGCGGCCGAACGGATTCGCGCCTTCCACGAACGCCAGCCGCTGCCGTCTTGGACCACGACGGAGCTGGGCGGCCGGCTGGGGCAACGGCTAATCGCCCTCCAGCGCGCGGGCGTCTACGTGCCCGGCGGGACGGCCCCCCTGCCCTCGTCGCTGCTGATGAGCGCCATCCCGGCGCAGGTGGCCGGCGTGGATGAGATCGTAGTCACCACGCCGCCGGGCAAGGAGGACGGACTGCCCGCGGCGGTGATTCTGGCGGCGGCGCAAATCGCTGGGGTGGAAAAAGTGTACACGGTGGGCGGCGCGCAGGCCATCGCAGCGATGGCTTACGGCACGGAGACGGTGCCGGCCGTGGAGAAGATCGTGGGGCCGGGCAACCTGTTCGTCACACTGGCCAAGCGGCAGGTGTTCGGGCAGGTGGGCATCGACGGCCTCTACGGGCCAACAGAAACGGTGATTATCGCCGACGAGGAAGCAAACGCGTCGTGGGTGGCGGCCGACTTGCTGGCGCAGGCGGAGCACGACGTGCTGGCGACGGCCATCTTGTTGACGCCTTCCCCTGCCTTGGCAGAAGCAGTCCAGCGTGAGGCGGGACGGCAACTGGAACAGCTTAGCCGGGCGGAGATCATCGCCGCGTCGCTGGCCGGTCAGGGGGGGATCGTGCTCACGACCGACCTTGACGAGGCAGCGCAGTTGGCCGACGCCTTTGCTGCAGAGCACGTGTGCCTGGAGGTGGCAGAGCCCGAAGCCCTGGCCAACCGGATCCAACGAGGCGGCTGTCTTTTCTTCGGCGGCCATTCCTATGAGGTATTGGGCGATTACGTGGCCGGTCCCAGCCACAGCCTGCCCACAGGGGGAACGGCACGCTTTTCCTCGGGTCTCAATGTCCTGGATTTCGTGCGCATCAATAGCGTGGTAGATCTGGACCAAGAAACGGCAACGGAGCTGGGCCGGGCCGCGGCAATCATCGCCGGGGCGGAACAGTTAACGGCCCACGCCAACGCGGCCCACGTCCGAGCTGCGTATGTGCGCGATGAAGTGTAAAAGTGAAGGGCGCTATGCAAACGCGAGGGAAAGTGATGAGTACATTCGACCCTGACACAGTTGTGCGGCCGGATATCGCGGCGATGGAGCCCTACGAGCCGATTGTGCCTTTTGAAGTGCTGTCGGAACGGCTGGGGCGGCCGGCGGCGGAGATCGTGAAGCTAGACGCCAACGAGAACGTTTATGGACCGTCGCCGGGAGCCCGGGCGGCGCTAGCGGAGGCCGGCACCTTGCACATTTATCCTGATCCAGAAGCGAACGCCCTGCGCGATGCCCTCGCGCAGTACACGGGCGTCTCCAGGGAGCGGCTGCTGGCCGGAGCGGGCGCGGATGAGTTGATCGATCTGGTGCTACGTGCCATCCTGGAACCGGGCGACGGCGTCCTTAACTGTCCACCTTCGTTCGGCATGTATCCGTTTTCGACGGTCGTTAATCGGGGAAAGCTGATCGCGGTTCCGCGCGACCCCCATTTTCACCCGGATCTGGCGGGCATCGAAGCGGCGGCCGAGCGCGCCCGGGCCAAGGTCATCTTCATTTGCTCTCCCAATAACCCGGATGGAAGCGTACTCGGCGACGAGGCGTTACGCCGCCTGCTGAGGTTGCCCCTCCTGGTCATCCTGGACGAAGCGTACGTGGAGTTTAGCGGAGGCAGCCGGATCACGTGGGTCCGGGAGCACGAGAATCTGGTCGTCTTGCGCACTTTCAGCAAGTGGGCGGGGCTGGCCGGGTTGCGCGTGGGTTACGGCGCCTTCCCGGAGTGGCTGATGCCCCACCTCTGGAAGATCAAGCAACCGTATAACGTGAACGTGGCAGCGGAAGTGGCAGCCCGCGCTTCGCTGGCGGAGCGAGCGTGGCTGGAGAAAAAGATAGCGGCAATCGTCGCCGAGCGCGAGCGGCTGGAGCGCCGACTGGGAAACTTTACGTTCCTGCGACCGTTTCCCAGCAGATCGAATTTCGTCCTCTGCCGGGTCAGGGGGCGAGACGCCCGTGAACTGAAGCGGGCGCTGGAGCTGGAAGGGATCCTGGTACGTTACTTTGCAAAACCGGGGCTGGACAATTGTATCCGCATCAGCGCAGGACGGCCGGCGGATACGGATCGCCTGCTGGCGACGCTGGAACGGTTGGCGTAAAAGAGCGACGGGAACAGGGAGGGTCACCTTACGGAGGTTATCATGCGACGGACGGCAGTGGTTGAACGGAAAACGGCGGAAACGGAGGTGCGGCTGACGCTAGGCCTGGACGGCGAAGGAAAGCACGAAATCGACACCGGCGTCGGTTTTCTGGACCATATGTTGAGCCATGTGGCCATGCACGGTCTCTTTGATCTGACGTTAACGGCGACGGGCGACCTGCACGTGGACGCCCATCACACCATCGAGGACGTGGCCATCGTCCTCGGCCAGGCGCTGGCGCAGGCGCTGGGTGAGCGAACGGGAATCCGGCGCATGGGGCACGCTTACGTGCCGATGGACGAGGCGCTGGCCTTCGTGGCGGTGGATCTCAGCGGCCGGCCATATAGTGTGATCGAAGGGCGCTGGCATACGCCGGCGATGGGGCAGATGCCGACGGCAATGGTCGACCATTTCCTGGAATCGGTGGCCGTTCACGGCCGGCTCAACCTGCACGCGCGGGTAGAACGCGGCCGGAACGACCACCATCAGGCAGAGGCTCTGTTTAAGGCGCTGGGGCGAGCGTTGCGGGCCGCAGTGGAACAGGATCCGCGGCGCAGCGGCGTGCCGTCGACGAAAGGAACCTTGACAGAGAAGGAGGAATGAACGGGATGATAAAAGCAATGAGCACCGTGGAGGATCTGAGAACCCTCCACTCCCCAATCAGGAAATCAGACGCATGACGACGGTGACGATGATCGATTACGGCCTCGGCAACGTGCGGTCGGTGCAGAAGGCGCTAGAGCACGTGGGCGCCGAGGTGGCGCTGACGGCCGACCCGGACGTGATCCGGAGTGCCGGGAAGTTGGTGTTGCCGGGCGTGGGCGCTTTTGGGGCCGGAATGGCGGCGCTCAGGGAGCGGGGACTGGTACCGGCGATCCAGGAGGCGGTCGAGCAGGGGGCTGCGCTCCTGGGAATCTGTCTGGGAATGCAGTTGCTCTTCGAGGAAAGCGAGGAACGGGGCAAACACCGGGGGCTGGCCTTGCTCCCCGGCTGGGTCGTTCGCTTTCCGGTGAACGACCTGAAGGTCCCACACGTGGGCTGGAACCGGATCGAACACGATGGCGACCACCCGCTACTGGCCGGTGTGCCGTCCGGAGCTTACGCTTACTTTGTCCACTCTTTCTACTGTGCCGCCGGCGATCCAGACGACGTGATCGCCAGCACGGAGTACGGGCTGCGTTTCCCGGCCATCGCCAGCCGAGGAAACGTGGCCGGCATCCAGTTCCACCCGGAGAAGAGCCAGCACGTGGGCCTGCGCATCCTGCGCAATTTCGTCCAGGCAACGGGGGGCAATGCTTGAGGATGACAGCGGGCTCACAGAAACGGGAAGGTAACGGTGCAACACGCGTCATCGTCGTGATGGGCGTTTCGGGAAGCGGCAAGACGACGGTTGGTCGCCGGTTGGCGGAGCGGCTGGGTTGGCCCTTTATTGAGGGAGACGACGCGCATCCGCCCGAAAACGTGGCCAAGATGGCCCGCGGCGAACCGCTGACGGACGAGGACCGGTGGCCGTGGTTGGAGCGTCTCTACCAACTGATCGGGGAGCAGTTGGAGAAGGAGGAACTGACCGTCGTCGCCTGCTCCGCCCTGAAGCGCAGCTACCGGGAACGCCTGCGGCAAGGGCGCGAGGACGTGGTCTTCGTGCATCTCGAGGGAACGTTCGACCTGATCCGGAAGCGAATGGATGCGCGCGAAGGCCATTTTATGGAAGCAGAGATGTTGCGCAGCCAATTTGAGGCGTTGGAGCGACCGGCGGCGGACGAGGCGATTACGGTGAGCGCGACCAATGACGTGGAGGCAGTCGTGGACGAGGTTGTTCAGCGGCTCGCGAAAAAGGGAATACGCGCGAAGGATACGTTCGTGGTCTATCCGGCCATCGACCTGCGCCGGGGGCGCGTGGTGCGCCTGGAGCGCGGCGATCCGGAGCGGCAAACGGTCTTTGGCGACGACCCTCGAGCCGTGGGTGAACGCTGGGTGGCGGCCGGGGCGACGTGGTTACACGTGGTCAACTTGGACGGCGCCTTCCAGGAAGGAGGCGCAGCGAACTGGGAGGCGCTGGCATCGCTGACGGCGCTGGACGCACAGATACAGTTCGGCGGCGGGCTGCGCATCCTGGAGGACGTGGAACGAGCCGTCAACCACGGCGTGGACCGGGTGGTCCTGGGCACGGCGGCCGTGGAGAATCCAGATCTGGTTGAGGAAGCGCTGGCCCGTTTCGGCGCGGAGCGGGTGGCAGTGGGCATTGACGCCCGCGACGATATCGTGCGCACGCGCGGATGGCAGGCGGAGGGGGGACTGGAGGCAACGGTGCTGGCCCAGCAAATGGCTGCCCTGGGCGTGACGACGGCCGTGCATACGGATATCAGCCGGGACGGGGTCTACGCGGGGGTGAACGCGGCGGCATCGGCCACCCTGGCCCAGGCGAGCGGGCTGCGCGTCATCGCCTCGGGCGGCGTTGCCTCGCTGGAGGACGTGCGCCGGGCGGCCGCTTACGCGCAACAGGGAGTGGTGGGCGTGATTGCCGGCCGGGCGCTGTACGAAGGGCGGCTGGATCTGGCGGAGGCGTTGTCCGTTCAGTTTCCCGGAAACGACTCTGGATGACGCAAGAGTATTTGAAAAGGGAACGGCTGACGCGGGCTAGCACGAATGAGTTTCCGGGCAACAGCGTGAGAGAGGTATCAATGTTAGCGAAACGAATTATTCCCTGTCTGGACGTGAAGGATGGCCGGGTGGTAAAGGGCGTGAACTTCGTGAATCTGCGAGATGCGGGCGATCCGGTGGAGCAGGCGCAAGTGTACGACGCGGAGGGGGCGGACGAGCTGGTCTTCCTGGACATCACGGCGACGCACGAGGCGCGGCGGACGGTGATGCAGATGGCGCGGGCGGTAGCCGACCAGGTGTTTATTCCCTTTACGGTAGGCGGCGGCATTCGCACCGTCGAGGATATGCGGGCCATTTTGCGCGCGGGGGCAGACAAGATCAGCATCAACTCGGCGGCCGTGCGCCGGCCAGACGTGATCACGGCCGGGGCGGAAGCGTTCGGCAGCCAGGCCATCGTCGTGGCCATCGATGCGCGCAACGTCGGCGTGGGACGGTGGGAAGTGTACGTGAGCGGCGGGCGTGTGGCCACCGGCCGCAACGCCGTCGAGTGGGCACAAGAGGCAGAAGCGCGGGGCGCAGGCGAGATCCTGCTGACCAGTATGGACGCCGACGGCACGCAGGAGGGCTACGACGTGGCGCTGACGCGGGCCGTGGCCGACGCCGTCAACATTCCCGTCATCGCTTCGGGCGGGGCCGGAGCGCCGGAGCATTTTGCGACCGCGCTGACGGAAGGAGGGGCCGACGCGGCGCTGGCCGCCTCGCTATTTCATTATCGTCTGTTACGCATTCGGGAGGTGAAGGTGTATCTGGCGGAGAGGGGAATCCCCGTGCGGCTGACAGAGGAGGAGCAGAGCGCATGACGGTAAAGAACGAAGAAATGGAACTGACGTTTGACGAACGGGGGTTGATCCCGGCCGTCGTTCAGGACGCGCAAACGGGCCAGGTGCTGATGGTCGCCTGGATGGACGAAGAGGCGCTGCTGAAAACGGAGGAAACTGATGAAGCTCACTTCTGGAGCCGCAGCCGGCAAGAATTGTGGCACAAAGGGGCGACGTCGGGTAACGTGCAACAGGTGCGAGAGATTCGCGTTGATTGTGACGCCGACACGCTATTGCTGCTGGTCGAGCCGGCCGGGCCGGCATGCCACACCGGCAATCAGAGTTGTTTTTACAGGAGGCTGAAACGGTGGAGAAAGTCGACGTAAGCGGCGTCATCGACGAGCTATACGCGGTGCTGTTGGCGCGGAAGCAAGACGCGCCGCCGGGCTCCTACACGGCCGAATTGCTGGCGGCCGGCGAGGACGAGATTGTGAAGAAGATCGGGGAGGAAGCGGTAGAGGTCATTCTGGCGGCCAAAGGGCAGGGCGACGAGCGGCTGGTGGCGGAGACGGCCGACCTCGTCTACCATCTGCTGGTGCTGCTGGCAGCCCGGGACCTTTCGTGGAACGACGTATTGCGCGAACTGGCATCGCGGCGGAAGAGATATAAAGGGGATCGAAAATAAAAAAAGGCAGCCGAGCTCTTGTCGTGTCTCGGCCGCCTAAGCGACTGGTCATGGTGCCTGCCACCAATTCCCAATACAAGTATAACGAAGATGAGAATTTTGTAAACATCAATGCAAGAAAAAGGGAAATGGAGCACGGTGCAGCGGCTGAGCCCGGTCGCTGCCGTCATTCCGGGTGTCATTGTCGGCCTCTTCGCGGGCCGGTTGCTGAGCGAATTGATGCGGCCGGGGCCGGTCGGGACAGTCCTGATTGCGCTTCTGGCAACGTTGGGCGCCGCCCTTTTGCTGCGGCGAGTTTCCTTGCGCCGCACGTGGCCGGCCGGCGCGCTCCTTTACTACGTCTTCTATCCTGACCCGGATCCCCGGGCGGCGGCGCTGGCTGCGGCGGCAGCCGGCGTGCTAGCGTGGCAACTGACGCTGGGGCCGCGCCTGACAGTAAGGGCACGTTACCGGCGACTGGCAGCGACCGCTGTACCGGCGGCCGTCTTTTTCGGCTTCCTCGCCCTGTACGCGGCGACGCTCGCGCAGGGTGTCTTACCCGCGGACAGCGGGGAGCTACAGACGGTGGCAGCCGAACTGGGGGTGGCACACCCGCCGGGGTTCGCCCTCTACACGGTTCTGGCTCATCTGGCAACGCGGCTACCCCTGCCGGGATCGGCAGCGCTGAAAGTCAACGCCTTTTCAGCCATCACAGGAGCAGCAACCGTGACCCTGGTTTACCTGAGCGCCTTTGCGCTGACGCGGCGGGTCGCGGCCGCATTGGGGGCGGCACTGGTGCTGGGCACGGCGACCACCTTCTGGGCGCAGGCAGTGACGGCCAACGTGCGTAGCCTGACGGCGTTTTTCGCAGCGCTGGCACTATTCATCGTGGTGGCCATGCGAAACTGGAAAGTAAAAGGCGATGCTGCGAGGAGCGAGGCAAGCGCAAAGGGGCCAGCAACGGCACCCCTCTCGATGCTGGCGCTCACCCTGAGCCTGGGCGTCGTGCACCACGCTTCGCTGATCTTCATGGCGGCCGTTTTCTTCGTCGCCATCCTGTGGCTGATTCCGGGGCTTTTGCAAAGGCCCGGCCGCTGGCAGCGACCGCTCCTGGCGGCCCTTGCCGGCCTGCTTCCCCTGCTCTACTTTCCGCTGCGGGCGACGGCCGACGTGCGGGGTGCGTCGCCGTCTCTGGCAACGTGGGACGGCTTCTGGCAGCACGTTCTGGCCCTCGGTTTTCGTGGAGACCTGTTCCATTTCGTGGAACCGCAGATGTTGTGGCTGCGGCTGCGCGTCATGGGCGACGTTATGGCGTTTCAGTTCCATCCGCTGCTGCTGGCAGGAATGGTCCTCGGCCTGGCGCTCCTTTTGTGGCAGGACCGTCTTCTTGCGCTGGTTCTGGGCGGTTCCTTTGCCGTTCATACACTGGTGACGGCGACGTACCGCGCCCCGCAGACGGTGGAATATATGTTGCCGGCCTACGTGCCGGCCGTACTGCTGCTGGCAACGGCGACAGGATGGTGGGCTCCGGGTGGACCAGGTGAAATTTGGCGTGACGTGCTGGACGGGCCAGACACAATCTGGCGTTACATGCGTGGCGTGGTTCGGCCGTTGTTGGTGACGGCCGTGTTGCTGGCGGCATTGGTGCAGGGAGTGGAGCATTACAGAAGCTATAAAGGAATCCAGGGGAAGCGAGGAGCGGAAGCGTACGCCAGGGAGCTGTTGGGGGCGGCGCCCGAGGGCGGGATGATCCTTGCGGACTGGCACTGGGCGACGCCACTATGGTATTTGCAGGAGGTGGCAGGCATGCGGCCGCAACTGCCCGTGCACTACGTCTTCCCCACGGCGGAGACGTACGGCGAAACGTGGGCGCGGCGCATTGAAGAAGAGGTGCAGGCCGGAAGGCCGGTAGTGGCCACTCATTTCGACGCGGCGGCCTACCAGGGGCTGCCCACGCCGCAACCGCTGGGCGACGCCTTTCTTTTTGGAGCAGAGCCGCCAACGACGCTACCGGCCGGCTACCGCTCCCTGGACGTCACCCTCGGCGGCGCCATCCGCCTTCTGGGCTACCGCCTTGAACCGGGAGCCGTCGCGCCCACCCAAACGTCAACCCTGACGCTCGCTTGGCGGGAAGTGACCCCTCTGGCAGCGCCCACTTCGCTGTTTGCCCACCTGATTGGCGCGGACGGAGCTCTATACGCACAGGAAGACGTTGCTGCCCGGCCGCAGTCAGGCGCGGGGGCTATCACGCTGACGCAGTTTCGGTTGACGCCACGGCCGGGCGCGGGGCCGGGTGCGCACACGGTCGCCGTGGGCGCTTACCGCACCATTTCGGGCGAAAGGCTGGCCGGGGAGAATGGAGAGGAGCGCGTGGCGGCCGATACGTTGACGGTGACAGCGCTGACCCGGCCGCTTGCCACGCAGAACCCCGTTTACCGGCCGCTGGCGGAAAGCGAGGGGCGGCTGATCGGCTATGATTGGGACGTCACGCTGCCCGGCCGCCCGCGCCTCTACCTGCAGTGGCAGACGGAGGCGGGCTATCAAGTGGAGGTGCAAGACGTGGACGAAGGCAGCGCCGACCTGCCGCCAACGGTGGGGCCATGGGGCCTCACGGAACTAGCATCGCTGACCGTTGAGGAGGGCGAACACTATGTGCCGTTTGGGGAGGGTATTGTCTGGCTGGGAGAGGGGCTGGCGGCCGGTGAGGAAGGGGTCCGCCCAGGAGAGACGCTTTTGCTGGCACAAGAGTTTGCGGCGTCACGGCCGGTAGACGAGAACGCCGTCGTCTCGGTGCGGCTCATTGGCTATGAGGCGGACGGCGTTCAGTGGGCGTGGTGGGACCTGGCAGACGGAGTACCGGCGCTGGGAGCTATTCCAACGCTAAAGTGGATCGGCGGCTCGCGGATATGGGATCCGCACCGGCTGGAGGTTTCCCAGGAGGCGACGCCGGGACAGACGGTGGGCGGTCTGGTGCGCCTCTACGATGCCTTCACCGGCCGGACGATACCCATCCTCGACGAACGTATTGTGCAGGAACAGCCGGGGATCCCGTTAGGAACGACGGTTGTGGGCAGCGAGTGAGCGGGGCGGCACGGAAAAACGATTCTGGAGCGGTCAGTCGAGCGCGCCCAGTTGCCGGCGCATGCCGTATTCATCGTAATCCGCCCAGGCTTCGACGACGCGGCCGTTCCACATACGAAAGAACACCATTTGCGTGACGCCTATTGAACGGTCGGTGGGTTCGATCGCTTTCCACTTGCCCGTATGGGTGCCGGTAAACGTCAGCCGTAAGGCCCTCTTCTAAAGAGGCCCTGCACGGTAGCCTCATCACTTTCTACTTCGAGAGCGGCCGTTTCACGCGACATCATCGCTCTCCGAGAGTGCCGTCTATTATTTATCGATCAGATCGCGAAGCGTTTTGAGGTTAATGGGATCCATCTCGATCTCGTTGCCCTCGTCATCCTCCTCGGTTTTGGGCGTTTCCAGGTGAGCGGGATACTCTGACCAGCGGGGGTCGTTGAGGAAGTTGGCGAATGCCTGGCGGCCGAGATGACCTTCGCCAATGTGGGCATGGCGATCTTTGCGCGATCCCAATTCGTGACGGCTGTCGTTAAAGTGAAAGCAGTGAATGCGGTCCAGGCCCACGACTCTGTCGAATTCGGCCATGGTCTGGTCGTAGGCGTCAGGCGTGCGCAAGTCGTACCCGGCAGCAAAGACGTGACAGGTGTCGAAACAAACGCCAACGCGCTCGTGGCCACCGGTCTCGCCGATGAGGTAGGCCAGGTGCTCGAAGCGATGGCCGAGCGTCGTCCCGGTGCCGGCCATCGTCTCCAGACAGACGATGGTATCGAGATCGGCCGTCTCCTCCAGCAAACGGTTGAGGGCGCGGGCGATGTTGGCCAGCCCTGTTTCCTCGTCGCCGTCAGTGTAGGCTCCGGGATGAAAGGTCAGAAAAGGAGCATCGATAGCAGCGACACGCTCAACCTCAATTTTCAAGGCGCGGTAGGATTTCTCCCACAAAGCCGAATCGGGGGAGGCCACGTTGATCAGGTAGCTGGCGTGGACGGCCACGGGCCAGATGTGAGCATGTTCGTCGGCCGCTTCTTCGTATTTTTGGACATCTTCCTCCGTCAGCGGTTTGGCCTTCCACCGGCGGTTGCTCTTGGTAAAGATGAGGATCGACTCACAACTCACTTCGTCTCCCCGGCCAAAGGCGTTGTGCAATCCCCCGGCTACGCTCATCTGCGCGCCAAGTCGCATGCTTCTCTCCTTTATGAGGACGGCGGGCGCCGGCCGGCGGCCGACGCCCGCTGCCCATAATTACTCTTAGATGTCAGAATTTGCCCCATCGGAGGCTCTGCTCCGCGAGGATGGCATCGTGTCTAAAACTCGTAGTCGTCCGGCCGCTCTTCTCCGAAATAGCCAACGGGCTCGAAGTTTTCTATCGTGTAGACGCCATCTCCGTGGAGGCGCCAGATACGGTTGCCTTCCATATCGACGATGTAATCACCGTCAACGCGGCCGGTCGGTTCGTCATCCAGCGTGTACAGCGTACCGCCGCGCAGATAGCCGAACAGTTCTCCATTCTTATCCATCAGACCTCGGTACCCCATGTCATACCTCCTTATGGAATGACATATGTCGCCTGTACCGTTCCTTCTGCATCACGTAAGGTCGCCGTCTCACCCGTCTCCCAGACGGCCGTCTCCTGACCCCAGTAGAGGTCGGAAGGCGTGTTCTGGCCCGCTTCGGTGTGGACGACGATGGCCGGGCTGCCGGCGTCGCCGCTGCCGTAAAGGGTGATGTCCACAAAAGTGTAGACGTTGCCCTGCTCATCCTCAAGCTCCCAGCCGAGCAAAGAGAGCGGCCGGGTACCCGCGTTAGTAATGAGCACGGATTCGGCAGCCAGATCGCCAACCCCGACGACCTCGGTGATCTCGACGTCGGCGGTGCCTTCCGGCAGCGGCTCTGTGGGCCGCGGCGTAGGCGGTTCGTCGGCTGTGGGCGAGGCTGTGGGCAGCGGCGTGGCCGTGGGCAGACCGCCGATGGGGATGACAAGCTCCTGGCCAACAGAGATGCTGTTTACGTTAAAGATGTCGTTAGCCTCGGCGATATCCTCAACCGGCACGTCATAAAGCTGACTGATGCGGCCGAGTGTCTCGCCTGCCTGGACCACGTGGATAGTCGGCCCGTCGTCCGACTCACCCTCTGCCGTTGGTTCGGCGGTTGTATCGCTGGTCGGCGCGGCCGCAGGGCCGCTGGTAGCACCGGCAGCCATCGTCCCGCCGATGGCAGGCAACGGCGTCGAGGTGGCAGCTATCTCCTCCTGGCGATTGTCCCACCAGGCCAGAATGAGCAACACGACGACGGCAGAGACGACGACGTTAATGAAGATGAACGGCAACATCCGACGGATTGACATACTTTTCTCCAAATGTGAACGATCTTATTGTAGCCTAGCCGCTCACCGTCGCAAAAGGTCATCACCGTGAAAGGCAGGTTGCTTGACGCCGCCCGCAACCCGTTGTAAAAAGGCGTGCGCGTATTGTGATGGATATCCTAGAGGAGAGCGTTCGGCCAGAGGAGAGAGGCTTGATAGCGGAAAAACCGAAGGGGAGCACGAAGCCGCAACCCCTGACCCAAATCCGGCAAATCCCGTGGCTGCGACTGCTGCTGAGCCTGGCGCTCAGCGGGCTAGGCTTGTGGTTTGTCACGCGCGACGCGAGCCTGGCAGAGATGCGGGCAGCTTTCGGCCGGGCAGACGTCGGCTACGTGCTGCTGGGCCTGACCATTATCGCCGTGACGATGATGGCCAAGGCGTGGCGCTGGCGATTGCTCTACCAGCCGCGCGACGAGGCGCCGTCTTTCTCTGACCTGTTTTGGGCGCTCTCGCTGGGCCAACTGGTCAACACGGCCGTTCCCTTCTTCCGCCTGGGAGAGGTGGCCCGCGTCTATGATCTGGGCCAGCAGGCACAGAGCAGCAAGGCGCAGGCCCTGGGGACGCTGGTCGTGGAAAAGGTGCTGGATCTGATGATGTTGGCCCTGACCATGTTCTTGCTGGTGCCTTTTCTGGTCATCCCCCAATTTGTGACCGATTCGGGCATCGCCCTGGCGGCCGTGGCCGTGATGGCCTTTGTAGGCCTGTACCTGATGGCCTATCGCAGCGACCTGGTGTTGCGCGTGAGCCGGCCCGTGTTGCGGCGACTGCCGGGCGGTTTGGGAGAGCGGGTGGAGCCAATAGCGACGGCCGGGCTGCGAGGACTGGCAGCGCTGCGCAACCGGCGGGCGACGCTGGCGTTGCTGCTCACCTCTCTGCTGATCGCCGGGCTTTCGGTACTGACGCCCCTCGTCCTATTCCCGGCGCTAGATCTATCGCTGGGCCTGGCGTCGGCGGCAGCCATCCATGTGGCCGTCACGGCCGGCACAGTGCCGCCCTCTACTCCGGCCAAAGTCGGCGTCTTTGAATTTCTCGTCGCCTTTATGCTCCGCTTTTTCGGCGTGGAAAACGCCTCCGTCATCCTTGCTTACACGCTCCTGTTCCACCTCGTCGTCGTCTCGCCGCAGATCCTGTTCGGAGGCATTGCCGCTGCGCGAGGCAGAAGCCATGCGTGAAGGAGACGGCGAGGCCACCAGGCTGGCGACGGTGGTGGTGCCGGCGCACAACGCGGCCGGAACGATTGGCGACTGTGTGCGCGCGCTGCAAGCGCAGACGATGGAAACTGCCTGCTATGAGATTATCGTGGTGGACGACGCCTCCACCGACGAGACGGCGCAGGTAGCGGCCGAGGTCGGCGCGTGCGTCATCCGCCAGGAAGAACAGCAGGGGCCGGCGGCCGCGCGCAACGCCGGGATCCGAGCAGCCCGCGGTGAACTCGTCTGTTTCACCGACGCCGATTGCGCCCCTACCCCACAATGGTTGGAGCACCTGAATGAGGCCCTGGCGGAGCCCGAAGTCGTAGGGTGCAAAGGGATCTACGCCACGCGGCAGCAGGCGCCGGTAGCCCGCTTCGTGCAGATCGAATATGAGGACAAGTACGATCGCTTGCGGGGGCAACGCTACATCGATTTTATCGACACCTATTCGGCCGCTTACCGGCGGGACGTGCTGCTGGCGAACAACGGGTTTGACGAAGTCTTCCCCCGGCCATCGGTGGAGGATCAGGAGCTTTCCTTCCGGCTGGCCATGCGGGGCTACAAGATGGTGTTTCAGCCGGAGGCAGTCGTGTATCATCGACACGCAGCCACGCTGCACGGCTACTTTCGCAAGAAATTCGTCATTGGCTATTGGAAGGCGCAACTGGTGCGCCGTTTTCCTGAACGAGGAGTCAGGGATTCGCATACGCCGCAGGTGATGAAGGTGCAAATGGGGCTGATGGCGCTGGCCCTGCTAGCGGCAGCGACCACGGTATTGACGGTTTGGGGAGGCCTGGCGCTGGCGCTGATTCTGTTGGCCTTCGTGGCGACGACGGCGCCCTTTATCGCCAAGGCGTGGCCTAAGGATCGGCTGGTGGCGATCATTTCTCCCCTTCTGCTGGCCGTGCGCGCCCTGGCGCTGGGCTTTGGCTACTCGTGGGGCGTATTGCGGCCGCAGCCGGGTTTCAGCGGCAGACAATCGACCATTGGCGGGCTGGATTACGTGCTCAAGCGTTCGCTGGACGTCGTCGGCGGCCTCCTGGGTCTGGCCCTAACGGCCGTTGCCGGGCCGTTCATCGCGCTCGCCATCAAATTGGACTCGCCCGGCCCCGTTCTATTCCGTCAGGAGCGAGTGGGCCAGGGCGGCGAGCGCTTCACGATCTATAAATTTCGCTCGATGCAGTATGGTGCGGAAGAAGCGCTTGAGGAGTTATTGCCCCTGGAGAAGCTGGAGGAACCGGTATTCAAGCTAAAGGACGATCCGCGACGGACACGAGTGGGCCGATTTCTGCGGCGTTGGAGCCTGGACGAATTGCCCCAGTTCTGGAACGTCTTTAAGGGAGACATGAGCCTGGTGGGGCCCCGGCCGGAAGAGGCGCGTATCGTAGACTACTACAGCGACTGGCATCGTCGCCGACTGTCTATTAAGCCTGGATTGACAGGTCCGATGCAGGTCAACGGGCGGGGCGATCTGAGTCTGGACGAACGAGTGCAGTTGGAACTGGACTATATCGAGAATTATTCGCTGTGGCGGGACCTGACGATCATTGCGCGCACGATCCCCGCCGTGCTGCGAGGGCAGGGAGCGCGCTAAGCAGTGGAGGGGGACGGTAGAGGGGGGCTCGCCGCCATCATCTGGCCGAGCGGCGCAGCCCTGATCGCGCTTGGCGTCTACCTGCTGACAATGGCGCCGGACCTGACCTGGTCTCATTACGGCACAGACGGGGGCGAGCTGGCGACGGCTGCGGCAACGCTGGGCGTTCCGCACCCACCAGGATATCCCACCTACGTGCTGGTGGGCCACATGTTCAGCCGCCTGCCACTGGGGAACAGCATCGCCTTCCGCCTTAACTTACTTTCGGCCGTGAGCGGGGCGGTGGCGGTTGGGTTAGCGACGGCAGCGGCCGGCCACTGGACGCGGCAAAACGCGAGGCAGCCACACGGCGTCGCTCCTCTGGCAGCGGGGCTGGCGCTGGCCTTCATGCCCCTGGTGTGGAGCCAGGCAATCATCACCGAAGTGTACGCGCTAAACCTGGCGTTACTGGCCGCCTTTCTGTGGGCGCTGCTGGGGCGGCGACCGGCGTGGGCCGTGGGCCTGCTGCTGGGGCTGAGCGTAACGACACACCTCACCTCGGCGCTAATGTTGCCACTGGCCCTGGTCTGCACGCAGCGGCAAGGATGGTCCTCTTTGTTGGGCGGCCTGCTCCTGGGGCTGGCACCGTTCCTGGCCCTTCCCTTGCTGGCTCAGAGCGGGAGCCCCATCATCTGGAATCGGCCGCAGCAATTGCAAGGATGGTGGCGAATCGTCAGCGCCCGCATCTACCGGCCGAACGTGTTCGCGCTGCCGGCCGACCGGTGGGCGGAACGAGTGCAGCAGTGGAGCCGTCTCTTCTTCGCACAGTTCGCCTGGGTGGGCGCCGCGCTGCTGCCGCTGGGGGTGAGCGAAACGTGGACAAAGAAAAGTAAGCAACAGGCGGCAATTCTGGGCACAGCCAGCCTGTACGGCGCATACGCCTTTGGCTATAACACGACCGACGCTCCCGTCTTCTTTCTGCCCGGACTGTTACTGCTCGTCTTGCCGCTGGCCGACGCTTTCTCCTCCATCGAGGATAATGGCTATACGCAAGGAGTGGCCGGCAGTCTGGGGCGCAAGGCGGTAGTCTTCCTTTTGCCGCTGGCCTTACTCATGTTAAACTTCAATGGGCTGAACCTGAGCGATGACTGGCAGGTGCGCCGCCTGGTCGAACCGGTACTGGAAGAAGCGCCGCCTGACGCCATCCTGCTTACGACGGGCGACCGGGCGACTTTTTCCCTCTGGTACCTGCATTACGCCGAAGGGCAACGGCCGGACGTGATCCCGGTCGACAGCAATCTCCTGGCCTTTGCGTGGTACCGGGAGCGGCTGGCCCAACGATATCCCTCGCTGGGTCGATTGCAGCAAGACGACCTGGGGGCATTTCGCACCTATAATGCACGCTTTCGCCCGTTGTGCGAGGTGACGTTTACGCTCGCGGGAGCGGCCGACGTGTCATGTACCGAGCCGGCCCGTGTAAACGGCCGCCCATGATCTCAAAATTGAAAGGGGGATTGTTTGGACGTTTCGGCAAGTAAAGACAAAGGTCGTCTAGACAGCGTGGCAGGCGGCAACCGGCTGCCGAAGTTGCTGTTTCTGGCCGGCCTGCTATTGATCGTTCTCTGGCTGGGCATCAAAGGCTGGCGGATTGCCGACGCCGGCCGCTCGTTGCTGGCGCGGCAGGACGAAGCAGAAGCGCTGGCAGCCGAAGGCCTGGTCAACGCCGATCCGGAGGCGGCCGAGGCGCTGGTGATCGGTCTGCGGCGGGACGTGGTTGTCCTCGAACGGGAAACGGCTATCTTTCTGCCGCTGGCGCCGGCTTTTGGCTGGCTGCCGAAGGTGGGGCCATTGTTGGCAGCAGCGCCACAGTTGATGGAGATGGCAGACGCAGGCACGGAAGCGGCCGTCTATGGCGTACGCGGGATGAAGCCGGCGCTGGCGCTGTTGCAGCGAGAGGGCGGCGGCGAAGCGCTCATTCCCGAGCTTCTGGCCATTGTAGACGAAGCGCGGCCAGAGCTGGCGCGAGCGGCCGTAGCTATGGAGCGGGTACGGACGGCGCGAGCGGAGATTGAGAACGTCGAAGGGTTACCATGGCGGGTGCGCACGCTCTTGCAACGGATAGACGAAAAACTGTACCTGGCAGACTTCCTCTCCCTCGTACAGGTTGCCCCGGAAATGATGGGCCACGATGGAAAGCGCAACTACCTGCTCGTAGCCCAGAACGAAGACGAGATCCGACCGACGGGTGGCTTTTTCTCCGGGGTTGGCTTATTGGCGCTGGAGGAAGGCCGCATCGTCTCTCTGCAATTTGAGGATGCCAACCGGGTGGACGCCTGGGCCGAAGGGTGGTCGCTGAGTAAACCGTACGGCTTCCCCCCCCAACCGCTATATCAGTTGATGGGGATCGACCTCTTCTTGTTCAGGGACGCGAATTTTTGGCCAGACTGGCCGGTAGCGGCCGAGCAGGCAATGGCCCTTTACCGTTACGGGCAGGAGGAGGCCCCGCCCCTCGATGGGATGATCGCTATTGACCAGCGATTCCTGGAGATGTTGTTGCAGGTAACCGGGCCCCTGGAGATCGCGGGGATGGAAAGGCGAGTCTCGGCAAATAACGTCATCGAAAATATGCGCGACGCATGGAGCGCGACGGAGGAGCAAACGCAACAAGAGTGGTTGCGGACGCGTCAGGATTTCCTGGGGAACATGGCCGGGGCAATGCAGGAAAAGCTTCTCAACGATTTTCGCTCGCTAGATCCGCTTTATTTCGCAGAGACATTGCACCGGGCACTATCGCAAAAGCACGTGCAGATTTACGTGCGCCATCGAGCCGTGGCGAGGACGCTGGACCGCCTGAATTGGGACGGCCGCCTGGAGATGCCGGCCGACGGTGACGGGCTCATGGTGGTGGACAGCAACATGGGCTTCAATAAGGTCGGCCCGTTTATCGAGAGCGAATTGGCCTATGAGGTCACCCTTGACGAAGCGGGGAGAGGCGTGGCAGAGGCAACGGTCGCTTACGCCCATACGTATGAGGGACAGGCCGTGTGCGATCAGGGCGTCTCTTACAGAGTAAAGCTCACGTATGCGGACCTGATGCAAGATTGTTTCTGGAATTACGTACGGCTCTACGCGCCGGAGGGCAGCGAGTTGTTAGAGGGCAGCGACCACGAGACGTCGCGCAGCGCATTTGGCTTTAGCGACGGTTGGTCAGGGGGGGCAGCAACGGCCGAGGATGACCTGTCATCCTTCGCCGTTTTTGCCAATTTCCTCCTGCTGGCGCCCGACGAGAGGCGGGAGGTACGCTTTCGCTATGAGTTGCCGGCCGTGACGACGCCGGTGGCCGAGGGACAAATGTACCGGCTGAAGCTCGTGCGGCAAGCGGGCGTAGCGCCGCGAGCGACGGCGATCATCGTGCACACGCCGCCAGGAGCGGAGGTGGTGTCGGTGACACCGGCGCCGGTCGATAATGACGGACACTCGGTGACATTCACGGCGACGCCGGAGACGGACTTGACGTTCACGATCATCTACCGCGAGTAGGAAATAGCGATGTTCTCAAAACGAACCTGGCAATGGATCATGATTACGATTGGCCTGGCGCTGGCCCTCAGCGGGGGGGTCGAGATTGCGCAATCCACAGCGCCAGGGCAGAGTCTGCCGACGCGAACGCCGACGCCACCTCCCGGAGCCACGGCGCCTAATCCCACCGCGACGCCGGGCGGTGGCGGCGGGGGTGGGCCCACAGCGACGCCGGCTCCACAAAACACGGCCACCCCCACGACGGAGCCTGCTAGCGCTGGTGCGACGGTAACGAGCGCGCCGCGAGCAGACGATGAGCCCATACCCACGGCCGAGGCGTGCAGCGAGGAGCCCACAATCCAGGCGTTAAACAGCCCGATTAACGTCCGCAGCGGGCCGGGTACGGCTTACGAAGCGGTGGGCACGCTCTCCTATCTGGAAGTGCGGCGCATCGCCGGCCGGGCAGCACAGGCAACCTGGTGGCAGATCCAGATGCCCGATGGCTCGCTCGCCTGGGTGGCGGATGAGGTAGTGGCGGTCAGCGGGTACACGGGTCTCGTGCCGCTTGTGGAATCGCCTGCACTGGCAGACGGAAGCACGCCAACGCCAGGGCCGACGTGGGCGCCAACGCCGAATCCCGCCTGCCCTTCGCCGACGCCGACGATGACGGCGACAGCGACAGCAACGGCCTCGCCGACGGCTACGCCCACGGAAGCAGCAACGGCAACTGCAGAAAGCGTGGAGGCCGAGGCGGCAGCGACCGCAACGGAGGAAGCGCCACCGACGCCGATGCCCACAGTAGAGCCAGAGGAGGAAGAAGCGGAGGCGACGGCCACGCCCACCGCATCGTCGGCCGTGGAAGGTGAAGAAGATGGAGGCGGCAGCGACCTCTGGTTGCCGGCGGCCGGAATCTTGCTGATCGGCGCGGCCATTTTCCTCTTTGTTCGCGGGCGACGATCGGCATGAGTGAAGGCGGGGCGGATCGGTGGATCTGCCCTTTAGCAAATCGAACGCTCCTGGAGAGAGATAGATGAACTGGGAAGAACAACGCAGGGCAGAAGGCATCCTTTACACGGACATGTACCAGTTGACGATGGCCCACCTTTTTTACCGGCAGGGCTTACACGAGACACAGGCTCAGTTCGACCACTTTTTCCGTAGCTATCCAGATTACGGCGACCACAAATCCGGATTCTGCATCAACGCAGGGCTAGAGTGGTTGCTGGATTGGATGGAACAGTCTCGATTCCAGGATGCCGACGTCGACTATTTGCGTCAGATGACGGGCCCGGCCGGTAAGCGGCTATTTGAGGACGATTTTCTGGAGTGGCTACAGAAGAACGGGACGTTTGACGGCGTCACGCTGCGCGCCATCCCGGAAGGGCGCGTCGTGCACGCCAACGTTCCGATCACCGTAGTCGAGGGGCCATTGGCCATGGTACAGATCCTCGAGACGCCACTCCTCAACCATCTGAATTACCCAATCCTCATCGCAACGAAGGCAGCGCGCATTTGCCAGGTGACGCGCGGCCAACTTCTGCTGGAATTCGGCATGCGGCGCGGTCACGGCACGGGGGTCAACGCCGGGGCGCGAGCGGCCCTAATCGGCGGTGCGGATTTCTCTTCCAATGTCGGCGCCTCGCGGGTGCTGGGTTATCCACCCAAAGGCACCCACGCCCACAGCATGGTGCAAATCTTCATGGCGCTGGGCGAAGGCGAGCTGGGCGCTTTCCGGGCATACGCCGACGTCTATCCCGATAATTGTGTCCTGCTGGTCGATACGATCGACACGCTGGAGAGTGGCATTCCGAACGCAATTAAGGTGTTTGAAGAGCTGAAGCGCAAGGGGCACCAGCCGGTAGGCATTCGTCTCGACTCGGGAGACCTGGCCCATCTGAGCGTGCAGGCAGCCAGGATGCTAAACGAAGCCGGCTTTCCGGAGGTCTCTATCGTGCTCTCTAACCAGTTGGACGAACTGACGATCTGGCAGATCCAGACGCAGATCGCGGACGAGGCGCCACGCTATGGCCTGGACGCAGACGAAGTTGTCGGCCGGCTGGTGTACGGTGTGGGCACGCGCCTGATTACGTCGAAGGCGGACGCCGCGCTGGACGGCGTGTATAAGTTAGTGGCGGTCCAGGATGACGGGGAGTGGACGCCGGCGATCAAGATTTCCGAGACGCCGGCCAAAATTCCAAATCCAGGGCAGAAGCGAGTGTGGCGCGTTTACGACGAGCGAAACAAGGCGACGGCCGATCTCCTCGGTTTGGACCACGAAAAGCCGGACGAGGCAGACGTGCTGCAACTACACCACCCACTGGAGCATGGGACCTATCGTACGCTGGGCCGGGAGGAGATCTCGGAAGTGGAATCGCTACTCGTGGACGTGCTGGCGGACGGCCAACGAGTGTACGAGTCGCCGACGATTGAGGAGATGCGCGAGCAACGGGATAAGGACCTGAGGCGTTTGGATCCGGGTGTGAAACGTTTGATGTACCCTCACATTTACCATGTTTCTCTGACGGAGGAATTGTGGGAGCTGAAGCAATCGCTGATCCTGTCGGCGCACGAAGAGAGTGCGGAGTAGAGCACCTAAGCAAGGGCCAAGGGTACTGGGGGGATAGCTCTTACCTGACTCTAACAAAAAGTAGATAAGATTGCCGGTGAACGGGGAGTGAGAAAAATGTGTTTAAAGAGGGGCTCGTGGCGCGGCGGGGCGCCGGCCGCATCGACACACGAGGGCGACCGTAACGCCAAGCGGCACACACTTGAGAACAAAGCAGACGGAGGAAAACAATGACTACGAAGGAAAAGACGGCATCCGATTCGTATCGTTTTCAGGCGGAGATCAGGCAACTGCTCAACATTCTCGTCCACTCTCTGTACCAGGATCGAGAGATTTTCTTACGCGAACTGATTTCGAACGCTTCAGACGCGCTGACACGCATGCACTTTGAGATGCTCACCGAGCACGACGTGCGCGATCCGGAACTGGAGCTGGCCATTTATCTGGAGGTTGAGGAACGGGACGAGGAGAAGTGGTTGATCGTGCGCGATACGGGCGTGGGCATGACGCGCGAAGAGCTGGTGGAGAACCTGGGGACGATTGCCCAATCTGGGGCGCGCGCCTTCCTGGAGCAAGTCAAGGAGGGCGAAAAGCGGCCGAGTGACATCATCGGCCAATTTGGCGTCGGTTTCTACTCCGTCTTCATGGTGGCTGAGGAAGTAAGCGTGGTGTCGCTGAGCTACAGGCCGGACGCGGAGGCGGCCGCCTGGATCTCCTCCGGCGACGATCAGTTTCGCGTGGAGCCGGCTGCAAAGGAAGAGCGAGGCACTGAGATCCATATCAAGCTAAAGCAGGATGGCGCGGACGCTGAGGCCAGCGACGACGTGGGCGACGACGCGACAGAGTTCGCCAGCGAATGGCGGCTGCGGGAGATCGTGAAGCGCTACTCCGATTTCGTCACCTATCCCATTTACCTGGACGACGAGCAGATCAACCAGCAAGAATCGCTGTGGCGTAAATCGCCGTCAGAGGTAGAGGAAGAAGCATACGACGACTTCTACCAACAGATGACGATGGATTTCCAGGAACCACTGGCGACCATACACCTCCACTCCGACGCGCCCGTTCACGTGCGCGCCCTGCTTTTTGTTCCGGCCAGCCGGGATCGGGGCGTGTTGGCAGCGCGTAAGGAGCCGGGAGTCAAGCTTTACTCCCATAACGTGCTCATCCAGGAGTTCAACACCGATCTGCTACCCAAGTGGCTATCGTTTGTGGACGGCGTCGTAGATTCGGAGGACCTGCCGCTGAATATCAGCCGGGAGACAGTCCAGAGCAACCGCTTTATGCGGGCGCTGGCCCGCATCCTACGCAAGCGCGTGGTACGTACGCTGGAAGAGATGGCCGAAGAGGAAGAAGAGAAGTACACGCGCTTCTGGAACGCACACAAGCGAACGATAAAAGAAGGGCTGGCAACAGAACCGTCGGACGTAAACGACGTCCTGCCATTGCTGCGTTTCCACTCGTCGAAGAGCAAGGAGAAGTTAACCTCGCTCGACGCATACGTGGAGCGGATGCCGGAAGAACAGAAAGCCATCTACTACGTGCTCGGAGACGACGTGGGCTCGGTAGCGCGCAGCCCTCACCTGGATCCCTTCCGGGACCGGGATCTGGAGGTCCTCTACTGGGTGGATCCGCTGGATCCGTTCATCGCGCCGCTGGTGAACAAATATAAGGAAAAGCCGCTGAAGAACGTCGACGACGCCGACCTGGAATTGCCGGAGATGGAAGCGGAGGAAGCAGAAGGAGAAGGAGAGGCGCCCACCGCACCCCCGATCGAAGGAGCCGACTTCAACCGGCTGGTCGGCCGTTTTGTGACGACGCTGGACGAGCGCGTGCTCGAAGTGCGGGAATCGAAGGTGTTGCGACATAGTCCCGTGCGGCTGGTCTCACCGCAGGACGCGGCCGACCGCGAGTTCCAGCGCATCTACCGCTACCTGGATCAGGAATACGAGATTCCGAAGAAGATTCTGGAAGTGAACCGCCGCCACCCGCTCATCGCTAACCTGGCCACGCTGGTAACGGCCGAGCCGGACGCGCCCGTTATTGACCTGACCATCGAGCAGTTGTTCGACAGCGCGTTAGTACAGGAGGGGCTGCACCCCAATCCGGCCGAGATGTTGCCGCGCATTGAGCGACTGATGGAGATTGCGGCCGGGGAGCAGGCGCCAGCGGTCGCGGCAGAGGAAGAAGAATAGGCACACGCTGGTAACGCAAGAACCTGTCAACCACGAAACGGTCAAAATCTCCCGGGGCAAGTGAGGCGATACACCGCCTCCCAGTCTCCGGGAGTTCGCTTTTAGAGTCAGGAACGCTCCAGGATGAAGTTGAGGAGGGCGCGGCCTGCCTGTTGTGCGGAGAAGGGATCGGCTGTCTCTTCAACGACGACGACAAGCGCGTAGCGCGGCGCCCCGGCCGGCGCCAGGGCCAGATACCAGGCGTCGGTGCGCTCCGGGCCGGCAAGAACGAGAGTTGCCATCTCGCGAACGGCCCCCTGGTGGGTGGGCAAAGCTCCAAGAACGGCGGTTGAAGCCACCTGAGAGACAGCGGTTTCCGCCCCCGGTTCCGGCGTCGGCGCGGCCTGCCACGTTCCATCGGCGCCCTGCTCGGCGCTCACTAGCTGGGGATCCGGCAGCATGCCTCCGTTCCCCAGAGCGGCCCAGGCCAGCGCCACCTGGAGAGGCGTCACGGCCAGATCCCCCTGCCCAATGAGATCTTCCTGCAAATCGGTGACCGGGTCTTGCGGGACGTCGGCCGTATTGAGAGGAACGGCCGGCTGTTCGAGGAAACCAAAGGCGCGCAAGATTTCCCGGAGATCGGCGCGGGCTAGCTCATCGGCCAACGTTTGTACCGGCCGAGGACAGCCAGCTTGCAGGACGGCGGCCCAAGTGGCGGGCTCCGCCGGCGCGGTGGTGCAAGTGCGCACCTGATCGCGCACGACCACGGGACGGGTAGCTTCGGGCGCGACTTCCTCCAGCGACACCAGCTCTCGCTCGACGGCGGCGGCAAGAATAAAGGGTTGGAGGACGAGGCCGGGTTGGTACTGGCCCTGGGTAGCCCGGTTGAGGAGGGGCGCGTCGGCGTCGGCGGCCAGCGTTTCAAATTGCTCGGCGAGGCGGTTCGGATCGTAGGCGGGATGGCTGACCATCGCCCGTATGGCACCATCTGGCAGGGTGAGGAGGACGAGAGAGCCATTGCGCTGGCCCAGAAGGGCGTCGGCCGTGCGCTGCCAGTCGGCGTCGAGAGTCAGGCGAATGTCGCGGCCGTGCTGCGTCTGATGAATAAAACGGCGCCAAAACGCCGGCCAGAAGTCGTCTCCTTCGCCGCGCAGGACGGCGTCGTATCCCTGTTCGACGCCGGCTGTGCCGTAGCGAAAGCTGTAGTATCCAACGGCAGGGCCGATGCCGGGGATAGGATAGACACGCTGCGGCGCCTCTTCCGGCCCAACGGTCTCAGCGAGGATGGCACCGTCCGTATCCAGAATGCGGCCGCGACGGATGCGCAGTTCTTCCTCTACGCGGCGGGGATTATCCCCGCGCGTGGTCAGGGTCTGGCTGCGGACGATGCTCCAAAAAGTTAGGGCCACAGCAACGAGGAAGAAACCGAGCAAAAGGCCGGCGCTAAGGCGTTCAAATCGCGACTGTCGTTCCCGATACATGGAGGGTATTAGAAAGGGTGGAGGGGCGATTGGCAATTGTCGACGGCCGTTCTCTCATCTCTATCTCAGTAGCCGGGACGGCCGTGATGGAGGCCCCTCTGGGAAAGGTAGATGAGTAGGCCCATCATGACGCTGCTGATGAGGAGGGAGCTGCCGCCGTAGCTGACGAATGGGAGGGTGACGCCGGTCAATGGCAGTAGTTTGGTGACCCCGGCCATGATCAGGAAGGCCTGGGCGGCGAAGAGTATGGTGATGCCGGCCGCGAGATAGGCATTGAAGGAACGGCGCGCCCGCGCGGCGATACGTAAGCCCCGGTGGCCCAGGAGGGCAAAACAGGCGAGCACGCCCAGACTGCCGACCAAACCCCACTCCTCGGCAATCGCGGCAAAGGTGAAGTCGGAGTGGACGACGGGGACGTAAATGGGAAAGCCCTGCCCGACGCCCTGTCCAAGGACACCGCCGGCCGAGATGGCGTAGAGGGATTGGACGATCTGAAAGGCGCGGTCGGTCGCGTCAGGCCAGGGATTCCACCAGGCGTCGATCCGCAACTGGACCACGTCGAAGGTGAAATATCCGAGGAGGCCGGCCAGGATGAGCAGCAGGAGACCGCCGGCGACGTACAACCAGCGTCCGGTGGCAAGATAGAGGAGGGCGAGGAAGGAAATGAAGAAGAGGGTGGCTGCGCCCAGGTCTCGCTGCCATACGAGCAGTAGGATGCTGAACCCCCACATGAGCAGCAACGGGGCAAGGAAGGCAGCGTGAGAGGCAATGCGGCCGGCCAGGTTCGTGGAAGGAGGCTGGGTCTGGCGCAGGCGGGCGATACGTTCCTGTTCGTCGAAATAGCTGGCGAGGAAGACGATGAGCAGAAGTTTGAGCAGTTCTGAGGGCTGGAAGTAGACGCGGTCGACGAATGGGGCGGGCAACCAGAGCGTAGCGCCGATGCCGGACGGATTGACGCCGAAGAGGAGGGTAGCCACTAACAAAAGTAGGCCGACCGTGAGCCAAGTATAACGGTAGCGGCGTAACCACCGCAGGTTACGGGGGAAAACGGCGATGGCGAGCATAGCGGCCGTCCCCAACAGGAGCCAGAGCGATTGGCGCCAGAGGAAGTTAGGAGCCAGACGGTCGATGAGGATAAGGCCCCAGCCGCTGAGAAGGGCGAAGAGAGGAAGCAGGAGCGGATCGCGCTGCGGGAGGAGGCGCTGCAACAAGAGGTGGGCAATGGTCATGAGGAGGAGCCAACCGGCCGGCGCCCAAAGGTGAGTCCATTGCAAGCGTCCCTCCAGGGCAATGCTCAAGGCAAGGGCGTTGGTGAAAATGAAGAGAGCGGCCAACCCCAGAAGCAGGCGTTCCTGCCGCCCGCGCCTTTCGCCTACGGCGGCCAAAGACAACGTCATCATGGTGATAGAGAGTGGATCAGGAGAGGTATTTCTCCACCAGGGGCCCCAGCTCCTCCCTCATGGTAGCCGGGATCGCGTCGCGGTCGGTAATGACGGCGTCGCGCAGGGCGTGGTGGGCAGAAAGGTCGCTGGCCCAATCGTCCATGGTTCGCGCCAGGTGGTCAATCGCCCGCTGGGCTAACGCCGTGTTGCGTTGCAGAATGCGAACGACGGTTTCTACCGTCACCGGTTCTTCGCTCTCGTGCCACACGTCATAATCGGTCACGTGTGCCATCACCGCATAGGCAATCTCCGCCTCTAAGGCGAGGAAGGCTTCTGGGCTGGTGGTCATGCCAATGATACTCATCCCCCACTGGCGGTAGGTGTTTGACTCGCCCTTGCTGCTGAAGCGCGGCCCTTCGATGGTAATGAAAGTGCCTCCCTCATGAACAGTTCCACCGGAAGCACGCACAGCGCCAGCAAGAGTGCTGCTGAGTTCGGGAGAGAAAGGATCGGCGACGCTGACGTGGGCGACCAGCCCCCGACCGAAAAACGTGTTCTGCCGCTGGCGAGTATGGTCGAACAGTTGATCGGGAATGACGATGTGTCCGGGCGCGAAATCTTCCCGTAGAGAGCCGCAGGCGCTGACGGAGATGATGTAACGGACGCCCATCGTCTTGAGAGCGAAAATGTTGGCGCGATACGGGACTTCCGTGGGTGTAAGAACGTGCCCGCGGCCGTGACGGGGAAGAAAAGCGATAGACCGCCCGTACAGCGTCCCGACCGTAATATCGTCGGAGGGATCGCCGAAGGGGGTACTGATCTGCAGTGTTTCTACGTCTTCCAGATCAGGCATGTTATAGAGACCGCTGCCGCCGATGACGGCCAATTCAATATCTGCCATGAGCGCTATTTTAACATAAATAAAGTGTCCAACAAATAACGAAGCGGCGCGAGGCCGTTACTTCTCTGAGCGCCGCCGACGCTCGACCCAATCTCGCAGATCTTGCAACCGCTCCCGGGCATCGGCCAGTTCGGCTTCCAGTTCTTCGATGCGAGCCTGACCCGACTCGTGGATTTTGCGGGCCTTGATCGTCCTCTCTTTCACTAGCGCCCGCGTCTGGGCGAGAGCGACCTCCTGCTCTGCGAGCGTCGCGCGCATGTCGGCCAGCCGCCGGGACTGAGCCTCCATTTCCTCGGTGTAATAGTCCAGTTCCTGTTCCATCGCCGCAATCTGCGATTCCCGTTCGCGCAGTTGTTGTTGCCATTCCTCGCGCTCCTGGGCCAACTGTTCCTCGGCAACTTTGGCTCTGGTCTGGGCTTCGTCCAGCGCCTTTTCCAGAGGTTCGGCGCCGCGTTGGCGCTCCTTCAATTGCTGTTGCGTCTCGTAAAGCAATTCGGAGAGGCGGCCGACGTTGCCCTTCCACTTCTCGGCCACGTCACGCTGTTCGGCCAACTGCGCTCGCAGCGTCTCCAACGTCTCTTTTTGCTCTTCGTTGCGCTGCTGTGTCTCCTGCAGGGTGGCCGTCGTCGTCTTCAAGGACATCTTATACCAGAGAACCTGCTCCTGGAGTTCCTGAATCTCTTCCTCAGCCTGGGTAAACGCTTGCTGCAATTGCGTGATCTGCCTGTTGGCCTCGGCCAGTTCCGACGCTTCCTCGGGAGCCACTGAGGGGCGTTCCTCAAGCCTTTGGCGCAGCGCCTTCAATTCTTCGTTGGCTTTCTCCCACGCCTCCTTCAAGCGTGCCCGCTGCTCGTGAAGCATGCTGACGGTGCGCTGGCTCTCCTCAAGTTCCTGGCTCGTGGCGTCGAGCCTGGTCTCCAAATCGCCAACCTGTTCTTTAGTGGATTGAGCCAACTCTTGCCATCGGAGGAGGGAATCTTCCTGGTCAGCGTTGTGCTGAACGCTGGCCTGAAGGGCACTCTCCAGACTTTCTACGCGCCGAGTGAGGGCGTCGTCCTTCTCAAGGGCTTCGTTCAGCCGGTCTTGTAGCTTCTCATTCTGGGCTTCGACGGCCTCCAACGCCTGCTCTTTTTCCTGAATGGTAGCTTGAGCCTCCTCCAATTCGGCCGTGCGCTCAGCCAGGCGCTGGCGCTCAGCGTCTAGTTCCTCGGCCTGGTCGGCGAGGCGGGATTCGGCGTCTTCTAACTTCTCGGCCTTTTCCGCCAGGGCGTCTTCGAGGGCGGCGACCTCTTCCCGGACCTCGGCAAGGGTGTCGTTCAAATCCTCGGCGCGGGCCATGGCGTCGCCGGCGACTTCTGAGATCCGTTCGTCGAAGGCACGCTCGAGCTCGTCGCGGGCTGCCAGGGCGGCTCCGGTTTCGGACTGGACGATGCGCAACAGGGCCTGCCGCTGGGGGCCGTCGCCATCTTTTTCGGCCAGCGCCTCTTGTAGCTCCGGCGGCAAGAGGCCAACGGGAATATCCGGCGTGCGCACCGTGCCCAGAGCCTCCTGGGAGTCGCCGGCGTCCATCAGGGCCTCATAATCATATTCGGTTAGCGTGTTCACCCAGCCATGAATTTTGCCGCCGGGTTCGACGAGAACGCTGACGGCGAAGACGTCTCCCCAAACCTGTCCCTCTTCCTGAACGATCACTTCGCGCGCAAGAACCGTACCGTAGAGGAGGCCGGCAACGGTGACGCGTGGAGCGACCACATCTCCTGCCTGAGCCGCAGAGTCCGTTACCAGCAGCGGTTGGTCAACGGTCAAATCTCCTGCATGGTAATCGTCAAGCTCAAAACGCCCCTGAACACGACGAACTAGCGTACGCCAAAAACCCACTCCGTTTCCCTCGCTCGCGGTTGACAATCAGTTATTTTTACCGTACACAAGTCTATCCATACTCTGCGGGAAAGTAAAGCGAATGGAGAAACAACCCCCTACACGGGCTGTGGTTCTGGCGGCCGGGCGCGGCCGACGTCTGCGGCCCCACACGGATAGCACCCCAAAACCGCTGTTGCCGGTACGCGGCCGGCCCACTCTCACCTACACGCTGGACGCGCTGGCAGCGGCCGGTGTCGGCGACGTCTGTCTGGTAATCGGCTACCTCGGAGAACAAATCGTAGCGTTCGCCGGTGATGGCTCCGCTTGGGGCGTGCGCGTGCATTATCGGCAACAGCAACAGCCGACGGGAACGGCCGACGCCTTGCGCCAAGCGCGCGACTTCCTGACAGAGCCGACGATGGTGGTGGCGGCCGATTACATCCTCCCCGAGCATTACCTGGCGGATCTGAAGGAAGCGTATCGGGCGTCAGGCAAGGACCTGGCTGTGAGCCTGAAGCGGCTGCCGCCGGGGGAGCTGGCCAGCCGGAGCAGCGTACGCTTCGATGAAGCCGGCAACGTGGCCGCCATCGTCGAGAAGCCCGACCCGGACGCCGCCCCCAGCCAGATAGGCGCCTCGCTCATCTACGTCGTGCCGTCGGCGATCACCCATTATCTGGAGAGGCTAACTCTCTCTTCCCGGGGCGAGTATGAGCTGCCGGCCGTCGTAAACCGCATGATACAGGACGGGTACGAGGTGGCAGGCGTGCTACAAGAGGCGCCGGAGGAGTGGACACCGCCGTAAGGGCCATCCATAGCGCCCTCCCAACCCGGAAGAGCGTGGCATACGCTGGCGGAGATAGGAAGGCGAGAGCAGGATAACGTGTTAAAATAGTGAGCGTTGCTTGTAGGTGCATTCTAACTCTGCTAAACTGCACTATTATGAAACACCGGGTGCGCGTCGCGTTGATCTCGTGGACGGTCTGTAGCTTGCTGGCTCTGGTCATTCTGGGCCGGCCGGCGCCAGTCGCTGCCGCACAACAACCGGCCGGCGCCGGTCACGCAGAAATTGAGGGGCCGCTGGCGCTAGCTATCACGCTCTCGCCGCCGGTGGCTGCGCCCCGGGATACGGTAACGCTGGAGTTAGTGTTGACGAACCGGCAGGCGCGGGCGGCCGCCCCCGAGATCGAAGTCTCCCTACCAACCAACCTCTCGTTCGCCCAGGGACGAGCGCCTGCCGGTACGACGTTTGATTATCAGGATAATAGTTTTCGGTGGCTGCCAGTCGCAGCGGCCGATGGGGGATCGCAGCGGCTGCAATTATCCTTCACGGCCTCCGTCGCCGACCTGACCCGCCCGGAGAGAACGGTTGAAGTGATAATGCGCCACGACGGGGAGGAGCGAAGCGCAGGCGTCGCCTATTGGGTGGGACTACCACCTCAGGGAGCCATCAGCGCCCATCCGCCGGTGGCATCCGTTGGTCAGACGGTGCAATTGGAGGCCCATCCATCGGGTCCCGGCCCTTTCGCCCAGACGTGGGATCTGGGAGACGGGCGAACGGTCACGGCGAACAATCCGGACGTCGTCTTTCCAGCTGCCGGCCGCTATAAAGTCTCCCTCCAACTGGCCAACCCTCTGGCCGTGACCACGGCGACGACCATCGTGACGGTGACCCCAGATCCGGCCGCAAGCTTCAGCCTGGCCGACGCCAAACCGGCGGCCGGAGAAGCGTTGGCCTTCGTGAACGAGAGCGGGGGTGAGCCGCCTTTGTCCTTCACCTGGCGTTTCGGCGATGGCGCCACCTCGAGTGAGCGCAACCCATCTCACACCTTCGCCGAACCGGGCGAGTATCTGGTGAGCCTGACCGTCGAGAGCGATTACGGAACGGCAGAGACGAGCGCGCCCGTAACGGTGGGAGCAGCCCCGACGGCCGACGTGGTGTTGGACGAGGAAGGCGAAACAGGTGCGGCCGTAAACGGCCAGGCGTTCGTGGACGAAACGGTCACGAATCTGCACTGGGAAATGGGAGACGGGCAAACGTATTCGGGAGCCACCATCAGCCATATTTACCGCCGGGCAGGCGATTATCCGGTGACGCTGACGGCCTCTAACGAGTTCGGCGATACACAGGTGACGCGCTGGATTCACATCGAGGGCGGACGCTATTACACTTACGCACCGATGTTTGTCGGCGGCAATCGGATGGCGGGATCCCCGGTTCCGGTTGCCGAGGCTCCGGCAGCTCCAACAACGGAAGTAGAAGAAACATCAACACCGGCAACACCCGTCCCCACGGCGACGGCACCGGCCGTCGTAGTGGAGGAGATTACCGCGGAGACACCTGCCCCGGCCGAGGAGCCGGCGCCGGTAGAAGACGGGCCGGTGGAGGCCGAACCGGTACCGGCCGACGTGGGCGGTGCGGCGTCTGAGCCGGTGACGACGACGGTGGAAACAGTGGCGCTGCCACCGCAGGATCCACTGCCCGGGGACGCTACGCCGGCCGAACAGCTGTTGTGGTACGTGAATGAGGCACGCCGCCTCCATGGACTGCCGCCGCTGGTCTACAGCTACGAGTTGAGCATCGCTGCCCAACTGCACACGGTGGACATGGCTCAAAATTCGGAGATTATGCACGAAGGCTCTGACGGGTCGCAACCGGCCGAGCGGCAACAGCGGTACGGTTATAGAGGCATCTACGGTGGGGAAGCCGTCGCCTGGGGCTGGGAAAGTCCGGTCCCCGTGGTCGAATTCTGGGTCAACAGCCCGCCGCACCGCGCCCTGATCCTCAATCCCAACGCCCGTGAGGTAGGGGTAGGATTCACGGCCGACGGCACGGCGCCCAACCTCTGGTACTGGGCAGCCGAGTTCGGCATTCGCCTGGAAGAAGGGCCGGCCGCGCAGGAGTAGCCGTCGCAGGCCTCTCAACGTCACGGCGGTGCTGAAACGCCCACTACAAACCGAATTGCACACGATCACCGAGAATGCCTATGCCTTTTACCACTCTGATCTCCCCGGAGACCTTGGCCCAGCACCTGGACGATCCGACGTGGGTCGTCGTCGATTGCCGTTTTAGCCTGGCGGACACGGAAGCGGGACGGCGGGCGTACCGCCAGGCACACATCCCCGGGGCCGTGTACGCCCACCTGGACGAGGATTTGAGCGGGCCGCCGGTGACCGACCACGGCCGGCACCCCCTACCGGCACCGGAAGCGCTGCAGGCGCTGTTCGGCCGGCTGGGCATTGACGAGGGAACGCAGGTCGTCGCCTACGACGACGTTGGCAGCATCGTCGCCGCGCGTCTGTGGTGGATGCTGCGCTACATGGGACACGAGGCGGCGGCCGTTCTGGACGGCGGCTGGACGGCGTGGGAGGAAGCCGGGCACCCAACGGCGGCCGGCATGGAGAAAAACGAACCGGTGTCATTTGACGGCGCGCCCCGGCGCGAGTGGCTGGTCGTGGCGGAGGAAGTGGCAGAGAAGGAAGCGAGCGGTCAGCTGATCGACGCGCGGACGCCGGAGCGTTTCCGCGGTGAAGAGGAGCCATTGGACCCGGTGGCCGGGCGCATTCCAGGAGCCGTGAATTATCCCTATGGACGCAACCTGGACGAGGACGGCCGGTTCCTACCGGCGGAGGATTTACGGCAACAAGTTGAGGCCGTTCTGAAAGGGTCGGACCCAGAAGCGGCCGTGCACTATTGCGGCTCCGGCGTCAGCGCCTGCCAGAATTTGCTGGCCCAGGCCCACGTCGGCCTGCCGCCCGGCCGCCTCTACGCCGGGTCGTGGAGCGACTGGATTACGGACCCCGAGCGGCCGGTGGCAACCTCTTCCTCAGAGCAGGACTGAAATTCTTCTCACGTGGGAGGTGCCTCAGGGCCGCTCAGGAACCGCCGTTCTCCGACCGCGTGGCGTCAACAACGATGGTGAAGGAGATGGTACCATCCTCGTTGTGGCCGTAGAAGATCCAAGCCGGCTTGAGCTGTCTCGGCTCGCCGTCGCCGTCCGGACCGGGGACGCTTCGATACTGGTAGCCGAGCACGACGTCATCGATGACGAGCGTTCCTTGCATCCAGGGCGGGCCACTCACGGCGCCCGCGTTGTAGACGGGGATCTCTTTATCCAGGGGCAACTCGGCGGCGCTTTCCGCCGCATCTACGTTGCTGCCGCTGCTTATTCCGGCCGGCTCCAGCAACGGCAAGCCGGCGAACGTCTCTTCAGGGTGCACGACGCCGGTCACGAACCATCTCTGCTCCTCCCCTTCCGGACCGGGGTAGTGGGTCGTCAACACGTAACGCTGTCCTGTTTCCTCGTCGATGAAAACGACGACCTCGCGCTCCTCCAGTGTCTCGGTCTGGACGCGGCCCAGAAACGCTTCGAGCCTCTGCTCCGGCCATACCCTTTCAAAGCTCTCGACCCGTATAGCCTGACCGTCCGGCCCGCCCGGCTCAGGATCGGCGGCGACGACGACGCCGTCAACGGCCAGATGCAGGCGATAATGCTCGGCCATCTCTTCCAGTAACGCCTCGTCGCCGGTCAGGGGAAAGGCAACGGCCGGCGTCAGAGGATCCTCGTCGGCGTCGACCAGGAGCACGAGCTGCGGATCGCGCCTGTCACCGTCGACGCGAATCGAGCCGGCGAGGGAGCCGGTCACGCGCACCTGTTCACCGAGATCATAGGGAGATGCCGGAGCAGCCCCCTCCTCGCCCCCGGCAACCGACTCGACGACGCTTTCGGTGACCTCGCGGCCGTCGCCGGCGCTGGAGGTCACGGTGCGGGTGACTGCAACGGCTTCGACAACGGTTTCCGCGACGCCAACGGAGCCGCTGCCACCGCCCCCGCTGCCAGAATGACCGCCTTCACTGGCAGGCGGAGAGGCCATGCGCACCCACTCAACCGGGTCGCCGGCCGGGAACGCCTCGGCGCACACCTCCACCCGCTCGCCGCCATTCAGTTCTGGCGGCGCGTAAGCCAGTTGGTAAGTCTCACCCTCGTCCGTTTCCAAGGTCGCTGCATCGACATCGCGCCGGAATACGCCAATGTGGCAGGCGCCCGATTGACCCTCGGACGGAGGTAGGGGTTCCCACGACGCCAGGGCCAGATCCCATCGAGCCGGCCCTTTCTGTTCGGCGACGGTACCCGAGACCCGGATCTGCCCGCCACTGTGATCGACCAGTTCGGCGACGGTCGGGCCAGTGAGCAGATAGGTGGCGCCGTCACGCGCCCGTAGTTCGACTCGGGGCTCACCGCCATTTACCGGAAGGAGAACGTTCACCCAACCGTCGACGGTGACGGCGTCGCCCACTTCCCACTCTGGCGGGGGCGGCGTGAAGTACTGGACCGGGTCAGACGCAGTGTAAGTGTAGGAGAAACTGTAGCCAGATTCTCCGTGGATCAGGTCGTCAAGGGCCTGTCGGTCCGATTTGATGCGAACGGGATCCCCGGCCGGCGCCACGCCTACGGGCATAAGGCGAGCATAAGCAACCTGCCCCCCAGGGCTGACGGCAATCTCGGCAGCGGCTTCCGTACCGACGATGGGATGACCCTCAAAGACCTTGTAGAAGTGGACCGTACGCACCGATGAGGACGGCACCATTTGTTCCGGAGCCGCCTCGTAATCATCCGGAAGCTGGAGGAACTCACGGGCAGTTTGTACAGCCTCGGCGTAAGGTAACGGCTCTCCCGTTTCCCGTTGCGCCTGAGGGTTGTTGTAATAGATGAGGTCTGCGATGGGACCATCCGGCCGATCGGACTCCCGATAGACAATATTGCGGCCGTCCTCGGCCATCACTATCCAGCCGTTGGGGTCGTTAGGCGCCTCATACAGCGTCCCATCGGCGATGCCGAAATTGCGTGCCGCGGCCAGCGCACTCTGCCCCCCGTCCGCCCGCGGCAAACGTACGTCTAGCACCGTTAGCAATGGTGCTTCTTCCGGCTCGTCGCTCAATTCTGTTGCCAGGACAAACTCCGTCCCGGCGAAATTCCCGTCCGTCGCGGTGACGGTCTCGAAGGACGTTACCGTTTCCGCCTCCTGGTCCAGGGCGGCCGGTTCCGGTTCCAGGCCGCCGAATAGACCAAAGGCCACCAAAACCAGGGCGAGCAGGGCGGCAACGGCCACACCGCCGGCCGCCACACGGCGGAGCACTTGCCACCATTGTGGTCTAAAGCGTTTCTCGGACATGGTTTGCTCCTTCTCTTTTAAGCGCTGGGCCAGTTCGTTGGCAAACCCCGGCCGGGGATGGGATTGGGAGGCAGCGTGGCGTAGCGAATCGACCACGCGCTCCAGGGCAGGATCGAGCTCGCTGGCGTAGGAATCCGGCCGGTCTATATACTTTTCCAATTCTTCGGCAGTTCGCTTCTTATCCTTCATTCAGGCACCTCTCTCGTAAGTCGGCAATTGCACGGGACACCAGCATCTTGACCGCTGCCCGGCTGCGCCCCATTACCTTGGCCGTCTCCCGGGTATTCAGCCCACCCCAGAAGCGCAGGCGAATGGCTTCCTGCCGGTCTTCGCTAAGCACGTGCAAAACGCGCTGCACGCAATCGACGATGCGTTGTCGGTAGGCATGAGCGGCCAGGTCGGGCGCTGCCAGGTCGGGAAGACGCTCGGCCTTCTCCAGCGCCTCGTCACGCCGTTTGTAACGGGCGCGGTGATAATCGTTGCACTTGTGGCGGGCGATGGTGAAGAGCCAGGCGGCGAAGGGACCGCGACCGCGATAACGCCGGATACTTTCCAGAGCGGCAAGAAAGGTCTGAGCCGTCAGATCTTCAGCATCGGCAGCATTGTGCGTGTGAGTGTAGCAATAACGGTAGACGCGATTAACATAACGACGATAGAGGGTGTCAAAGGCAGCGTGATCCGAACTCGCTGCCTTAGCCAGCACCTCGTCGTCTCCGGCAAGCATCATTCTATGGTCCAAAAGATTCGATATCGTCAAGATAGCTTCCGTTCAGCGCTGACGGGTCGTCTCATAACGTTTGTCGGCGCTGAGCGGAAATGGTAACAGGCAGTTTTCCGACAGAGGTTGCGGAGTTCTGTAAGAGGGGCAGAGAGAGAACGGCGAGGGGAAGTTAGGAAGGAGGGCGGGTCCGAGATCCGCCCTCCTTTCGTCCGTTCTTAGTGGTCCAGGGCCTGGGCGAGGAGTTCGTCCAGGGTGGGCCGGCCGATGACCTGTAGTTCGTAGCGCACGCGCTGAGCAGGTTTGTCGACGTCGATGAGACGGCCGAGGTCGATGGGGGTGGCGATGAGGACCAGGTCGGCCGGCGTCGCGTCGATGGTGGCTTCCAGATCGGCGATCTGCTGCCCGCCATAGCCCATGGCAGGCAGAATGCCGGCCGCGTTGGGATAGTGCTCGTAAGTCTCGGCCAGCGATCCCACAGCATAGGGGCTGGGATCGACGATCTCGGCGGCGCCAAAGTAACGGGCGGCCATGTAGCCCGCGCCGTAAGCCATCTCGCCGTGGGTCAGCGTGGGACCATCCTCGACGACGAGCACACGGCGGCCGCGGATGGCCTCGGCGTCTTCGACAAAGAAGGGAGACGCGGCTTTGACGATGGCCGCGTTTGGGTTGACCCGGCGTACATTTTCCTGGACGGCAATGACGCCGTCGTTATCGGCCGTGTCAACTTTGTTGATGATCACGACGTCGGCCCGGCGCAGGTTGGTTTCGCCGGGATGGTAGCGCAATTCGTGGCCCGGCCGGTGCGGATCGGCGACGACGATGTGGAAGTCCGGCTGGAAGAAAGGCAAGTCATTGTTCCCCCCATCCCAGACGATGACGTCCGCCTCTTTCTCAGCTTCCTGGAGGATGGCATGATAGTCGACGCCGGCATAGACGACGGCGCCCATATCCACGTAGGGTTCGTACTCCTCGCGCTCCTCAATCGTGCAGTTCTGCTCGGCCAGATCTTCGTAAGCGGCGAAACGCTGCACGGCCTGGGCCGCCAGATCGCCATAGGGCATGGGATGGCGGACGGCGACGACGCGCTCGAAGCCCATCTCGCGCAGGCGGCGGACGACGTAGCGAGAAGTCTGGCTCTTGCCGCTACCCGTGCGCACGGCGTTGACGGAGACAACGGGGCGGCTGGCCTGAAGCATCATCCGCTCCGGCCCCAACAGGCGGAAGTCAGCCCCGGCCGCCAGGACGCGGGAGGCCACGTGCATGACGTGCTCGTGGGAAACGTCAGAGTAAGAAAAGACGACCTGGTTGATCCCCTCTGCCCTGATCAGACTTTCCAACTCATCCTCTGGAAAAATGGGGATGCCATCGGGATAAAGGTCGCCGCTGAGGGCGGCCGGATAGCGACGGCCTTCGATGTTAGGAATTTGGGTTGCGGTGAAGGCCACGACGCGGTAGCCATCGTTGCGTCGAAAGAGACTATTGAAATCGTGAAAGTCACGGCCGGCGGCGCCGGCAATAACGATACGTTCAGGATTGTTGTTAGATTTCATAGATGCTCCTCATAAGTGGAACGCTAATTCACAGATAATTCACAAACGGTGTAATTGTGAAGATGATCGCCCGATTGCAACAAGCACCGGCCCATTTCGACGTCGGTGAGTAGCAAATGGGACGATCAAGTAGCGTGGCAACCAGGAAAATCGGACGCCAGACTACGAACAATCATATCAAATGTAGGGTAATGCACCAATCGCTATTCGTATAGTATGGAATCAGCCGTCGTCCGGCCGGTGCCCGTACCCTTCAACAGGACTGAGGCATTATGTCGATCTGTTTGATATTATGAAAAGTAGTGTTATAATGCGCTCAAGCCTAACTTACATAATCTATGCACAATGCCCCACACTTTCGTGCTATACGCAATCATGTCGAGAAAAATGCCCGCTTGGCGAAGGTACAATCAGGAGTAGCAGGCGATGGAAGAGACAATCTTCGCCTTTCTTGACTACCTCAAGAACGAGTATGATTACTCGGATAACACCATTGCCGCATACAAGAACGACATAAGCCAGTTTCACGCTTTCCTGGAGGCGGAGTATCCAGATCTCGAGCGATGGAATCAGGTCAGCGACGACGTCGTGCAAGACTACGTCGAGTACATGAAGGAACAACCTTACGCCTCCTCTTCCGTGGCGCGCAAGGTTGCAGCCATCAAGTCATTCTTCCACTTCCTTCACGGTTCGAACCTCGTCGACGAGGATCCGACGGTGGAAGTCGATTCGCCGAAGGTGAAAAAACGGCTGCCCAAGACCTTGTCGCCCGAAGACGTGGCGGCTCTCCTGCGGGCCCCAGCACAACGGAAGACGGCCAAGAATCTGCGCGACACCGCCCTACTCCACCTGCTCTACGCCACCGGCATGCGCGTCACGGAGATCGTCTCATTGCGCGTGCAGGATCTGGACCTGGAGGAGTCAACGCTCTATTGTCCCGGCAAGGACGACGAGGTGCGGGTGCTGCCCTTCGATGAGAAGACGCGCGAGATTCTAGAGGAGTACCTGGAGCACGGACGGCCGCATCTGATGAAGGATGAGGACGAAACGGCGCTGTTTCTAAACCACCGGGGGCGGCAGCTCACGCGACAGGGATTGTGGCTGATTATTAAAGCGTATGCACGGCAGGCCGACCTGAGCACAGACGTAACGCCGCACACGTTGCGCCACAGTTTCGCCGCCCACAAGCTGGAGGGCGGCGCCGATCTCCAGCGGGTGCAGCAACTATTAGGCCACGCTAACATCTCTACGACACAGGTCTATACGCAAGTCGCTGAAGAAGAGGAGTAGGGCTACTGGGTAGCTGGGCAACCAGAATAACCGAGCAACTGAGGCAACCAAACCAACGATGACCAACCACGTAACCCGCGAACAGATAGAAGAGGCCGCATCAACGATTGAAACGCGCTCGCAACACCGGCCGCGGGTGGGCCTGGTTCTGGGCAGTGGATTGAGTGGCCTGGGCGAAGCAGTAGACGGTGCTGACGCCGTTCCCTACGGCGAGATCCCCCACTGGCCGGTTTCGACAGTGCCCGGGCACAGCGGCCGGCTGATTCTGGGAAAGCTGGAAGGGCAAAGCGTGCTGGTGATGCAGGGGCGGGCTCATTTTTACGAAGGTTACTCGATGGGGGCGATTACGATGCCCGTGCGCATCATGCGCCGGCTGGGCATCGAGACGTTGATCGTGACCAACGCGGCCGGGGGGCTGAACCAGGATTTCGAGGCTGGCGACCTGATGCTGATTCGGGACCACGTCAACGTGCTTGGGCTGGCCGGGCACAACCCCTTGCGCGGCCCCAACGACGACGAGGCCGGACCGCGCTTCCCGGACATGACGTGGCCCTACGACCCGGAACTGCGCCGGCTGGCGCGAGAGGTGGCGGCCGACGAGGATTACGAACTGCGGGAAGGCGTTTACGTTTACGTGGCCGGCCCCAGTTTTGAAACGCCGGCCGAACTGCGCTTTCTACGGCAGATCGGGGGGGACGCCGTCGGTATGTCCACGGCTCCTTCGGTGGTTGTCGCCCGGCACGGCGGCATGCGTGTCCTGGGCATCTCGACGATCACCAACATCACGAACATGGATCCGTCGCCCGGCGCGACGACGACGCACGAAGAAGTACTGGAGATCGGCGCGCTGGTGGTTCCCCGCCTCACCCGCCTCATCCACGGCATTCTGCGCCGGCTTTAAGCCCATGTGGCGATGAAGTTCTCCGGACTGTAAAGGGATGGTCAGTGAATGGGCCTTCTTTCTCGATAGTCGCGCCCTTTTATCCACGTCCGTGCCGCCAGGGCTATAAGAGACCAAAACAAAAACAAACGTTAGCGTTGAAGGCAACGTTAGCGTTGGGATAGCAGCCGGGGCAACGTCCTTTACGCCGGCCGTGTTACACCTTACCTTTGACGTCTATGGACGCCATCTACGTCTTCCTCATCCGTAACGACGTCTGGATTTACATCCTATGCACGCTGGGCCTCCTCTGGTACCTTGCAGAGTTACTGCGCGCGCAGAGCGCGCTGCGACGGGCGATGTTTGGATTGGAGCGGGAGACGGCGCTGCGGACGCGGAACACGGCCCTCTTCTTTATTTTCATCTTTGGGGGCACCATCGGCCTGGTCGCTTACGCCAACGAGGTGGTACGGCCGAGGCTACCGGAGTCAATGCTCAGGCCGCCGACGCCCACGCCCGGACCAGGGCCGGCGCAAACGACGGCCGAGGCCACAGGGGCAACGGCTGACGCTACCGAGCCCGGGACGACGCCCACCTCGCCCGTAGCGCCGACGGTGACGCTGCCGGGGGACGAGCCGGTCGAGACGGCGCCGGCCGAGACGCCGACGCCCGGCCCAACCCCGACGCCCTCCGCGACGCCGCGCCCGGTAGCCGGCTGTTCGCCCAGCGCCTTTATCCGCGAACCAGCCAGCGGTAAACAGGTGGCCGGCACCATCCACATTTACGGCACGGCCGACACCCCGGATTTTGCCTATTACGAGCTGGAGATAAGCGGCCCGCAGACGAACGGAGCGTGGGCCAACCTCATCGGCCGGCGCGTAACACAGCGGGTGGAGGACGGTTTCCTCGGGGGGAACGTCAATCTCAGCCAATGGGAGCCGGGCTCTTATCTGCTGCGGCTGACGGTGGGCAACGCCCAGGGCCAGATGACCAACCAGTGTGTGGTGGACATCGTTCTGGGCGGGGGATAAGGTCCCGGAGTTGACCGGCGCTTCCTAAACGTTCAACGATATGACTACTCGACCGCGGCTTCGTAAAAGCAGAGCATGGTCCGGCCGTAGGTGCGCTGGTCGAAAAGTTCCAGGTTCTCCAGGTCGATCTCTTCGTACTCCTCGGGATCGATCTGCACGATGACCATGCCGTAGTCGGTGAGGAAGCGGGCCGGCCGCTCGTCAATGATGTCCAGGACATCGATCCACATGCCGCGATACTGGGGCGGAGCCACGAAGATGACGTCGAAGGGTTCCAGCCGACCGCCGCGCAGGAACGTGAAGGCGTCAGTGCGAATAACCTTCGCCCCCTCTTCAAGGCCGGTGTGGCGGAGATTGCCGTGAATGGTCCGGATGGCATCGCGCAAGGTGTCCAGGAAGACGACCTCCGCTGCTCCCCGGCTCAGGGCCTCAATGCCTACCTGCCCGGTGCCGGCGAAAAGGTCCAGCCAGCGCGTCTCGGGCACAAAGTTGGGGCCTAGCAAGTTGAATAGATTCTCTTTGATGCGATCCATCATGGGCCGCGTCTTGTCGCCGGGCACCATATAAAGGCGATGGCCCTTGGCCCGGCCGCCGATTACACGCATTAGTTTCCCCTCACTCTTCTATCTGTAGATAGTCTATCACAAAACTGTCGTCGATCTGTTGCTCGTCCTCGTCGAAAAGCGGCAGACGCCACCCCTCTGCCTGCACCCACAGCCCGACCGAGATCGGATGGGAACCGGGAGGCGCATCCGACGGTAGAGACAACGTGTGCCGGTCGCGGACGTACCGGTCCAGCGGCCAGCGACGGGTGGGAAAAGCCCCCGGATTCAGTTTGTCAGATTGGGCGACGATGCCGCCATCCGGTCCCAGGAGGTGGACGAAGACCTGGAAGTTGATGTCCAGATCGCGCTGGGCCTTCCAGTAAAGGGTGACTTCGATCGTCTCTCCCGACCCGGCGACGGCCGGGGCATCGTAGCCCAGCAGGGCGATCTGACCGCCAAAGTCGGCGTAGACGTCGTGCTCCGCCGGGAGGGCAACGACCCCTTGTGAATGGTAACGCAGCCAGCCGGTTGGAGCCAGAACCAGGGCGTAGAGGGCCGTGATGAGCAAGGCGACGGCCAGTACGGGTCGGGTAGCACCGGTGGCGGTCGCGGGCGCACTTTCCTGACGGGGGCCGGCCGGCCCTGGGCCCGTCCTCCAAAGTGCAAGCGCAACGAACAAGGCGAGGGCCAGGGAAAGAGAGCTGACCGCCCAGGCCAGTCGGCGGGCGGTCGTCGCGACAAATTCGACCTCGACGACGTGCTCGCCGGCAGGAACGGGAACGACAAGAAAGCCCTCCGGCCGGGCCAGTTCTGTGTCCACCACATCGCCGTCGACGCGGGCCTGCCAGCCGGGAAAATCGAACTGGAAGAGACGTAGGAGAAAATCACGGGGCGATGAGGTTTGGTAGCGGGCGTGCAGCGGGGTCAGGTAACGGCCGTCCACGGTAGCTCCCTCGGGCAGCGTCTCCCGATTGACGCGGTCCGGCGGCCGGCCCTCCAGGAGGTCCCGCACCAGTTGCTCGTTGGGATCCGGAATGACGTCGACGGTGGCCGGCACGAAGTCGGCCGTAGAGGTGGTGCCCAGCCAGCGGCCGCGCATCTCAACGCGGGCCACGCCGCCAGGGCTGGTATCCCAATGGACGCCCGGCCACGGGGGCACCTGCACCAGCGGCAGGGCCAGCAGAAGAACAGGAGCGACGAGAACGGCGGGTAGCCATTGACGGGCGCTCGCGCTGCGATCGGCCGTGGCGCGGAGGATGGCGTCGGCGCCGACGCCACCCAGGACGGCCAGGAAGGCGACCGTCGCGCCCAGCAAGCGCCAGGGAAACTGGAGATAGGGGAGAAGGGGTATCCACTCCCAGAGGAAAGTGGAGGCGGGCGTCATCAGAAAGACGAGGGCGACGGCGGCCACGGCGAAGAAGGCAGCGTGGAATGGGCGGCGGGCACGGCCGGTGAGCAGGGCCACCAGGCCCACAGCGGCGAGCATCCATTGGGCAAGGCCGAGGTTGAAGCGGAAGTCGGGCTCGGTGGCGCCCCAATCCAGGAGGCGCGAGGGGGCAAAGAGCTCGCCCAGAGAGAGGAAGTGATTGCGAAAGTCGAAATGACTGCCATCGCCGATGAGGCTGCTCAAGTTGACGGCGTCCTGCTCCAGGCCGACCGGAAGCCAGAAGAAAGCGGCGAGACCCACGCCGAGGAGGAGGGCCAGGAAGAGGAGCAGCGAGCGGGCGCGGCCGGCGGAAGGTGCGGCAGGATCGGGGCGCTCGCAACGGCGCAGACGGAAGAGAGCCGGGCCACACACTCGCCAAAGCGCCCAGGCAAGCAAAAGGCCGAAGAACACCATGGCCATCAGATTGTGGGCGAGGATGACGGCAGCAACGAGTGTGACGGCAGCCAGCGAGGCGGCCGCGCTGCCACTCCGCCAAAGACGGTCCAGCGCCCAAAGCGCCAGGGGAAAGACGCCAAAGCTAAACGCCTCGGCCAGGTCGCCGCGCATGTGGGGATCGACGAAGTGGATGTAGGGCGCGTACACGTAGACGGCGGCCGCGACGAAAGCGGCCGGGCGCCCCCAGTTGTCCCGGACGAAGCCGTACATCCCGAGGCCGGCAGCCAGCAGCCCGAGGACGAAGACGGCCTTGACGGCGACGACGGCGTCGAAGAAGGGTAGGAGAGCCACAGGAAGCCCCAGATAATAGACGAGGGGGGCGTAGTAGTTGAAGATAGGATAGCCGTAGCCGAAGTAAAAGTTGGGCGCCCAGCGAGGATAGAATTCGCCTCCGCGCACGAGGCGGGCAAGCTCAGCCAGACGGTAGACGTGCAGTTCGGCGTCCGTCTCCACGGGCAGGCCCGGCCGGGAGAGGAAGGGCCAGATGGCGAGGAGGCAGACGGCCAACACGACCGCGTAGCCAGGGTCAAGTTGTCTGAGGCGATCTCTCATCAAGGTTTACGATTGCGCCTGGGCGCGCTTGCAAGAGGGTCTGGCGCCCGGGACGAAAACAGAGACGTGAAACGCAATGTTACGCGCGTCTCACGTCTCTTCGGGTAAGGTCACGCTCGAAAACCGAGTCTTTACCAGCGCGCCCCACTGACGGACGGGGATTATCGGTCGAAAAACTCGGTCTTTAAGTGGTCTCAGGCGATCAACTCCACAATCTGCTCGGGATGTTCGGCAACCTGAACGCCGACGTCCTGGAGGGCGTCGATTTTGCCCTGGGCCGTTCCGGTATCACCTTCGACGATGGCCCCGGCGTGGCCCATGCGCCGGCCGGGCGGTGCGGTGCGACCGGCAATGAAAGCGGTGACCGGTTTGCTCATGTGCTGCGAGATGAAGGCCGCCGCGCGTTCTTCGTCGCTGCCGCCGATCTCCCCGATCATGACCACGCGTTCTGTGTCCGGGTCTTCCTCGAACATTCGCAGTACGTCGATGAAGCTGGTGCCGTTGATCGGGTCGCCGCCGATGCCCACGCACGTCGACTGGCCAATGCCCCGCTCAGAGAGCGCGTACACGACCTCGTAGGTGAGCGTGCCGCTACGGGAGACGACGCCCACCGGTCCCGGGCGAACGATGTCGGCGGGAATGATGCCGACCTTGGCCCCGTTGTCTGCGGTCAGCGGCGTGATCATGCCGGGGCAGTTGGGTCCAACGAGGCGCGCCCCTTTGCTGTCGAGGTAAGCGCGCACTTTGATCATGTCCAGTACGGGAATGCCTTCGGTGAGACAAACGATGAGGGGGATGCCAGCGTCGGCCGCCTCGTAAATGGCGTCGGGGGCAAAGCGGGCGGGCACGAAGATGACGGAGCAGTTGGCCCCCTTGGCTTCCACCGCCTTTTTGACCGTGTTAAAGACGGGGACGCCGTGCACCCATTCACCGCCCTTCCCCGGCGTGACGCCGGCGACGATTTTGGTCCCGTATTCCAGCATATGTTCGGTGTGAAATTCGCCTTGCCGGCCGGTAATGCCCTGCACGACCAGGCGTGTGTCTCCATCAATTAAGATACTCATGTCTATGCTCTCTTTTCCGCTGCTGCGACGGCTTTCCGCGCCGCTTCCGTCAACTTCGTCGCCGTTTCCATATCTGCTTCGGCCAGGATTCGCAATCCTTCTTCCGCGTTGGTGCCCAGCAAGCGCACGACCATGGGCACGTCGGTCTCGACTTGCTCCAACGCCTGAACGATGCCGCGCGCCACTTCGTCGCCGCGGACGATGCCGCCGAAAATGTTAAAGAGTACGGATTTAACGTTGGGGTCGGTGAGGATGATGCGCAATGCGGCCGTCACGCTTTCCGGGGTGGCGTTGCCGCCGATGTCCAGGAAGTTGGCCGGCTCGCCCCCGTGCAGTTTGATGATGTCCATGGTGGCCATCGCCAGGCCGGCGCCGTTGACCATACACCCAATCTCGCCGTCCAGCTTAATGTAGCTAAGGCCGTTGGTCCGCGCTTCGCGCTCGGCCGGGGGCTCTTCCTCCGTGTCGCGCATCTCCGCCAGTTCAGGATGGCGGAAGAGGGCATTATCGTCGATAGACATTTTGCCATCCACGGCGAGCAGCTTATTTTCGCCCGTAATCATGAGCGGGTTGATCTCGGCCAGCGACGCGTCGTTGGCCACGAACGATTCGTAGAGGCCGACGGCAACGCGGTGAAAATCGCGCCACAGGTCGCGCGGCAGGTCCATGCCGGCCGCTAGGTACGTCGTCTGATAACCCCGCAGGCCCAGGTTGGGGTCGACGTGGGCGCGGAAGATCTTCTCCGGCGTCGTCGCTGCCACCTCTTCAATATCCATACCGCCAGCGGCCGAGGCCATCATCATGGGCCGCCGCTTTTCGCGGTCTATGAGAACGGCCAGGTAAATCTCCTGGCGGACGCCGGGAGCCTGCCGGTCGATCAAAACTTTGTGGACGGTAAATCCCTTGATATCCATACCCAGGATTTGCCGCGCCATTTCTTCTGCTTCGTCCGGGTCGTCGGCCAGCTTGACGCCGCCGGCTTTTCCGCGGCCGCCGGTCAAGACCTGGGCTTTGACCACGACTTTGCCGCCCAGCTCCCGAGCGAGGGCCCGCGCCTGTTCGGGCGTGGTAGCCACGTCGCCTTCAGGAATCGGCACACCGTGTTCGGCAAACAGCCGTTTTGCCTGATACTCGTGTAAATTCACGTAGCGCTCCTTTGCTTTAGTGGGAGTTGTAAAGGTATCGGGAAGCGAGATGGTGGCTCGCCGGAGGAATTATATCACGCCTGCGAGCGGAGATAAAATAGCGCGGGCCTGATTGACACCCTCTCCGCTCTGGCGCATAATCGCTCTTCAGACGTGGGAAAGACAGGCCGACGCGTATGTTCACTTTTCTCTTCACAGACATCGAGCGCTCGACCCAGTTGTGGGAGATGCACGGCCGGGCCATGGGAGACGCCCTCTCGCAACACGACGCCATGCTCTACGAGTGTGTGCAGGAACACGGAGGCCAGATCGTGAAGCACACGGGCGACGGGATCTTCGCTATCTTCGACGGCGGCCGGCCGCTGGCGTGCGCCGTGGCCATGCAGCGGCGGCTGGCAGCGGCCGACTGGGGAAGCGTGGGCCAGATGGCCGTGCGCATTGCCCTCCACCGCGGCGAGGCAGAGTTCCGCGACGGTGATTATTTCGGACCGGCCGTGAACCAGGCTGCGCGGCTGGTTACCGCTGCCTGGGGCGGCCAGATCATCCTCTCGGCCGAGATGGCGGAGGGTCACGAAAGGGTAGCCGACGCGAGCTTGGAGGACTACGGGGTCCACATGCTTAAGGATCTGGGCCACCCACAGCGCATCTATGGGCTGGTCCCGGCCGGCATGGGAGACCGACGCTTCCCTCCATTGCGTACGCTGTCAACCGTCGCCCACAATCTGCCCCCCCAACCAACGCCCTTCATCAACCGCAAGGAAGAGTTGAGAGAAATCGCAGCGCGGCTGGACGATCCAGTGTGCCGCCTGCTGACGTTGGTCGGAGCCGGCGGGATCGGCAAGACGCGGTTGGCGCTGCAAGCGGCGGCGGAGATAGTCGACGCTTTCTCCCACGGTGTCTACCAGGTTCCGCTCGCACCACTCTCCTCAACCGATTTTATCTACTCAGCCATTGGCGACGCCCTCCGCTTCCCCTTTTCGGGGCCGGAGGAGGCACGCGTGCAATTGTTGAATTACCTGCGCCAGAAAGAAATGCTGCTGGTTCTGGACAATTTCGAGCATCTGATGGAAGGGGCGGCCATCGTCGCAGAGATCCTGCAACAGACGACGCGCGTCAAGATCATCGTCACGTCACGGGAGCGGTTGAATTTACAGGGAGAATGGGTGGTCGAGCTGCCCGGCATGGCCGTGCCCAACGGGGGGCGGGCCAACGGCATCGGACAGTACAGCGCCGTGCAATTATTCGTGCAAAGTGCAACCCGCGTCTACCCGGCTTTCAGGCTGGACGAGGACGCGCGAGAAAACGTGGCGCGAATCGTGCGGCTGGTAGAAGGCATCCCGCTGGGCATCGAACTGGCGGCCGCCTGGGTGCGGGCGCTCTCGCCGGCCGACATCGCGGACGAGATCGAAAGAAGTCGCGACTTCCTGGCAACCTCGTCCCCGAACGTGCCGCGCCGCCACCAGAGTCTGCGCGCCGTCTTCGCCAATTCGTGGAATCTGCTGACAGAGCAGGAACGGGACGTCGTCCGGCGTCTGGCCATCTGCCGGGGGAGCTTCAGCCGAGAAGCGGCACAGCAGGTAGCCAAGGCGTCGCTGCGCTCGTTACTGGCGCTGACCGATAAGTCGTTGATCCGGCGCACGGCGTCCGGGCGCTATGAGATGCTGGAGACGTTGCGCCAGTACGCGGCCGAGCAGTTGGACGAGGCGCCAGCCATCCGCAGCAATACGCGGGACCGGTACAGCGCGTACTATATGGAGCTGTTGCAACGCCATGAAGAGGATTTGCGAGGCGGGCAGCAGAAAGAGGCGCTGGCGACTCTGGAAGCGGACAATGAAAATGTGCGCGAGGCCTGGTGCCATGCAGTAGAGGCCGGTCGCGAGGAGGATGTAGCACGAGGGCTTCGCGGCCTCTTCCACTTCTACGAGATCCGCGGCCGCCTGCAGGAAGGCTCGGATCTTTTCAACCAGGCGCTGGATCTCTTCACCGGTGAGACACTCTCTCCAGAGCGCGAGAGTTTGCGGGGTACCGTACTGCTGCGCCGCGGCTGGTTCAGCTATCGGCTCGGCCGTTTCGA
>JAWVYQ010000007.1:0-46688 GCA_033722615.1 Promineifilaceae bacterium (SeqCode)
AAAGTAGCTGTATGGGGTGTGATTTCCCCGGAAACTGCCGAGACAGAACTCGGTCGGCCACAGTGGGAGATGGGGTTTCCGGGGAAATGGATCCGTCATAGAGTTCTGTACTTGAACGTCCCACCGACGATGGTTCCCGCGATCTCCGTCTCCAACAGCGCCTCGGCCGGCGCCGAGAAGATGTCGCGGTCAAATATCGTCAGGTCGGCCAGGCAGCCGGGAGTGATGCTCCCCTGGCGCGCTTCCTGTCCGCTGGTGAAGGCCGCGGCCCGTGTGAAGGCGTGGACGGCTTCGGTCAGCGTCAGCCGCTGCTCCGGGTACCACCCTTCGGGTCCCGGCGCGCCGTCCGGCCGGCGACGGGCAACGGCCGCATACAGCCCGGGCAGGGGAGCGATAGACTCGATGGGCGCGTCGGAGCCAAAGACGACGGTCGCCCCGCTCTCGAGCATCGTTCGCCAGGCGTAGCTGTACCGGGCCCGGTCGCCCCAGTAGCGATCGGCCATCTCCATATCCGCCGTGGCGTGAGAGGGCTGCATCGACGCGATGACGTCCAGTTCGGCGAGGCGTTCTTTGTCGGCCGGGTGAATCACCTGCACGTGCTCGATACGGTGGCGCAGTCGCGGCCGGCCTTCCCTCTCCTCCGCCTCGCGTACGGCCTCGTAAACGTCCAGCACGTCGTGGTTGGCCCGGTCGCCAATGGCGTGGATCGTCACGCTGAGGCCGTTGGCGCTGGCCTCCCCGGCGATGGCCATCATCTCCTCCTTGTCGGTGACGGCAATCCCCCGGTTGTCGGGCTCTCCCTCATAAGGTTCGATCATGTAAGCCGTACGCGGCCCCAGGGCACCGTCGGCGAAGATCTTGATGCCGCCGGTGCGCAGCCACTCGTCGCCAAAGCCGCTACGCAGGCCGAGCCCGACGGCGTGCTCCAGCAGACGGGCGGGGATATTCTTGACGACGCGCAGCCCCAGTTCCCCGTCGCCGTGTAGCGTCTGCAAAGCCTGGAAACTGGTGCGGCCGTCGAAGTCGTGCAGGCCGGTCAGACCCACGCGCCAGCACTCCTCCTGGGCGGCGCGCATAGCGTCGGCCACGTTGGCCGCCGTCGATTCGGGGATCTGCTCGCTGACGAGATCCATGGCCGTCTCGAAGAGGACGCCGGTGGGCCGGCCCTGTTCGTCCCGGCCGATTTGGCCTCCTTCCGGGTCCGGCGTCTCGGTCGTAATGCCCGCCAGCTTGAGGGCGCGGCTGTTGGCCCAGGCAGCGTGGCCGCTCTTGTGAATCAGATAGACGGGAAGATGGGGCGCCACGCGGTCCAGATCTGCGGCCGTCGGAAAGGCGCGGGAGGGCCAGACGTCCTGGGTCCACCCTCGCCCCTGCAACCATCCATCGCCCTCCATCTCCGCGGCCGCCGCCTGCACACGGCGCAACGCCTCCTCCAGCGTGGGCACTTCGAAGAGGTCGATGCGCTGCAAATTGAGGGCCCACCACTGGAAGTGAACGTGGGCGTCCACCAGTCCGGGCGTAACGGCCCGGCTGTCGAGGTCAATCCATTCCCCTCCTGTTCCCAGAAGGGCCTTCATCTCGTCGTCATCCCCGACGGCCATAATCCCATCATCTCGCAGGGCCACGGCCGAAACGCGCGGCCGGGCGGAGTCCATCGTGTGAATCTGTCCGTTGGTCAGAACCAGTGTGGCGGGCATTGTGTCATTCCTTTTTTGGAATACCGGGTTTCCGAGTCAGGCGCCGCTCGTTCACCGGCGTCATTCATCGAGAAGCCCGGTTTTCAGGTCCGTTACTTGTATGCGAGGAGGCCGAAGGCCCGTGGCACATCCTCAACGCGCCGGAAGCCGGCCTCGACCAGCCGCTGGCGCACGCCGCGGGCCACGCCCGCCCCGGAACGGCTGTTGAGGTCGCCGACGTAATGGAAGAGGCGGCCGCTGCCGGTGAGCACGCGAAACACCTCCTGGTAGAAGCCGGTCGAATAGAGGTGGCCGGCCAGGCTAAAGGTGGGCGGGTCGTGGACGACGCGGCGAAAGACCCCGTCCTCCAGCGTCTCGACCACGTCAAAAGCGTCGCCCATCCGGCGCGTGATCTTCGCGTTGTCAAACAACTCCTGCGACCAGGGATTGAGACGGCAAACCTCGACGACGGTGGGATCCAGTTCAATCGTCGTCACGTGGTCGGCCCTTTTCGCCGCCTGAATGGCCGTGTAACCCAGCCCCGTGGCCGTATCCAGCACCCGTCCCGCCGGCCGCGCCGCCTGCATCTTTTCCATTGTGTCCTGGTGGGGGTCCGTGTCCTTGATGCGGTGCATTGGCAGCCCAGAAATGAGCATCGTCGGCGCCGACAACGTCGGATATAGGACGTAAGCTCGATCCAGCAACTCCGAGTAGAACTGGATGCGCGTGCCCCCGTTGCGCTCGATAAGGTAGCAGCCAGATTCGTCTCCGCTGATGGCCGCCAGCGCGTTCCAGGAGAGGGTCTGGCCGTCGGGCAGCGCCAGGCCCTCCTCCGTCAGGGAGACTTCCGTCTCCGTCAGGTTAAGATCCAGAGAAACGGACGTCGTCACCGGCACGTCCGGGCGCAGGTCCAGCAACGGCCGCGCCTGGACGTAGGACAAAACCATCGGCGCTGCCATCACCGGATGGTGCGCAGTTCCGTCTGGGGATCACTGAGGTATTCGACGCCGTCTTCCTTAACGAGAACGTCCTCCTCCAGGCTCATGATCCCCCGCTCCGGAATCGGCACGTGCAGCTCCAGCGTGAAGACGTTGCCCATCTCCACTGGCAGCTCGCATATGCCTTCGTACCGTTCCCAGCGCGGGCCGAGCACGGTGGCCCCGTCGTGGGCCGAACGGCCGAGCAGGTGGCCGAAGGCGTGCATATATTCCGGATAGCCGCGCTCGACGACGACGTCCCGGGCAGCTTTATCCACCTGCCATCCGGGAACGCCCGGCCGCAGCGCCCGCTCGCCGGCGACCAGCGCCTCGCGCACGACGTCAAACGCGCGCTGGACGTCCGGGGGCGCCGTACTCTCCCCCTCATCCAAAACGTACCACATGCGCTGGAGGTCGGAACAGTAACCGTTCTCCTTAACGCCCAGGTCCATGTGCAGCGTATGGCCGCGCTCCAGGGGCACGTCGCCGGGCGCCGCGTGGCCCACGGCCGATTCCGGGCCACAGGTGACGATGGGATTGTACGGCTTGTCCCACGCGTATCCCAGCCCCATGTCGTCAATGCGCCCGTGGACGAAATCGGCAATCTGGCGCTGGGTCATCCCCGGCCGCACGTGAGCCTCCACTTCGTCGAATAATTTCTCGGTGGTGGAGATAGCCTGGCGCATCCGCGCTACCTCGGCCGGGCTCTTCCGGCCGCGCAGGGCGGCGACCACCTTCTCCGCCGAACGCAAACGGCCCGCATACTCCGTATCCTGCAACGTCCGTTGTAGCAGCAGGAACATACCGTGCGATAACCCATCGGCGGCCACGTCCGTCGTCGAATAGTTGACGGCGATCTGGCGCGGTTGCACCTCGTCTAGAACGGCGCGTAATGTTTCGCCAATGCCCTCATGATAGCCGAGGACGTCGCCATAAACGCCCAGATTGCGCACGTTCTCGGCGTCGTAATGGCCGACGATGGCCACGTGCCGGCCGCTGCGGTTGAGGAGAAAGGCCGACTGCCAGGTAACGTGCATCCCCAGGATCAGTTCCAGCGCCGGATCGGGCGACAGAGGCGTTTCGCGGACAAAGGTCAGCCACGTGTCGACGTCAAATTCGTTGAGAATATTGGTGGCCTGGGCCACCTTTTCCTGGATCAATTGTCGATCATCCATCATCTTTTGTTCCAGTTTCTACGAGAGCTATCGTCGCATCCCGGAAACGGCCCCAATTAGCCATTTCTCCTCGGTAAGCGAACGTTGTGCGTCCACCACGTTACGGGACACGGCTACAGTTCGGACAAAATCAGGGGGCCATCCTCGGTGATGGCAATGGTGTGTTCAAACTGGGCGGAGAGAGCGCCGTCGGCCGTGACCACCGTCCAGCCGTCTTCCAGCAGGCGCCACTCGGCGCCGCCGGCGTTGATCATCGGTTCGATAGTGAAGACCATTCCCGGCCGCAATCTCGGCCCGCGGCCGCCCGGCCCAACGTGGGGAACGGACGGCTGCTCGTGCAGGCTGCGGCCGACGCCGTGTCCGCCCCATTCACGCACCACGCTGTAGCCGTGGCTCTCGGCGTGGGCCTCAATGGCGGCGCCGATGTCCGTCAGACGAGCGCCCGGCCGGGCCGCTTCGATGCCCAGATGCAGACATTCCTTCGTCACGTCCATCAGCTTTTGCGCCTCCGGCGACACGTCACCCACGGCAAACGTCACACAGGCGTCGCCGCACCAGCCTTCATAGCGCAGGCCGATGTCAATGCCGATCACGTCACCGTCGTGCAGGCGGCGCTTGTCCGGCAGGCCGTGGCAGATCTCCTCATTCACCGACGCACAGATGGTGCCCGGAAAGGGCGGATGAGTGGGCGGGTTGCCCCGGTACCCTTTGTACAGCGGCTTGGCCCCCTTGCTCGTGATGTACGCGGTGGCGATCTCGTCCAGGCGGGAGAGGCGGACGCCCGGCCGGATTGCCTCCTCCAACTGGACAAAGGTCTCCGCTACGAGACGGTTGGCCTCGCGTAAAACGGCGATATGTTGCGGTCGCTTTAGCTTAATTGCCATGTACGTGCCGTACGTTGCGACTTTAGCGATTCCATTTTCCCGGAAACGGGTAGTCTCCGGACAAATTCGCGCGCAGATCGATCTATCACTCACTCCTCGACAATTGCTTCGTAAATCGCCTGTAATTCTTCGTCAGAATAATAGTGGATGACGACGCGGCCGCCTTTCCCTTTCTGCTGGATGTTGACGCGGGTGCCCAGCGATTGCCGGAACTGCGTCTCCAGGTTGCGTAGCTCCGGCGGCAGACGACGCGTCGGCCGGGCGCGCGGTTTCTCATCTTGCTTCAGGCGGCGCACCCGCTCCTCTGTCTGGCGCACGCTCAACCCATTCTTGATGATGTCGCGCATGACGGCCATCTGCGCCTCCGGAGTGGGCAGACCCAAAAGAGCGCGGGCGTGACCGCCGCTGATCGCCTCCTCAACCACGGCCTGCTGTATTTTGGGCGGTAGATCGAGCAGGCGCACGACGTTGGCCACGGCCGGCCGGCTCTTGCCCACCCGCTGCGCCACCTGCTCCTGAGTCAGGCCAAACTCGTCGATAAGCTGCCGGTAGGCCGTCGCCTCTTCCAGCGGGTTGAGGTCCGCCCGCTGCACGTTTTCGATCAGGGCCATCTCCAGCATCGTCTGCGGAGAGGCCTCTTTGACCACGACCGGCACGGCTTCCAGCCCGGCGCGCTTTGCCGCGCGCCAGCGCCGCTCGCCGGCGATGAGCACGTAGCCGTCCTCGCCAGCGTCGTGGACGATGAGCGGCTGGATCAGGCCATGCTCCTCAATCGAAGCCGCCAGCTCGTCCAGCGCCGCTTCGTCCATGCGACTGCGCGGCTGGCGCGGGTTGGGCGTGATGGCGTCGACGGCCACCGTCAGCAACCCGCTCGCTCGCTGTTCGTCCCGACCTTCGGCCCCCTCCTCTGCGTCATCTCCCTGGGGAATGAGGGCGCCCAGCCCCTTACCCAGACCGCGTCGTCTGCTCATCCTCTCTCTTCCTTTACCCTGGCGACGGCCTTCATAGGCGCGCCGTCACCCTTCAGCAATTCAGCCGTTAAAACCTTGTAAGCCATGGCCCCGGCCGACGAAGGCGCGTATAGATTGATCGGTTGCCCGTAACTGGGCGCCTCGCTCAGGCGGACGTTGCGGGGAATGATGGTGCGAAACACCTTGCCGGCAAAGTGACTGCGCACTTCCTCCACCACCTGGCGGCTGAGGTTCGTGCGGCCGTCGTACATCGTCATCATCATGCCCCGGATCGACAGCTTCTCGTTGAGATAGCGCCGGACCATGTCCAACGTACGCATCAACTGGGACAGGCCCTCCAGCGCCAGATATTCGCACTGCACCGGGATGAGGACGCCGTCACGGGCGGCCGTCAGCGCGTTGATGGTCAGCAGGCTGAGGCTGGGGGGACAGTCGATGAAGACGTAATCGTAACGGCCGTCGATAGGCTCCAGCGCCTTCTGCAACCGGTATTCGCGCGCCATTTCGTTAACCAGTTCTACCTCTGCCCCCGAAAGGTCCGGATGGGACGGGAGCAGTGTCAGATTATCCAACGGCTCATATGCCACGGCCACGTCGTCGGCGTGGGCCGTTCCCAGCAACAGATCGTACATTGACCGTTCCAGAGCGTCCTTATCAAAGCCGAGCCCCGATGTCGCATTGGCCTGCGGGTCCATGTCCACGACGAGCACGCGCCAGCCGTTGCCCGCCAGATAGGCGCCGACGTTGATGACGCTCGTGGTTTTTCCCACACCCCCTTTCTGGTTGACGACTGCGTAAATTTTCATTTTTGCGGGGATTGGGTTGTGCCGGCGGACGCACTCTCCGGCGCCCTCTGTCCAGCCTCCAAATCACTACTCCCTTAACGTTTCCAAATGTCGGACCTTGGATCGCAGGTCCGGCTGCGTCACCGATTGCGCTGCCATCTCGTTGGCGAAGGTCGCCGCCTCCCAGGGGTTCCCTTTTGTCTGGTAAAGGCGGATGAAAAAAGCGGCCGCAAAGACGTCGCCGGCCCCGGTGAGGCTCTGCTCAGAGACGGCCGGCGCCGGGAAATGACGAGACTCGTCGCCCAGATAGATGGTGCAACCGTCCGCGCCGTGAGTCAGCGCCAGCAGGCGAGCCCAGCGCCGGTATTCTTGAAGCGCTGCCTCATCCGGCAAATCCTCATCGCTAAGCACGACGGCCGCCGCCAGCGGCAACAACTCCCGCGCCCGATCCCAGCGGCGGGCGAAAACGGTGCCCTGTTCATCCCAGCCGCGAAGCCATCCCTGAGGGGTCAGCCCCACCAGGCTGTTGCTGAAGTGGTGCACCATTTTTTCGTCCACTTCCCCGGCGACAGGGCCCAGGTGCACGATGGGCGTGCGACGCCAACCGGCCGGGACGTGCTCGGCCTTCAGCGGCGCGGCGAGATGATACAAACGCTGCTCTCTCTTCCCTTCGTCGTAGCGGTTTTCAAAGGTCGTCGTCCGGGCGGCCGGCACACAATGCACCGTCATCTCCGCCAGCGCGCTCTCAACGTCGATCTCCGGCCCGGCGCTGGTGACGACGGCCGTGCGGCTGCCCAGGACGTGAGCCGTATGCCCAGCATAAGCGACGGTGCCCCCGACCACGTCTCCGGCCGGCGTGACGTCGCGCGTCAGATGCCCGATGACAAGATAATCGAAACGGCTCATTCAGGGGGCATTTTAACATAGCGCCCCCCAATTTGCGAGTGGGGCGCCGGGGCAGTTCGCTCTGAACTCCTATTGCACCGGCATGGGATCACAGTTAAGATGGTCAACAATGAGTGTCAAAAATGAGTAAGAAGTTTCTCAGTCAACGGCCGTTACTCACGCTACCCCAGTTCCTCGTCTTGCTGGCAGTCATCGCCGGGCTGTTTATCGCGCTGGATCTGAACCGTCGCGCCCAGGCCGGCCGGCTGGCCGGCGTTGGAGAGGAGGAGCTCCAGGCCGAGATCGACGCCGAAAGCACCCGGCAGATAGAACTCCAGGCCACGGCCACCTACGTCCAAAGCGACAGCTACGTCGAAGCCTATGCCCGCAACGAAGGCGGCTACCTGAAGGCGGGCGAGGTGCGCGTCGTCCCGATGTTCGTAGAAGAGACGCCGGAATCGACGCCGCAGGCAACCCCCACCCCGGATCCGGCAAGGCAGGCCCGGCCCTGGCAGGCCTGGTGGCGGCTTTTGACTGACGCACCCCTACCATCTCGCTGAAGTAGCCGGTAAATGCCCATCTTTTATATTCTCTCCGCCCTGCTCCTCGCCGCGTGCGCTTTCTGGCTGAGGCGAGAGGAGCGCGGGCGCAGCCGCTTTGCTTACGCCCTATACCTCCTGCTGGCCTACGATCTCGTGCGCCTCGTCGCCGTTTGGGCAGGGCTAGAAGATCTCCGGTGGCTTGGGCTGAGCCAGCTTTTACCGTGGGCAGCCATACTGCTGGCGGGCCTGGCGCTGCCCTGGTGGACGGCCGCCCTGCTCCTTCTCGTCGGCGCCCCCCTCGTCTTTCTCTATCCGTCCCCGGCGACAGACGCTCTGATGTGGAGCTTTCTGCCGGCCCTTCCATTGTCCACGCTGATCTACCTGCAACGACAGCGCGCGTTCCCCATTCTGGCGCCCCGTCCCCCGGCGCCGCGGCGGCGACCGGCGCAAGTCGTGAGCCACCTGGCCCGCCAGGATATCGCCGCCCAGCGGCCAATCCTGGAGTGCATCGAAGACGGCGTCGTCGTCACCCGTGAAGGCGTCGTCGAATACGTCAATCAGGCGGCGGCGACCATCATGGGTGTCGGCACCGAGGAGTTCGTCGGGCAGGCGGTCGCCGAGACCATGGCCTGGCTCCCCGCCCGGCCGGCCATGATAGGTGACGACGGCGGGTCCACCCAGAGCGAAGTCGAGCTAAACGGCCGCATTGTCCGGCAACAGATGAGCATCGTCTACGATGAGGCCGGAGCGGTCCAGGGAACGGTCGTCGTCCTGCGCGACGTGACCGACGCCCGCCGGGCGGAACAGGCAAAGGCCGCTTTCCTGACGACGGTTTCCCACGAACTACGGACGCCCCTCACGGCGCTCAAGGGATACGTGGAACTGATGCAGAGCAACGTAGGCGGCAACCTGAGCAGCCAGCAACAACAATTCCTGAAAACGATCCAGCGGAACGTGCAGCGCATGGTACAACTGGTCAACGGCCTCATTTTTGTCGCGTCGGTGAAGGGCGAACGCTTCTCGCTGCCAGAACAACAGGCAAACGTGAGGCGGCTGGCGCAACAAATCGCCCGGGAAATGGGCCCGGCCGCGGCACAGACGGGGCAACAGATCGAAGTGAACGTAGACGACCGCCTCCCCGCCATCCAGGCCGATCCCATCCACCTTTCCACCATCTTAGAGGAACTGGTGTCGAATGCGATCAAGTACAATCGGCCGGGGGGCACGATTCGCATCCACGCGACGCTGGAGGCAACCGACGATAAAGAGCAACAATTTGCAGCCATCAGCGTGAAGGATGAGGGGATCGGGATCAGCCCGCAGGATCAACTCCAGATCTTCGACGATTTCTATCGCCCCGATCGCCGGGAGGAGGAAGTTCGCGCCGGCGGTTTGGGGATGGGGCTCTCTATCGTCCGCGCCCTGGTCGAGGCGTATAACGGCCGTATCTGGGTGGAGAGCCGGGCGGGGGCAGGCAGCGCCTTTACTTTCATCATTCCCACCCAACAGCCGGATTCCTCGGCCGCCTCTGCCTTCCTCAACCCCGACGCCGCGCCCGGAATGTGACTTTTCGGCTACTTGCCCTCGCTTTTGGCCTATGTTAACATATTGTCATTCTGAGGTTTACATATTATTGACTTCCGCTTATAATGAGAATGGAAAGTCGCCAGAACTTGACTTAACACTGGATTCTTTCGCGCCAACAGTTACGAGACAAGGAACAGAATTATGGGCCGACGCACAGTAGCCATTCTATTTCTGGTGGGCGGTTTGTTGCTGCTGGTAGTGGTGCTATTCTTCTTGCTACAGGCCGGCGGGCCGGAGGACGTCGTACCGGAAGTTACAGAAGGAACCCCTGCCCCTGCAGAAGAGGAAACGGTAGCCGAAGAAGCAGCGCCCAGCTCGCCCCCCGCACTGGTAGAAGTCGTCGTTTCTCTGCAAACGGTACCCCGCGGATGGCAAATGACTGAAGCGGAATTGACGACCGATTTACGCCGCGCCGAGCTGGTTGGCGAAAACGTCATCACCGATCTCGACGAGGCCGTCGGTAAGTACGCGCGCACAGACATCTTCCAGGGGCAAACGCTGACCAGAAATTCTCTCATCGAAGATCCAACCCTGGCAGGCGTGGAGGAGTTCGGCCCCTCCTCTCTGATCCCAGAAGGTTACGTGGCCCAGGGCGTCCCCATGGATCGCCTGTCGAGTGTGGCCTATGGCTTCGCCGAAGGGGACACGGTCGACGTCATGATCACTTTCTACATCTCCCGGATCGACGAGGAGTTTAAGTCCCTGCTGGAAAACAGCGGCGTCTTCACTATCGAGACAGTGTCCGAAGGCGAGGAAGGGGAAGCACAGATCGAGCGATCAATTCTCGTCATCGACCCTCTCGGCCGCTTCGAGACACTGCCCAACGGCGACCTGGCGCTGATTTCACCGTCAGAAACACAGCGGCCAATACGCGTCTCGTTCGTCCTGCAGGCAGCCAGAGTTGTCCAGGTTGGCCCCTGGGAACCGGAAGAGGCCGTAGGCGTGCCAACCGCAACGCCCACACCAGACGTCGAGGCAACGCCGACGCCGGAGACGGGCACGGTACCCACGGCGACGCCCAGCCCGCCCGACGTCGTCTTGCTGGCAATGACACCACAGCAACAACTGGTCTTGAAGTACGCGGTAGAGGTGACGGCCGACATCGACTTTGCGCTGCGCCCACCTAACGACACACAGATTTACAACGCCGACACAATTGACCTCGCTTCCTTCCTGCAACGGTTTGGCATCGAACCGCCCATTGATTACGGTTTCACCGCCAACCCGGTCCTGGTCACGGTGACCCCAACCGCGCCCGAGACCGCGCCGGAAGAGGGCCAGTAGGCGGCCGGCCGGCCAATGCAGGCAGCTAATTCAGGCGATCACGCTATTTAACGTAAGGAAACCACTATGCGCGCAAGAACGTTTATCTTACTCATCCTAGTCTTGCTCGTCGCGGCAGCGGCCGTCGTTCTGGTGGTACTCTTTGGCGGCGGGCTCGACGTCGTGACCGATCTGTTGCCAGGCGGCGAAGACGCCGTTCCCGACATCGACGAAGAGGAGGCGGAACCGGTAGAACCGACGCCCACGGCAACGCCAGAACATAACTTCGTGCCCGTCGTCGTGGCGCGCATCGCGATGCCCCCCGGGACGCAAATCGAGGAGGATTTCCTCGTCATCGAAAGACGGCCGGACACGAACATCGCCATTTCCGCCGGTTACGTTTTTCAGAACCGTGAAGACGTGGTCGACCGCATCACCCGGACGCGAATCGAGCCCGGGCAAGCCATTCTCAACTCCATGCTCGCCGTCAGCCCGACGGATATCGCGTCAATGGGCTCCGATCTGGCCAATTACGTGAATCAGGGCAGCGTAGCCGTCGCCTTCCCCATCAACCGCTACTCGGGCGCCGCCTACGCCATGCGGCCGGGCGACCTGGTCGACGTATTGGGCAGCCTTTCGTTCATCGACATCGATCCCGAATTTCAGACCGCGCGCCCGAACTTCCTGCAACTGGTCGACGAGCAGATCCTGGAAGAAGGTGGGAGCTTCCTCTTTGAACGCATTGCGCAGGGGCGGCTAGAATTTATTCCCGAGCTGAGCCTGACGGCAAGCATCGGTCCCGGCGGGCAATCGGAGTGGGACGGAAGCGAACTATTACAGATCCCGCGGCGCGTCACCCAGCTAACGATACAGCAGGCAGAAGTGCTCTGGGTCGGCACCTGGGAGCACCCAGGGGACTTAACGGAAGGCGAGGCGCCGGCCGGACCCGCGGCGCCGCCGGCCGAACAGGAACAGCAACAAGAGGAAGGAGAGCAACAACAGCAACCGACCGGCCAACAGCAGCCGGGGCCACAGGCGACACCGTCCCCTCTCTTTGAAAGGAGAGAGCGCGCGCCGGACGTCGTCATCTTGAGCATGCCCCTGCAGGACGCGCTGGCGCTAAAGTGGGCCATGGATCGGGGCCTGGAGATGGATCTGGCGTTGAGGTCACAAGGTGACAACAGCGTCTTCATCACGACGGCCGTCAGCCTGCCCCAGCTTGTGGAACAGGGTGGGCTGAACATCCCGGAACCGCTTGATTTCGGCCTGGAGCCGCGCGCCGACGAAGTTGAACCGCCCTCCATCCCCCCGAATCCACCCGGACCATAAACCACCGGCAAACGGTTATCGAACGTTCTAAAAAGTCCCTTGGCCAACCCGGCAAGGGGCTTTTTATCTTGGCACATTACGAGGAGGATGATGGCTGACCCTGCTGATCGACCGTCTGACACCGGAGACGCTTCGCCTGAGCCCTCGCCGGAAGATTACGACCCTACTGAATATGAACGGCCGTCGGTGACGGTCGACGTCGTGATCTTTTCACTCATCGAAGACGCTTTGTGCGTGCTGCTCGTGAAGCGCAAACATTGGCCCTTCGCCGGCATGTGGGCAATTCCCGGCGGCTTCGTGCGCATGGAGGAGTCATTGGAAGAGGCGGCCGCGCGGGAACTGGCAGAAGAGACGGGCGTTCGCGACGTCTATACGGAGCAACTATATACCTTCGGCGATCCGGATCGCGACCCGCGCACGCGGGTGATCACGGTGGCCTACTTCGCCGTCGTGCCGGCCGACGCCATCGACGACCCCGTGGCCGGCAGCGACGCGGCCGAGGCCGGCTGGTTCCGCGTGGACGACTTGCCCGAACTGGCCTTCGACCACGGCGAGATCGTCGACTACGCATTGACGCGCCTGCGCTACAAGCTGGAGTACACGATGGTCGGCTTCGAACTGCTGCCGGACACCTTTACCCTGTCGGAGCTACAACACGCCTACGAGTTGATTCTGGGCGAGTCGCTGGACAAGCGGAACTTCCGGCGGAAAGTGCTCTCGGCGGAGATCCTGGAGTATACGGGCAAGAAAAGGAGGGAGGGGGAAGGCCGGCCGGCGCGCCTCTTCCGCTACCGGGAGGACGCCATCGCCGAAGTCAAGGCGCGACGGCTTTTCCCCTGAACGCCGGCCGTCGATCAATCTTCAGGCGTCACCCATAGCGATTTCGTCAACTCCACTCCCAGCACCACTTCGTCGCGGCCCACCCGCAGGCGCATGGGCCCGTTGAAGGGAGCCCGGCCGACGATAGAAAAGGCAGCGCCGGGAACCAACCCCAGGCTGGCAAAGTATTTCAGCCGTTCCGGATCGTGAGTGCGCACGCGGCTCACGACGCCCTTATGGCCGACGCCCAAATTGATGATACAGATGTCGTCGACCTCCGGCAGCTCCCCCTCCGAATCAGGAATCGGTTCGCCGTGAGGGCAGCGAGTCGGATGCCCCGTCATCTCGGCCATCCGCTCCGCCAAAACGTCGTTTAGACCCTGGCCCAGTTGATCGGCGTGCTCGTGCGCCTCATCCCACGTGAAATCCATGACGTCCACGAGAAAAACTTCGAGGATGCGGTGCCGGCGCAGTTCGCGCAGGGCCTCCTCGCGACCGTGTTCTGTCAACTCCACGCCCTGATACGGGATATGCTTGACGTAGCCGGCGCTCTTGAGTCGCTTCAGCATGCGCGGCACGGCCGGCGCCGAGACGTCCAGCCGCTCGGCCAGGCTGGTCGTGCTCACCGTCGGCTCGTCCTCTTGCAGGCGGTAGATCTCCGCCAGATACTCGCGCATTGCCACACTGGGTTTCATCGCTGACTCCAACTGCTACATTTTTATCATATTTATAATAATAACTTAGTAATAGCCTATTCGGCAACAGTTTTGTGGCCTGGCGGAATCCGTCCGCTACAATCATCTGTGGCGTCGCCCGCCGAACGACGGCTGGCGACAGAGTGAAGGATGATTTTACTGACCGGAGGAGGCTTGCTGAGACGAAGGATCATAGCTGGCCTTCATCCAGCAAGCAACTGCATAGTATGCCCGAAACGACCGTTCGTTGCCACCAACTGAAGAAATCGTTCGGCGGCCCCCCCGTCGTCGACGACGTTACGTTCACCGTGGCAACCGGCCAGATCCTGGCCCTGCTCGGACCCAGCGGTTGTGGCAAGACGACGACCCTGCGGCTGATCGCCGGTTTTGAGCAAATCGACGATGGCTGGATTGAAATAGCGGGCAAGACCGTCGCCGACGCCCGCACGCACGCGCCTCCGGAAAAACGGCGGGTGGGGATGGTCTTCCAGGACTACGCCATCTTTCCCCACCTGAGCGTGGCGGAGAACATCGCCTTCGGCCTGAAAAACGGGAGAGACCAGGAAGCTCGCATGGAGGCAATGCTGGATCTGGTGGGGCTGATGGGACTGAGCGACCAGATGCCGCACGAGTTGTCCGGCGGCCAGCAACAGCGAGTGGCGCTGGCCCGGGCGTTAGCGCCGGAACCGGCCGTGCTGCTCCTGGACGAACCGTTCTCCAACCTGGATACAACGCTGCGCATGCAGGTGCGGGAAGAGGTGCGCGACCTGCTCAAGCAAACGTGGGCCACGGCCATTTTCGTAACCCACGACCAGGAAGAGGCGCTGTTCATCGGCGACCGGGTAGCGGTGATGAACCAGGGCCGGATCGAGCAAATTGCGCGGCCGGAAGAGGTCTTTCACCGGCCGGCCACCCGTTTTGTGGCCGATTTCATCGGTCAGGGGGATTTCTTGCCGGGTCGCATGACGGCGGCCGGAGTGGAAACGCCATTGGGTTTATTACCGCAATCGCTGAACGTTCCTGAAGGGACCGAGGTAGAGGTACTGGTGCGACCGGACGACGTGCACCTGGAAGCCACCGAAAACGGCAACGGCCGCATTCGCGCCCGCCGTTTCACGGGAATCGACCAGATCTATTACGTTGTGCTGGATGACGGCAGCGAAGTGCGCAGCCGGCTACCCCATACCCGTTATCTTGAAGAGGGAAGTTCAGTACGGGCATCGTTCAGCGGTGAGCACGATCTCTCCTGCTTCTACCAGGGGCAAGCGATTTCTGAGTAAGGCACTATCGGGATTGGGAATCAAAAAGCCCTCGCCTGGTGCGAGGGCTGTTCCCGGTGAATGATTATAGAGGCGACGACCGGATTCGAACCGGTGATGGGGGTTTTGCAGACCCCTGCCTTACCACTTGGCCACGTCGCCAGAAACGACACCGGCAGGCGTAATGCCTGCCGGTAGCCAGAGCGGGCGATGAGATTCGAACTCACGACCTTCTCCTTGGCAAGGAGACGTTCTACCACTGAACTACACCCGCAGGTATGCTGAAATTATATCAGATTTTCAGCAAAATGCCAGGACCCAGACTCGAACTGGGGACACCTGCATTTTCAGTGCAGTGCTCTACCAACTGAGCTATCCCGGCCCATGTCGAACCAACTGTTAAGGCAAAAAGTCGCAATTTGAAAGCGTGAGAATTCTACCCAAGCCCTGGAGACCTGTCAAATTTTCTAACGGAAAATTAGCTTGTCGCGCCCTGTTCTTTTCGTTATAGTGGCGATAAGAGGGGAGTGGTTGTGTCCCGGTGGATGCCCTGGTCTTCAAAACCAGTGGCCGGTCGCGCCGAGCGAGCGGCGGTGGGTTCGACTCCCATCCACTCCCGCCTAAATCTGAACGTCTCAGTTTCCCGGAAACCAACCGAGATTACGTATGCCAGTTTGCGGGAAACTTTCTGAGCGGGTGGCTCAGAGCGGGGAGCGGTCGACGAAATCCAGAATGTACCGGGCAATCTCCGGCCCTTTGTCCTCTTGCAGGAAGTGGCCGGCGCCCTCCACCGTGATCTCCGGCTGCTCCCGCGCGGAGGGAATCAACTCGCGGAAAAAGCGGTCGGCGCCACGGGTGATGGGATCGCCGTCGGAGAAAAGGACCAGCGCCGGCTTCTGCCACTCGCTCAGCCGCTCGCGCGCCCGGCGCATCTCGGCCGCGCCGGGATCGTCCGCCGCCTGGGGGACTAACAGGGGGAAGGCTGCCGCCCCTGCCCGATACTCAGGATCAGGAAAGGGAGCGTCATAAGCTGCGCGAATGGCCGGCGTACGGCTCTCCTCCCGCTGGAACGAGCGGGCCATCAGCCGGCCGACCTGAAGGCGCTTGCCGACACGTTCGATGAAGGCCAGCCAGCTCTCAAACCCCTCGCCCAGCGGCTCCTCTCCGATGGGGAGGAAGGTGTTCATAATCACCAACCGCGCAAAGCGGTCGGGCATGTCGGCGGCCGCCGTCAACCCCAGAAGGCCGCCCCAATCCTGGCAGACAAGCGTGATCTGCTCCAAATCCAAAGCCTCGATAAAACCGAGCAGCGTGTCATAATGCATCTGAAAGGAGTAATCGCCAATTTCGGGAAGCTTGTCTGAGCGGCCGAACCCGATCCAGTCCGGGGCCACGACCCGATGGTCCGGGCTCAGGAGTGGAATCATGCGGCGGTAGAGATAACTCCAGCTTGGCTCGCCGTGCAGGCAAAGGATAGGCGCGCCGCTCCCTTCGTCCACGTAATGGACGCGCAGGCCGTTCACCTCCACGTAGTGCGGCCGGTAGGGGAACTCCGGAAGATCCTGAAAGCGGTCGTCGGGGGTGCGCAAAACGTCCATCATGGCCTCCTTTGGTATCTGCCAGGTGTCTACGGCTGGCAGGCACCCCTATTCTACCGCCAATGCCGGCCAGACCAACCGCCGTTTGCGGCGGGCGCCAGAACGGGGTTTACTTGTCACCCGTGAAACGGTGGCGACTATGGCTCGGACTACTGATCAGCGCACTATTTCTGTGGCTTGCCCTGCGCGGCCTGAACCTGGATGAAGTGGGGGCCAGCCTGAGGGAGGCGAACTACGGCTGGTTAGTGCCGGCCGGCCTCGCCTACTTCCTCACCGTGGGGGCGCGAAGCTGGCGCTGGACCTTTCTCTTGCGGCCCGTGCAGGCGGTGCCCTCCCGGCGACTATTCCCCGTCGTCGTCATCGGCTATCTGGGAAATAACATCTACCCCTTCCGCATTGGGGAGTTGCTGCGGGCCTATCTCTTGCGCCGCCGGGAAGGCATCTCGGCCGGCGCCGGTCTGGCGACCATCTTCATCGAACGGATCTTCGACGGGCTCACGATCCTGACCTTCGTTTTTCTTGCCCTGCCGCTGGCCCCTCTGCCGGGCGAGGGCATTCGCTCGCTCCTCCTCGCGAGCAGCGCCCTTTTCTTCGGCGCCCTCCTTTTCTTCCTGGCTCTGGCGGCCCGGCCCCAGATAACGCTGCGCCTGCTGGACTTCTTTCTCCGCTTTCTGCGGCCGGGGTGGCGGCCCCCTGTGCTGGCCCTCGGCCGGCGCTTCCTGTCCGGCCTGGCCTCCCTGCGCGACTGGCGCACGCTCCTCCTCCTCTTTCTCATCTCGGTCGCCATCTGGTTGCTGGAAACGGCGAAATATTGGCTGGTCATGCAGGCCTTCCCCTTCGCCCTCGATTTCATCGCCCTCCTCTTCATGAACGGCGTCGTGAACCTGGCGACCATCCTTCCCTCCGCTCCCGGCTATGTGGGAACGTTCGACGCGCCGGGGATCGCCGTGCTCGTCCTCTATGACGTGCCCGAAGCGCTGGCCGGGGCGTACGTGCTGACGCTGCACGCAACGTTGTGGCTTCCGAGCACGCTCGTCGGCCTGATCTTCATGGTGCGCGCCGGGCTGAGCTGGTCGGACCTCGGCCGGGCAGCGAAGATAGAGACGACCCCGCCCGATGGCCGTTAAGGACCATTGTGGGCATCCGCCCCCTGTGCTATCCTTTGCTTGCTTCGAGCATCTACCGTGTGGAGAGAATAGCGCCTCATGACAGAGGTCACAGTTGTTATACCCGCCTATAACGAAGAAGGCGCCATCTCCGGCGTGCTGGCGCGCCTGGTGCAGGTAATGGAAGCGAGCGACCTGACGCACGAGATCATCGTCGTGGACGACGGCTCCGGCGACCGCACGGCCGAACTGGCGCAACAGGTGACGTGCGTGAAGGTCATAGAACACCCGCGCAATCAAGGGTACGGCGCTGCCCTGAAGACGGGCATCCGCCACGCGCAACATCCGCTGATATGTATCACCGACGCCGACGGCACTTATCCTAACGAGCAGATTCCAGAGCTGGTCTGTACCCTGGCGGAGGAACGGTACGACATGGTCGTGGGCGCGCGCGTAGGACAGAACGTGAGAATTCCACTCTCGCGCCGGCCGGCCAAATGGGCCCTGCGCCAGCTGGCCAACTACGTCGCCGGCCAGCGGATCCCGGATCTGAACTCCGGCTTGCGCGTCTTCCGCCGCGACGTCGCCCTGCGCTTCAACGGCATGTTGCCCAACGCCTTTTCCTTCACCACGACGATCACGTTGGCCATGCTCACCAATCACTACCTGGTGAGATACGTGCCCATCGACTACCATGCACGCGTGGGCAAATCTAAGATCCGGCCGGTACAGGACACGTTGAACTTCACTCAACTGGTGTGGCGCATCGCCCTTTACTTTGCGCCGCTCAAATTGTTCCTGCCGCTGAGCGCCTTTCTCTTCCTCCTGGCGGTCGCCTGGGCGCTGTTCACGATGCTGGCGCTCGGCCAACTGGCCGACGTCAGCACGCTGGTCATCGTGATGACCGCATTTCAGATAGCCGTCATTGGTTTGCTGGCCGAACTGATTAATAAGCGCCTGCCCAACTACCATAGGAATACAGAGGAATAGACGGAAGCGTGGACTCCGCCAAACAGAGAAGAGCCCGGGCCGAAAAAAGTATCTCGAATTTATCCGGCAGCTTCCCGCTGGAACTGATCCTCGCGGGCCTGGCGTTACTGCTGCTCACATACGTCCTCTGGCAATTGCCCTATTTCGGGGATTGGGAAGTCGTCTATTACGCTGCCGGTCGGTCGGTGGTCGATCCGTACACCGTTCCCGGCTTCTTCAACGCTCCCTGGCTGGCGTGGATTCTGGCCCCTTTCACGCTATTCCCCCTGCATCTATCAGGCACCCTGTGGATGGTCCTGTCAACCGTTGTTGGGCTTTGGTGCATCCATCGTCTGGGAGGCGGAATCCCGGCCGCAGCCCTGTGCTTGCTTTCTCCGGCATACATCCGTTTCATCACTTCGGGACAGGTGGACGCCGTTCCACTGCTAGGATTTGTGCTGTTGCTCACGGTGCAGGAATTATCATGGGCGGGCCTGGGCATCGCCCTGGTTCTGGTTAAACCCCAGGTATTCGGCGCGGGACTTCTCACGTATTGGGTCAATCTCGAGCGGAAAGAGAAGCTATTTATCCTCTGGCTGCCGGTGCTCCTTCTTGTCCTCTCCTTTGCCCTATACGGCTTCTGGCCGCTGCAAATGGGCTGGCAACACCTGACGCGCAAGGTTGACGTAACGCCCTGGCCATATGGCATCCCTATCGGCCTTGCCCTGCTGGCATGGTCCATTCGGCAGAAAGAACCGGCTCTCGGAGGCTTCAGCACTTTTTTTCTGGTGCCCTACGCTTCTCCCAGCTCCGTGTTCGCCTACACGGCCGTCCTCTTCTCCCTGGCCCCGCGCTGGCTTTCCGTGATCACATTCCTCTTTCTCTGGCTCATGGCGCTGACAATAATGTGATGCCTGACGACACCACCATCAATCGACTAAAGCGAGACGTGATCGACGCCGGAATCTGCACCCATTGTGGTACCTGCGCCGGCTTATCCGGGGGAACGCTACGCATGGAGGAGACGCCGGCCGGACCGCTGCCGGCCGCCGGTGCCAGCGCAGAGGTAGACCTACCGCCACTGGCCTACGATGCCTGCCCGGGGAAAGGCATTGACTACCCGGCCGCTTTCCGCGCGCACTTCGGCCGGCTGCCGGAAAACTGGCTCACCGGGCCGTACCGCCAAATCTATGTGGGCTACGCCTGTGACGAAGCGATCCGCCGGCCGGCGGCGTCGGGAGGCGTGATCACCCAGACGCTGCTCTATCTCCTGCAGGAAGGCCTGGTCGACGGCGCCGTCGTGCTGGCGCCGGGACGGCCGAAGCCGTGGCTGGCGCAACCGATCATCGCGCAGACAGAGAGCGAGATCCGCGGCGCCAGCCAGAGCGTCTACACGCCGGCGGCGGTAAACGTCATTCTGCCGGAAATGGAGGCCTTCACCGGCCGCTTGGCATACGTCGGGCTACCCGATCAGGTAGCATCGCTGCGCTTTCTGCAACAGGCGGGACACCCCGGCGCGCAGAAGGTCGATTACGTCCTCGGCCCTTACGTGGGCACGGCCATCTACCTGGGCGCCATCGAGAGCTACCTGCGGGCCAACGGCGTCGACGATATCGGCGAGGTCACTGAGCTACGATACCGAGAGGGAGAGTGGCCGGGCTACCTGAAAATCCGCACTCGTTCCGGCCGCCTCCTGCGCGCTAAGAAATTTTATTACAACTACCTGATCCCTTTTTATATTACCCAGGCTTCCCTCCAGGCGGTGGATTTCACCAACGAATTGACCGACATCTCGGTGGGCGACGCCTGGCACCCCCGCTATGAGGCCCGCGGTCAGGGTTTCTCCGTGGTCGTGGCCCGCACCGAGAGGGCGCAGGCGCTGCTGGAAAAGATGCGGGCGGACGGGCTTCTTTCTCTGGAGGAAACGCCGGTAGAGGAAGCCATGAGCATGCACGGCCACATGCTGGACTTCAAGAAGCGGGGAGCCTTTATTCGCAACGATTGGCGGAGGAAACTCGGCAAACGGGCGCCCACGTACGGCTACCGGCCGGCGCACGTTCCTTTTTCCCGCAAGCTGGTTGAAGGGTTTATCGTGACGCTGTTCGCCGTCGGGCGTACCCGGCCGGCGCGGCGCATCGTCGAATGGATTCCGCTGAGTCTGCTCGGCCCCCTCTTCAATAGCCTGCGCAAAACGTGGAAGCGCCTTTCGAAACCGGTGAAGCGCAAGGGGCTGAGCACGGCGACGTTCAAGGTGACGATTGGCGGTTCGCCGGCCAAAGAGGGCTCAAGGGACGGAAAATGAGCAGCTTACTGACCCGCATCCGGCAAGAGATCGAACACTGGACCCGGCCGTCCTGGTCCTTCGCCATGCTAGAAGCGCACTTTGACGAATTGGCCGCCGACTACGACGAAATCAACGAGGGCGCCCACTCTTATTTCCGGCGCTTCACAGACACGCTCCGGGCGGCCGACCTGCCGGACGACGCCTACATGCTGGACGTGTGCGCCCGTACGGGCAACGGCACCGCTTACTTCCATCGGCATGGAAAAGTTGGACGGGCCGTCTGCGCCGACGTTTCGCGCGAAATGGGGGAGTTATGTGAGACGCGTCTGCAAGAGGCTGGCTTTGACAACTATAGGTGGGTGCAACTGAAGGATTACCAGTGGCCGTTCGCCGACGGAGAGTTTGACGTCACCCTCTCCCTGGAAAGCGTGGAGCACTTTGACCGGCCGGACCTATTCATCGAAGAACTGGGGCGGGTGACGCGGCCGGGAGGGACGTTGATCCTGAGCACGCCCAACGTGCTCTGGGAACCTGTGCACGCGCTGGCAGCCATCACCACGCTGCACCACTCCGAAGGCCCCCACCGCTTCGTCCCTTACCGGCGGCTGCGCCACCTGGTTTCGCTGGCCGGCTTCCAGATAATGCACGCCCAGACGACGGTCTTGGTTCCGGCCGGCCCAGCCTGGCTGATTGATATCGGCCAATGGATCGAAGAGCGTACCCGTGATACCCTGATGCCGCTGGTAGGATTGCGCCGTATTTTAATCTGTCACAAGCTACCATGAACGATAAACCTTCTGCCGGCGCCACCTGGCGCTGGGCGCTAAAAGCAATCGCCGTCATTCTCTGGGCGTTTGCCATCGTCGCCGCCTACTTTTGGGCGCACAAGCCGTTTGACGGGGCGATGCTGCGCGCGCTTGGCGGCACGGCGCTGAGCATTGCCGTCTGGCTCGGCGTGAGCGGGCTGGGCGCAGCGTTGGGCAGGCGTGCGCTGGGCGCCGGTGGCCTCCTCGGCCACGAGGGACCGGCTATGCGCCTGGCCCTTTCGGCCGGCGTTGGGCTGGGCGCCGTCTCCTTGCTGGTCTGGGGCCTGGGCATGGTCGGCCTGTTCCGGCCGTGGGCGGCCTGGGTATTAGTAATAGCTCTTGCCGTGCTCTTGCGGCGCGACCTACTGCTGGTCAGCCGCGACCTGCGCACCTTCAGACTACCCCGGCCGGAGGACGGACTAGAGCGCTGGTTCCGCTTCTACGGCGTGGCCGCCCTCGCCCTCGCCTTTCTCAGCGCGCTGGCCCCGCCGACGGCCTGGGACAGCCTCGTCTACCATCTGACCGGCCCTGGCCTGTACATAGAGGCCGGCCAGATCGGGCACCCGATTGACCTCCCCTATTTAGGCTTTCCCCAGCTCGGCGGGATGCAATTCGGCCTCGGCATGCTTCTGGCGGGCGAACGGGCGCCCGCCCTCTTCCAATTTGGCTACGGCCTGATGGCGCTCGCCGTGACCGCCACGTTGGCCGGGCGCATCTTCGGCCGGCGCGCAGCATGGTACGCGGGCGTCCTCCTCCTCTCGGTCCCGTCGGCCCTCAACCTGATGAGCCGGCCCTACGTCGACGTCACCCTCCTCTTCTACGCAACAGCCGCCTTCTACGCCTTCTTCCGCTGGCGACAGGCCCACGGCGCGGCCGGCGCCGGCAAAAGCGAACGGGGATGGCTCATCCTCCTCGGCCTCTTCGCCGGTTTCGGCGGCGGCGTAAAGTACACGGCCGCCCTCATCCCGATCGCCCTCGGTCTGAGCATCCTGTGGACGTCCCGCCGCGACGGCATCGCCGTTATCGCACGGCGGCTGGCCCTGGTGGGTATCGTCGCTCTGGCGGCCGTGCTTCCTTGGCTGATAGAGAACGCCATCACGACCGGCAACCCCGTCTACCCTTTCTTTCTGGACGAGGCCCGCTATTGGGACGCCTGGCGCGGCTGGTGGTACGACCGGCCGGGCACCGGCCTCGCCGCGACGGCCCCCTGGCGCCTGCTGACGGCGCCCCTGGAAGCGACCGTGCTCGGCACAGCCGGCAGGCTTTACGATTCGACGGCCGGCCCGCTGCTGCTCATCGCCGGCGGTTTGCTGGCGGCCGTCTGGCGCCACCTGGATCGCCGGGAACGGGGAACGGCCGGCCACCTTCTGCTCTTCTTCGGGGTGAATTACCTGCTGTGGCTGTGGGGCCTGGCGCGCACGGCCTTGCTCCTACAAACGCGCCTCTTATTACCCATGTTTGGCGTGGTCGCCGTGCTGGGTAGCGCAGGGCTCGAAAGATTGACGGCTTTGCGCCGGCCACAACTGGACATTCCCTGGCTCGTGCGCACGGTAGTCACCCTGACGCTGGGGCTCCTACTATTCACTCAGTTCACCGCTTTCCTGGATCTGAACCCTCTGCCCGTCACGGCCGGCCTGGAGTCGCCGTCCCACTTCCGTCAGCGGCGGTTGGGCCTGCACCAGGTCGTCATGGAGGAAATCAACGAATTGCCGGCCGGGGCCGGCGTCGTCTTCCTCTGGGAGCCGCGGAGCTATCTGTGCGCAGTCGATTGCCGGCCGGACGCCCTGCTCGACCGTTTCCTGCACCACACCCACTTCCTGGATCACGACGCCGGTGAGATCGCGTCCGCCTGGCGAGCGGAAGGGATGACCCACGTCCTCCTCTACCAGGATGGCGTGAAGCGCATCGTCGAGGCCGACTTCGATCCGGTGACCGACGAAGATTTGGCCATCTTGCAGCAGTTACAAGAGGACGCCCTGACGCCCGTCGCCGACTGGGACGGCGCCTACATTCTCTACGCGCTGGAAAGATGAAACGCCGGTGGATCGTCGTGGCGGCCGTTCTCCTCTTCTTCTTCCTCGCCCTGGACAGCGTGGTGGAAGACAGCCCCGTGGTGGACGAACAGTACCACGTGACCCGGGGCCTCGTCTATTTGCGCACCGCCGATCCCCGCTTCAGCCTCGTCCATCCGCCGTTGATCAATACGCTCAGCGCGCTGCCCCTGCTCACAATTCCCGACGTCGAGCTGCCGCTGGACGACGCAAGCTGGGAAGAGCGCATGGGCTGGTTTCCTTTTTCGCGCATCCTGTTTTGGGAAAGCGGCCTGGACGTGACGCAGGCAATCTTTCTGGCGCGATTGCCCATCATCTTCCTGACCCTGGGCATGGCCCTGATCGGCTACCACTTCGCCCGGACCTTCTGGGGACCGTCGTCCGCGCCCTTTGCCTTTTTGCTCCTCCTCTTCGATCCCAACATCCTGGCGCACGGCCGGTACAGCACGACCGACCTGGGCGGAGCGGCGTTCTTGCTGCTGGCCGTTTTCTGTCTGTGGCATCTGTGGAGCGCCGATGATTGGTCGTGGCCACGCCTGCTGTTGACCGGCACGGCTCTGGGTCTGGCCTTCAGCAGCAAGCTTGCTTCGCCGGCATTCGTCTTCCTCTTTGGCCTGGTCGCCGTCCTCCCGCCTCTTTACGGCCGGGCCTGGAACTGGCGTAATTCGCTGCGCGCCCTGGTCCAGCTCGGACTCAGCGGGCTGATCGGCCTGCTCATTGTCTGGGCTGCGTTTGCCTTTGAGTGGGGGCCTTTCCGCTTCAACTACCTTGAGTCACTCAACCGGTTCCAGGGGCCCATGCCCACCTTCTGGGCCGGGCTTGAGCACGTGTACGTGCTGGCCCGGGGCGGCCGTCACGCTTTCTTGTTGGGCGAATACTCATATAGCGGCTTTCCCGCCTACTTCCTGATGACCTTTCTGGTTAAGACGCCGCTGCCGACCTTGCTGCTCTTGCTGGCGGCCGCCGTCTATCTCGTTAAACGCCGGCAGAAGCGAGCGCGCGCCCTATTCCTGCTCGTTCCTTCCCTCTTCTTCTTTCTACTGCTGACGCCCAACTCCCTGAACGTCGGCTACCGGCATCTGCTGCCCGTGCTGCCATTTCTACTGCTCCTGATCAGCGGTTTGGCAAGCACGTCCCTCTTTGCCTTCCGGCCGCCGCAGCGCCTATTCAGGGACGGATGGCTATCAACGCTGGCCTCCCTCTCGCTGCCGCTGGCCGTGCTCGCCATTCTGGCGGCCGACGTCTGGATTCATCCTCACTATCTCAGTTACTTCAATCTGGCCAGCGGCGGGCCAGAAAACGGCCACGAGATCCTGATCGACAGCAGCATCGATTGGGGTCAGGATCTGATCCGCCTGAAGCAGTGGATAGAAGAGAACGACGTGGAAGAGGTAAAGCTGGCCTGGTACGGGACGGCCGATCCTGACTATTACGGCATTGAATACGAACCGTTACCGGGAATGCCCTACCACTTCGACCTGTGGGGCAATCCCCCTCTGGACCGGGACGATCCTGAACCGGGCATCTACGCTATCAGCGTCACGATGCTCTGGGAGTTACCTTCCCCAGAAAAGGAAACGTTCGCCTGGTTCCGGGCGCGCGAACCGGACGACCGGGTTGGTTACTCCGTGTTTATCTACCGCGTCGAATAACGTTGGCGAGGAAGGCGTTCGGTAAGAAGATCGTTCAATGACGGCAATCAAATGATGGGAACACGGACACTCAACAGGAAGGGCTGGCTGTGGCCGGCCGCCGTGGCGGCGCTCGCCTTTGCGTTGCGGCTGATCAACCTGGGCGGCCGTCCAATATGGTACGACGAGGCGTTCAGCGTGCTGTTCGGCGAGAAATCGCTGGCCACCATGTTCGCCGGCACGGTGACGCCGGTCGACGGCGCAGCGGCCGACGTCCACCCCCTCTTCTACTACTCCATCTTACATGGCTGGATGGCCCTTTGGGGACAATCGCCGGCGGCCGTGCGTTTGCTGTCGGTGCTCATCGGCGTCGCGACGGTCGTCGTCAGCTATCTCCTGGGCCGCCGCCTCTTCGGCCGCAACGCGGGCCTGGCCGCGGCCGTGATCACGGCCCTTGCCCCTTTCCACGTCTATTACTCGCAGGAAGCGCGTATGTACGCGCTGTTGGGGCTGGCCGCACTGGCCACGACGCTCTTCCTGGTCCGCGCCTGGGGCGACGGCGGCTGGCCCAACTGGGTTGCCTTTGCCGTCTCGGGCGCAGTGACCATGTACGCGCACAATTTGGGCGCCCTCTTCGTCGCCGCCCTCGCTCTGTGGATCTTATATGCCTGGTGGCGGGCGCGGCGCCCCGTCCACCTGCGCTCCCTGCTCCTGTCCCACCTGCTCATGGCCCTCCTCTTCTCGCCGTGGCTGCTGATCGTGCCCAGCCAGCTCGGCAAGATTGAGCAGGCATACTGGGTAACGCGGCCGGGCATCACCGAAATCGTACAGACTTTGCTGATTTTCCACTTTGCTTACGACAACCAGGCCCTTCCCCCCTGGCTGCTGCCACCCGTCCTCCTTCTCAGCCTGCTGATTCTCGCCCTGCTGGCTCTGGAACTGGCGCGCCGCCGGCCGGCCGTCGACCCGGACCGCTTTTCCCATCCCTACGCGCTGCTTCTGTTCCTGACCGCGGGGCCGCCCCTCCTCGCCTTTCTCATCTCGCAGGTAAGGCCCATCTACATCGTGCGCGCGCTCCTGCCCTCAGCCCTGATCTACTACGTGCTGGTCGGGGGCGTGCTGGTCGCCGGCCGGACGCCGCGCGTGCTGAAATGGGGGATCTGGCTCCCGGCGCTGGCCATAGCCGCCCTCTCCCTCTTTAATCATTACACCTACGCCGGCTTTCCCCGCGCCCCTTTCGACCAGGCAGCGGCCTTTCTCCGGGCCGACGGCGACTCGGCAGCCATCGTTCACAGCAATAAGCTGACCTTCCTGCCCACCCATTATCGCGACCGCGCGCTGCCCCAATCCTTCATCGCCGACGAGCCGGGCAGCCCCGCCGACACGCTGGCCCCTCCCACACAACAGGCACTAGGCATCTCGGCCACGGCCGACCTGGAGACGGCCGTCGGGGAGCAGGATCGCGTCTACCTCGTTCTCTTCGAGCAGGCGCGCGAAGAGTTCACCGCCGCTGGCCGGGAACACCCCCATCTGGAGTGGATGCGGGAGCATTACCGGCCGGCCGACGTCCACACCTTCGGCGACCTCTTGATCTACGAGTTTGCAGCGCCGCCGTCATAACGGCCGGATGGTTCCACGACGCTGTTAGGAAGGCCACCTAGCCCATCCTCCCGGAGATTGGCCGTGCCGAGTCGCTCGTGGCGCAGCGATGAAAACCTCCGGGAGGAGTCCATGAATCAGCATGGCTTCTGCACTCGATGCTGCTCAATAACCGGCCGCCACGTCAACGCGGTTGGGCGGCTCAACGCCGCGGGCGATGGCGTTGAGCAACCGCGCCAGATGGGCCATGCGCAGGCGCCCCGTCTCGTCCGTGCTGCCGCCCCGGTGAGGGCTCATCACCACGTTTTCCAGCTCGGGGAAAGGGTAGTCGGCCGGCGCCGTGTCGGTGCGACTTTCGGCATCTGGGGGATAGTTGTACCAGACGTCCAGGCCGGCGGCCCGCAAGCGGCGCCGGTGCAGCGCCTCGTACAGCGCCTCCTGCTCCACAATGGTGCCCCGGCCCACATTCACCAGGACGGCCCCCTCGGGGAGCAACGCTAACTCCGCCTCGCCCAGCAACCCCTCCGTCTCCGGCGTCAGCGGCAGGGTAACAATCAAGGCGTCGGCGCGCGGCAACAGCTCGGGGAGGGCCGCCGCAGGGTGAATGGCGACCCCCTCCTCTTCATAGCGGACGGCGGCCGAACGGCGGGTCGCCGCCACCGACATGCCCAGCGCCCGGCAGGCCTGAGCAAGGCGACGGCCGATGGCCCCATAGCCCAGAATCAGCGCCGTCTTGCCGTGGAGCAAGGCGGTGGGCGGCGGCTCATAGCGAAACGTCCAGTCGTGACGGCGCAGCGCCTGGTCGAGGGGCACGACGAATTTGGCCGCCGCCAGCAGGAGTGCCAGCGCCAGCTCGGCCACGGGCTCCGCGTTATGATGCAGATTGTGCACGGAGACGCCCGGAAAATCCAGCATCAACGAGCGGGTCTCCTCGGGCATGCCGGACCAGGGAATGATCAGGGTGTGCAGGCAAGGGCTGGCCGTCACGTGTTCCCGTTGCGGACGGCCGGCCACCAGCACCTGATAGGTCGCCGGCTCCGGTAAATCCGGCCCCAGCACAAGCTCCACGTCCGGCGACAGTTTCTCCCGCAAAGTGGCCAGGGGTTCGGGATCAGGAGGACGCAGCAGATAAACGGAAAGCGTCATGGGCGCGGCGCGCTCCGTTCCGCCGCCAAACGGACCCTTTGTGGTTCGCCGGCCGGCATCAGCGGCCCTGCCATTCGGGCGGCCGCTTGTTGATGAAGGCCTCCATGCCCTCCTTCTGGTCCTCGGTGCTAAAGAGGAGATAGAAGAGGCGGCGCTCGTAGCTCAACCCCTCCTGCAACGTCGTTTCGAAGGCGGCGTTGACGGCCTCCTTGGCCATGCGCGCCGCGATAGGCGCCTGTTCGGCAATCTGGGCCGCAAATTTGATGGCCTCGTCGAGGTACGTTTCGACGGGCACCACCCGGTTGGCCAGACCGTGCTGGACCGCTTCGTCGGCGCTCAGGCGGCGGCCGGTGAGGACTATCTCCATGGCCAACGCCTTGCCCACCGCCCGGGTCAGCCGTTGCGTGCCGCCGGCCCCCGGCATGACGCCGATGTTGATCTCCGGCTGGCCGAACTGCGCGCTCTCGCTGGCGACGATCATGTCACACGCCATGGCGAACTCGCAGCCACCGCCGAGAGCATAGCCGGAAACGGCGGCCACGACCGGTTTGTTGATGCGCCGCAGGCGATCCCAGTAATCAATGAAGGGGCTATCAAGCATGTCGACCGGCGTCGCCTCGGCCATCTGCTTAATGTCGGCGCCGGCCGCAAAGGCGCGCTCGTTGCCCGTGACGATCATACAACCGACGTCGGCGTCGGCGTCGAACGTTTCCAGAGCGTCGATAATCTCGCTCATCATCTCCTGGTTGAGGGCGTTCAACGCCTTCGGGCGGTTAAACTGGACGACGCCCACGCGATCTTCCGTGCGGGTCAAAATATTCTTGTACTCCATCATTCCCTCCATCATGAACTATCGTTTCTGCCGCCGGTGCAGGCAATCTGGATCAGGTGCTCGAATCATACGCGATAATCGCCCTCTTCGGTGGGCCACAGGCGCCAGATGAAGATGGCGTAGAAGGTAACGGCCGCCAGGTAGAGATTTTGCAGTTCGGCGATAGCCGGCTCCGGCTCCGGGAGCAAGATGTGCCACGCGGTCAGACTCTGCATGGCCTGGACGATGACGGCGCCCAGAATGCTGCCGGTGCGCAGGCGAATGAGGCCGTAAAAAACGCCCCACGCCATAAAGTAGAGCAGGCTGCTGGGGCCGGTGATAAAGGCTTCTTCGAAGAGCTGGGAAGCGACGAGGCCAAAAAGGAGGCCGCTGCTGAGAGCGGCCGCCAAAGGGCCGCGCCAGTCGGCGACGCTGCGAAAGAAAAGGCCAAACGCCCACACCTGGACCGAAAAAGCCTCGAAAAGGGTGAGGTAAAGGGCCATCTGCCCAAAATTACGGGAGACGACGACGTCTTCGTTGCTGCCGACCCAATAAAGGCGGGCGGCAAAGAAGACGACCCACCCCAGCGCCGCGAACCCGATGCTGGCGTAGAGCGGCCGGCCGCCGCGAATCCCCGTGCCCCCCAGACCGTACCAGCGCACGCCCATAAGCCAGCCCACGATCCCCAGCGCCCCCAGAACGACTGCTTTACCGGCCGGCGTGACCGGCACTCCTTCAACCAGAAGGACGGCCGTTACGATGGCCCCGGCCACGGGGAGGGCGAAGGAGAGAAGAACGCGGTGAATGGGTGCTGGGAGTGCTTTTTCGTCCTGCATCGTCGCTCAATTGTAGCACTGATCTCCAACGCTGCGAGCGTACCACGCCTCGTTCGCCTCCTCGCGGGAAATCGCTTCCATTGTTATTCTCCGGGGAGATCGTATACTAGTATTGTATCAGGCGTCTTCCGAACAACTGGCAAGGACGCTATGTTATCCGCCCAATGTGCAGAGGAAACGATTAGTATGCTCGGCGGGGCGCCATTAGCGGTGGCGATCACTGCCCCACGGGCTACTTTCAGGAGTGCGAACGATGGCTAGTCCACCGGGACAGGTAATCAATTCGATCTTAATGCTCTCACTGCACGGCTACGTTAGCGCCGAACCGGAGCTGGGTAAGCCGGACACGGGGGGCCAGGTCGTCTACGTGCTGGAGCTGGCCAAGCGGTTCAGCCGCCTGGGCCGGCGCGTTGATCTCGTCACGCGCCAGTTCGAGGATCAGCCGGAAGTCGACGAAGTCAACGAGAATTTCCGGGTATGGCGGATTCCCTTCGGCGGGGATGAGTTTATCCGCAAGGAGGACATGCACGACTACCTGGGCGATTTCGTAACCAACTTCCTCTCAGCCGCCCGCAACCGGGGCATCCAGTACGACGTCGTCTACTCCCACTACTGGGACGCCGGTTGGGGCGGCCAAAAAATCGCCGAGGAACTGGGCATCCCCCACGTGCACACCCCCCACTCCCTGGGCTGGTGGAAGAAACATAACATGGGCGAAGAGATGGACGAGGAAGCGATGGAAGAAGAGTATCGCTTTGAAGAGCGCATTCGCACCGAGTTCCTCGTCTACCAGACGTGCGACCAGGTCATTGCCACCACCGAACCCCAGACAGAACTGATCGAGGAACGTTACGACGTCTTGCCGCGACACATCAGCACCGTTCCGCCGGGCATGGACGAGAATCGCTTTTCCCCGGCGCGGAAGGAGGAGCGGGAGAAGCTGCGCGCCGAATACGGTTTCAAAGAGCGCGACGTGCTGGTGCTGGGCCGCATGGCTAGCAACAAGGGGTATGACTTACTCTTGAAGGCCATGCCCTACGTCTTTGAGCTGGTGCCCGAGGCACGCCTGGTCGCCGCCATCGGCGGCGAAGACTCCGAACAGGACGACGCTGGCGTCGCCGATTTGCGCGAGCTGGCCGAAGAGTTGGGGATCAATGACCGCGTCAAATGGGTACAATACGTCCCCGACGAAGATCTGGCCAACTATTACCGGGGTGCGGCCGTCTTCGCCCTGCCCTCGCGCTACGAACCGTTCGGCATGGTTGCCATTGAAGCGATGGCCTGCGGCACCCCCACCGTGATCACCGTGCACGGCGGCCTCTTCGACCTCATCGACTTCGGCCACCACGCCCTGTACGCCGACCCGAACCGGCCGTTAGAGCTAGGCACGATGCTGGCGATGCCCATGCTCCACGCCAGCCTGGCCCAGGAGCTATCGGTAGAAGGCGCCCGTTTCGCTCGCCGCAACTTCGGCTGGACCGGGATCGCCAAGCGCATCCTGGGGATCTTCGATTCCGTGCGCAGCACGACACCTGGCTCCTGAGCCGCCGGCGAACGGCCGCCTGCGAGAAATGAAAACGAGGGCGCCCCGGCCATCAAATGCCGGAGGCGCCCTCGCTGTTTTTGGAGAAGAAGAACGGCGTTAGCTTAGCGGGGAGGGGCCGTCTTGAACGTCGTCACGTAAGCGTGGCCCACGTCCTCGCCGGCGAAGTCCAGCCCGACGGCCGTCAGCAGGTATTCGGGTCGGCCATCGCCGCTGATGTCGCCGAGATAGAGGGCGTCCACGCCCAGTTGATCACCCTCGATCTCGCCCGTGGCCGTGTGCAGGATGGAGCCGTCGGCGCCAGAGCGAACCCACACTTTACCGCCCTCCGTCGCGCCGGCGCTCGAGCGCCAGCCGGCGACGATGACGTCGGCGTGCCCATCGCGATTGACGTCGGGGATGCCCCGGCCGGGGCCGATGCTGTCGCCGCTGGCCTCGGCGTCGAAAACGTGGATGACCGAACCGTCGGCGCCGGAGTAAACGTAAGCGCGGCCGTCGCCGTTCAGCGCACGGTAGTCGCCAATAAAGACGTCTTCCGTGCCGTCGGCGTCGACGTCGCCGGCGCCGCGGGCGAAGAAGCGGCCGAACGTACCCGAGTTGCTCAAGGGAGCCGTCGGCGCCAGGGTGTGGATGATGCTACCATCGACGCCGGAGTAGACGTAAGCCCGGCCGTTGAAACTGTCGGCAGCGCGCGCCGCAGCGATGACGTCCGGCACGCCGTCGCCATTGGCGTCGGCCACGTGACCGGCGCCGCTACCCAACCAGTCGCCATCCTGCAGGCCGTCGCGCGACCACAGCACGGAACCGTCGGCACCGGAAAAGACCGTGATCCGGCCGGCGCCATCGGGGAAGGAAGCGCCGGGAGTCGAGCCGGCAAACTCGGCGCCCACGACGACGTCGTCGTATCCGTCGCCGTTGACGTCGCCGGCGGCATTAACCGCAGAGCCAAAGAAGGCGGCCGGCTCGCCCGTCCACTCGTGGATGACCGAGTGGTCGGCGCCAGAGTAGACGATGGCCCGGCCGTGGGCGTCGGGGTCGAAGAGGCTCGGAGCGCCCAAAACGTAATCGAGGACGCCGTCGCCATTCACGTCGCCGGCCGCGGCCGCGCTAAAGCCTAGCCGTTCGCCGGGGTTCCCGGTATGGACGGCGATGGGCAGCCCTGTCCGGCCGGAATAGACGTAAGCCCGCCCCTCCTGCGTATCGAACGCCTGATAGAAGGGGGCGGTGATGATATATTCGTTCGGACCGTCGCCGTTCAGGTCCCCGACGTTAGCCCCCACCCAGCCATAAGCATCGAAGACGTTCTCGCCCTGATAGGCGCGCCTCACTTTGGCCTGGCGTTCCACAAAGGGATCCACACCCTCGGGAAAGATGACGGTGTCCGGCTGCTCGGGAACGGGCTGGTTGCCGGCACCCAGCGCCGGCACCGCCAGAATGAGGACCAGCGCGACCAGGCTGATCAGAAGAATCGGACCTTTCTTGCTTCGCATGTTACCCTCCGTCTCTTTGAGTGAATTGAGAAAAAAAGCTTTCAACAGAGGAAGGGTAACGGTCAGGCTCCGGTTAGACTGTCAAATTATTGCTCATTTCGTCTAGCAGAGACACCGCCCGGTCGCGGCGCAAGGCGGAAGGCGTCGTCTGAAACAGCTTGCGAAAGGCACGGGTGAAGTGGCTGTGACTGCTGTATCCCAGAGCCAGCGCCAGACTCGCCAGATCCTCCTCCCCTTCCAGGATCCGGGTCAGCCCGATGCGCAGGCGTAGCTGGTTGCGGTAGCGGTGAATGGTCTGCCCCGTCTGCTCCCCGAAGACGCGGCACAGATGGTAGGGGGACGTGTAAAGCTCGCGGGCCATCTCCGCCAGGGAGAGCGACTCGTGGTAGCGCGTGGCGAGGATGGTCTTGACGCCGTGCGCCAGATCGGCGTGAGCGCGACGGGCGGCGGCCGTTTCCGGTTCCTGTCGCTGCCCGGGAAAGAGGTTGTCCAGAATGCGCGCCAGGATGCTCAGCATCGCCTCCTGCACATACAGGGCGTCGACGGGCTCATCGCCGAGAATGTGCTCGACGACGAGGCGCTGCAACAGGTAACTCCGGGCGTCGCTGGGAGCGTGCGTCGTCGGATAGGGCTTTTCCGGCCGTTCGAGCACAGTGGGGTCATAGGCGCGCATCGTATCCAACAGCGCTTCCTGACTGAAGCTAAAGTACTCGCAGACGTCGCCCTTTTCCGACAGTTTCTCGCGCTGGTATGTCTGGTGCTTGTTGTAGAAGAGGACGGTGTTGGGATCGGTGACAACCGGCTCATAACCGTCGTGGGTGATGATCACGGCGGTCCGGGGAAAGACGAGATGGTGGTCTGATGCCCGTTCGTCGTTCTTGAACAGATCGTGCCACGGCCGGCAGCGAAAGAGGCCGACCCGCACGAGATCGCCGTCGAAAATGATCCGGTTGACTGCCTCCTCTTCAGCAGCCAGATCAGGCGTTATTTCGTTCAACGTCACTGACAGCCCCTTTTCACACTCAGGAAACGTCGCGACGACGTGTCGTCAAAACGACGTGTCGTCAAAACGACGTAGCGTCTGAAAGACGTAGCGTCGGAACGACGCCGTCTACCGTCATCACTGCACGTTAGCATATCACAGCCGGCTGGCAGAAGGCAGTAAGCAACATTGCATTCTCATCCGCTTCTATTATCATTGGCTGCCAACGCCGTTCAAACACGTTTTGCGAGGCCGGCGTCACGCTGCCTTTATACAGGATATTCACACATCCACATGGAATGTCGACTGGAGGACAAAGTAGCCATCGTCACCGGAGCCGGGCGCGGCCTGGGCGCAACCATTGCTCACACCCTCGCCGCGGCCGGGGCGCGGGTGACCGTCAACGACATCAATCCTGACCGGGCGGAACAGGTGGCGCGCGCCATCCGCGAGGCGGGCGGCGCGGCCGTCGACGTCCACGCCGACGTCGCCAACAAATTCCAGTGCGTGAAGCTGGTGGAGGCCACGCGCGCCGAATGGGGCCGGCTGGACGTGCTGGTGAACAACGCCTACGCTGCCCCGGACGTCTCTATCATCAAGATGGACGAGTGGGATTGGAACCGCTGTCTGGAAGTGAATCTAAAGGGCACGTTCTTTATGAGCCAGTTGTGCGGCCGGGTGATGGCCGATGAGAACAGAGAGCGGGGGGGCGCCATCGTCAACGTGACCTCGGTCGCCGGGGTGGAGGTGCCTCTGGCCGGGCGCGCCGCCTACTGCGCCAGCCAGGCCGGGGTGGTGGGCTTCGCCCGAGAATGTGCTCGCGAGTACGCCCAATACGGCATCCGCGTCAACACCGTGCTCACCGGCCGCCTCGTCGACGACGACGCCGGGGAGACGGCTCCAGGAGAACGGGCGCGGCGCGAACAGGCCGCGGCCGCCGTCCTTTTCCTTTGTTCCGACGCCGGCCGGGATGTGACGGGCAGCGCGATGACGGTGGACGGCCGGCACAGCTCGTCAAGAGTGTGGGAGAGTGACAAATGAGCGAAGGTGAACGGGAGGAAATTCAGCGCATGGCGAGTCAGGAACGGGGAGAAGTCGTTAAATTCGCCGTTCTCGCCCTCATCCTGGCGATGACCGTGCTGGTGGTGGCAGCCGCCCGCCCCCTGATCTTCGACCAGATCGTGCCGGCCGTGCTCGGCTGGGACGGGTCGGCCGGAGAGGAAGAAGCAGCGCCCACGGTTGCCCCAACGGAAACGCCGGCCGCCGTAGAAGAAAGCGCCACGCCGGTGCCGCCGACGCCCACGTCGACGCCGGTCCCTCCGACGGCCACGCCGCGCATCCACGTCGTGCAGCCGGGGGACAACCTGACGGAGATTGGGGAGCGTTACGGCGTGTCGGTCGACGCCATCCTGGAAGCCAACCAGATGACGAACCCCCACCGCATCTTTCCCGGCCAGCGTCTGGTGATTCCTGATGGCTAAAGCGTAGACTTTACCGACGCGTCAAACCGGCCGGCACGGCCGACCAGTGGCGGTGGGACATTTGACGACGGGGGCACGAGCACGACGCAGCACCCGGGTGGATGCAGAGGAGATAATCGTGTCCTTAAATCCTCCCGAAGAGATCAGCTTCGAAAGCACAGTAGCCGATGAACATTACCTGGCCTGCACCTGGGAGAGGTGGGCCTACTGTAGTTATATTGCTCGTTACCGGAACTACGTGACTTATGTTCGTCTGGATCGAGAGGCTGAACTGGGTAGGCTGGAGAGTAAAGGACTTGCTTATACTGAGATTGAAGCTGTGCTGAAGGCTGTAGATGCTAAATTTGGCAGATATCTTGAGCAGTTCCCGGATCAGTGAGGGCAAACTGATGGCAACTCCTTGCTCGGGCTTCCAGTGTGGCTACGTCCTCTGCCGATCCGGCGTCGCATCTAATCTGAAAGCTCCTGCGGCGTCTTTCCATCCTGGCAACACGATATCCGGATGCGCGTGCGCCGGCCGAAAGGGTGAACTGACTTGAGTCAGAGGGGGGCGGGCGATCTGCTGCCAAGGTGGCCAACGTGGCCAAGGTGGCCACGTCTGCCACTTTTTGCAGGTACCCGAAGAATGTGAAAGCGGGACGCGATATCTAACTCTTCCCCCGGTGGGGGGCTGGCGCTCACAGAATGGCTCAGGAGCGGCGCTTGCGGTCGCGGGAGGACTTGATGCCGCCGCGGTAACTGGGCGCCTCGATGACGAAGAAGGTACAACGGCTCTCGTCCAACATGCGCGCCGTTAGCTTGGCGTCGATTTCGTCGATCCGTTTCGACGAAGTGATCACCGTGGGCAACTGCGCGTTGTAGCGGTGGTTGAACAACTGGTACAACTTCTCGCGCGCCCACGTGGTGGCGCTCTCCGTCCCCAGATCATCCAGAACCAGCAGTGAGGCAGACTTTACCTCATCGAAGCGCTTGTCGTAGCTGACGCCGCTGGCCGGGTTGAAGGAGGCGCGCAAGTGGTCGAGCAAGTCAGGCACGACGAGAAAAAGGACCGCTTCGCCGTGGTCGGCGACGTCGTTGGCAATGGCCGCCGCCAGATGGGTCTTGCCGTTGCCGTAGCCGATGCTCTGAAAAACCAGCCACCCTTTCGGGTTGCGGGCAAACTCCCTGGCCGTATTGTAAGCCCGGCGCAAGTTTTCCGCCTGGGCGCGCGGCAGCTCCCGCTCGCGCAGGTCGAAGTTGTCGAAGCGCTTGTCGCCGTGCAGGCTCAGCGTCGACAGGTCCGAGTGGTCCTGGTCCACCCCCGCCAGCCGGAAGTCGGGCGCAGAAATGTGGACGATGCGCACCAGGCTGGGATCGACCATGCGGGAGCGAATGCGGATCTCCACGGACTCCAGTTCGACGTTGGTCGTGATCACGGTGGGCAGGCGGGCGTTATAGCGATGGTTGAAGATCTGGTACAGCTTTTCCTGGGCCCATTCCGTGTTGCTCTGCGTGCCCAGGTCGTCGAGGATGAGGAGGGGGGCGTTGCGCACTTCGTCAAAGCGCTGGTCGTAGCCGCCGGCCACGTTCGGGTTGTAGGCCGCGCGCAGATGGTCCAGCAAATCGGGGGTGTTGACGAAGAGGACGGGAGAGCCCTGGGCCAGGCGGTGGTTGGCAATGGCTGCGGCCAGGTGCGTCTTGCCACAACCGTAGCCGCCCTTAAAGACGAGCCACCCTTCCGGATTCTCCGCGTATTCCAGCGCCGTTTCGTACGCCATTTTCAGATTGCGCTGCTTGGCCGGCGTCAGGCCGTGCCCCTCGGGGAGAAAGGAATCGAACGTGCACGCCGTGAGGGCGCCGAGCTGGCTCATCTTCATCAGGCGCTGCTGGCGGGCAGCCTCGATCTCGTCGGCGCGGCAGGAACAGGGAACGGCCCGGCCGAAATTGGGGTGAGACGGATCCACGTCGGGGACCACAAAGCCTAATCCACCACAGTTAGGGCAATCGGGGTCGCCGCCGTCCGGCTCAACCGGCGGCGGGGAGTCGTCACCGTTTGATAATGTCGCGGAACTCTTCTGGAATTTGCTCTCGTAAAGCTTTTTGAGAATCTCGGCGGTCGATTCCATCCTGCTTCCCTTCCTGGCGCCACCTTTCCAGAATGGCCTGGACGTAGCGCCATTTGCGCACGTTATTTTCTACCGCTAACTGTATCGCCTCTTCAATCCAGCTCATGGGGTACGTCTGCTCTGCATCGCGCAGCTCGTCGGCAATTAGAGGCGTGAGCGGGCCGATGTTCTGCTCGTAGAGCACGAAGACGTTGGGCCTCTCGACCAGCAACGAAACCGGCTCATCGCTGGCGGCGCCCGGCCGCCATTCGCCGCGGGTGATTCCCTCGACGGCCGCGCGCCCTTTCTCCGTGTTGAGGAAATAAAGGTCCATCTTGCCGTCCGCGCTCTCCACGTTCACGTGGAGAAAGGTGCCCCGAGCCACGGCCCGCTCCAGGCCCTCCATCAGCGCCTCAGCACCCAACGTGGGCGTCGGCCCCATGCCCTTCATGAACTCCATGTCGTTGAGGAAATCGGCCAGCCGCATATAGCGTACGGTTCCCTCTTTCTGTGTCAGCGCCCAAAATGCGTAAAGGGTGACCTTGATTTCCGGCAGGTTGTCGATGTTGGGCAACAGGTCGCTGAAGAAGAGGTTGGGGACGGGCGTGAGGCGCAATTTACCGTCGGGAAATCCGGGAAAGCCTTTCATTTGCATCTATCCCCAAAGAAACAATAGAACATATTTTCTAATTATACCACACTTTGCCAAAAGAACCGAGCTTTTCGCCCCGTTTGAGCATCCAACCTCCCGGAGGCTGGACAAGAACGCCGAAAGGGCTGCGCGAGACGCTTCACCGCGCGTTACGGAGCCTCCGGGAGGTTTTCGGAGCGGCCATCACAATTTTATTTCCTGACGCTGCAGGTTGCGGAACGTCGCCAGCTTGCCATGCCAGTAGAGGTCGACGGCGCCGGTCGGCCCGTTACGGTGTTTGGCGACGTTGATCTCGGCAATATTCGGGCGGTCCGTCGTCTCCGGGTTGTAATACTCGTCGCGATAGATGAACATGACGACGTCGGCGTCCTGCTCTATGCTGCCGCTGTCCCGGAGATCGGAGAGCTGCGGCCGTTTTTCCTGCCGGTTCTCCACGGCGCGGCTCAACTGCGAAGCGGTGACGACGGGCACGTCCAGCTCCCGCGCCAGCCCCTTGAGCGAGCGCGAGATCTCGCTGATTTCCTGCACGCGATTGTTGCTCGTATACTCAGCCTGCATCAACTGCAAATAGTCGACCATCACCAGATCCAGGCCGTGTTCGGCGTAGAGGCGCCGGCACTTGGTGCGTAACTGGAGCGGCGTCACGGCCGGGGTGTCGTCGATGAACACCCTCATCTCGGAAAGGCGGCCGACGGCTTCCAGGAAAATGGGCCACTCATTTTCGTAAAGTTGGCCACGGCGGAGCCGCTGCGAGTCGATGCGCGTTTCGGCCGCAATCATCCGCTGCACCAGCTGTTCGCCCGACATCTCTAAATTGAACATGGCGATGCGTTTGCCGTGGCGCAAACCGGCGTGGAGGGCCATCCCCAGGAGGAAACTGGTCTTACCCATGCCGGGGCGGGCGGCCACGATGAGGAGGTCCGATTTGTTGAGGCCGCCCAACATCTTGTCCACGTCGGTGAAGCCGCTGGGGACGCCGATCATCTCGTCGCCGCGGGCGTGTAGCTCCTCGACGCGGTCCAGATAGGCGCGGGCGATGTCGCGCACGGGGACCAGATCGCGCGTCGTGCGTTCCTCGCTGATGCTAAACAACGCCTGCTCCGCCCGGTCGAGGATCACGTTGACGTTCTCGTCCTCGTCGTAGGCCAGGTTGGCAATCGAGGAGGCGGCCGTCAACATGCGCCGGCGCACGGCCGCGGCCTCCACGATGCGGCCGTAGCTGCGCGCGTTGACGGAGGTGGGGACGGCATTGAGCAGGCTGATCAGATAAGCCTCTCCACCGACGTCCTCCAGTTGCGACCGTTTGCGCAGCGTATCGGCCAGCGTGATGAAATCAAGCGGATCGCGCGCCTCGTGCAAATCGAGGATCGCCTGGTAGATCCACTTGTTCTGCTCGCGGTAAAACGCTTCCGGCTTGAGGAAAGAGGCGACCTCAAGGATCGCGTCAGGGTCGATAAGCAGCGACCCCAGGACGGCTTCTTCGGCTTCAACACTATGGGGGGGCAGGCGATCAACTGTCGTCATGCAATCATTACTCTACTCTGAAACAGTGAGCGGGATAAAAAACGTGAAACGCGAGCAGCAGCCTCACGTTCCACGTTTACACCTTAAATTCGATGGCGTTCTGGCGTCTTGGTAAACCGTTTTCGCGACCGGCGCTACTCGTCAAGATCGTCAAAATCGAGCGTATCCACAAAATCGGAGAAGGCGTCCAGGCTTTCGTCTTCCTCGTCCACCTCTTCCTGTAGATCCTCTTCGGGCAAAATGCCCGCCTCCTCCATGACGTGCTCTTCGATGAAAATGGGCACGTTTGCCCGCACGGCGAGGGCGATAGAATCAGAAGGTCGACAATCGATCTCCTTGACGTCACCGTCGACGTCCACGAAAAGGGTCGCGTAGAAAACCTGGTCGCGCAGATCGTTGACCAGGATGTGGGAAATCGTACCGCCAAGCTCCTCAATCGAGTTCTTGAGCAGATCGTGGGTGAGCGGCCGGGCGACTTCCGTATTTTGCAGCTCGATTGTGATAGCTTCCGCTTCACAGGGGCCGATCCAGATGGCAAGTTGCTTTTCGCTATCCACGTCTTTCAACATGACGATGCGATGTTGGGAAACGAGACTGATACGGATGCTATCAATTACGACCTCAATCATAACCTCACCTTCTCACTTGCGGGCTTCTAACTCTCGATCTGAGCTTGTGGGCATTGTAGCATAAAACGAGAAATACTCCACCCGGTTGGAACCCCCATCGAAGGGAATTTTAACCCCGTTTTTAGTGTAAGAGAATCCACGCCTGGTTGCGCAAGACCATGGTCACCGAGCGCAACGCCACGCGCCGCCCCTCAGTCACGTGCACGACGGCCCGATTGCCCTCCAGCTCGATCTGGTGCACTTCAAACCCCAGTTCGGTCAGCTTTGTGACGATATCGTGATAGTTGACGCTCAAGGGATCGATAAATTGCCCGCCATTATCCAACACCCGCTCGGCGCTGTCCAGGATGACGTTGGCCCGGTCGAGCTCTTTGGCCATCAGCGCCCGGTCCACCGCCCCGAGCATCACTTCGAGGGTTACGTTCATCTCACTCGTCGGATGGCGCGTCAATTCGGCCGTCAACTCCCGCTCCTCTAACTCCTGGGGGAAAGGCAGCCACGCCTTCAGAAAATGGGCCGTCGGATCATAATGAAGCTGGTAGCGGCGCATGACCTCGTAGTAACGGATCGTCGTCAGTAGGTCGGTGACGACCTCCGGATCGCTGGGGATCTCATCCAGGTACGCCATCCAATCAGCCTCAACCTGCGCCAGCGTCTTTCCGAAATGATTTTGCAGCGCCTGTTCCAGCGCCTGCACCTGGGTCATGCCGTCGTGCGGGCTAACGGCGCTGTAGAAAGGCTTCACCTGCTCCCAGCCATACGTATTGACCAGGTAGCTGATAAAGCCGGCCGCCTGCAAATAACTGACCTCATGCTGTTGCAGGTAAAAATCCTCGACCAGCTCCGGCAGCGGAACGTAAAGGCCGGCCGACCGCAGAGCGACCATTCGCTGGTCCACGTTCTCCTGCTTGTAATGGCCGCCCGCAGCCCACACGGCCAGCCCCTCAGCCATAAAGGCGATGCGATTGGGCGCGAACTGGCGATCCAGCACGTGAACGGCTTCGTGCAGCAACACTTCGTAGAGGCCGCCTCCCGCGTAATTGCGATCGAGATAGGAGACGACGAGGGTGGAACCGGCGTAGCCTCCCTGTCCGATGACGCGGTCGATCAGGTAAACGTGGATCGTCTCCTGCGGCGCCACGCCCAGACGCGCGGCCGCCTCCTCGACGGCCGCGTCCGTCGTCTCTCGCAACCGGCTCAAATCGCGGTGGGCGGCCGTGCCGCTGACCACGTGCAGCGTACAGCAGTCAGTGTCCGCCGTGACCCACCTGGCGCCAATCTCCTGGGAGGGCCGGAAGCGGGAGGGGTGAACGGGAACCGAGAAGGCGGCCGTGTTGTTATCGGGGTTTTCGTCGCCGACGGTGATGTTGTCATCGGGGTCCAACGTGACGGTGACGGCGTACTCGCCGGCCAGCCCCTCCGTTTCCCAGGCCCAGGCAAATAAGCCCACGGCTTCCCCGGCCAGATTGCGGCCGTTGAGGGCGCTGGTCAGCGTCAACATCTCGTCAATATGCAGCTCGACCTCCACGTCGGCCGGCGCCACCGAATCGGGCACCTGAGCCAGAACGTAAAAGGTGACGTCGTCGCCGCTGTACACGTCGGGGCCTGGATAGACGAAGACGTCGTCGGCCGTCAGCGCAAGGTCGCCCGTCTCCCCGGCAGCGGCTGGCGTGCTCGAAGGCAGCGGCGTGGTCGTCGCCGTCTGCGTGGCCGCCGTCGTCGCCGTGGCCGTCGCGGCGGGAGCGGCCGGGGTATCAGCGGCCGGGGCAGAAGTGGCCGTCGGCGCAAGGGCAGCGGCCTCCGTGGCCGCCGGCGTACTCGGCGCAACGGTCACGCCGCTCTCAGGGGTCGCTGTCGGTTCCGCTCCCGGCAAGATGCCGCACGCAGCCAGCGCCAGCAACAAGGGGAAGATCAAAAAGAGACGTCCTTTCATACACGCTTTCTCAATTTTCTCACGACTCTGGCAATAAAGAAGCCCGGCCGCCAGTGGTTACCAGGCACTCCTCCTGTACCCTATTTTGCTCGAACCCCTTTTCCTCTCCGCTTCCCCAGGCATCTTCTCATCCTTTCACGTCCCCCATTCTACGCCTACCGGCGCAGAAAGCCAAAAATCGCTTCGGGTGAATGAGTTCGCTCAATTGACCTGCATCCCGCATTCCAGTAATATTCGTTCATGAGCCAGTAGAAGATTATCCGGATTTTCACAAAGGCCCGGCGGTGCTCGTCTTAGAGCGCGACGGCGCTGATAAACCTATTCACGTCGTCTGGGGTATCTCGAAAGGAAAACCTTCACCTGCCGTGCTGGTAACGGCATACCGACCAGATCCTGATCAATGGTCGAATGACTTCATGAAGAGGGTCTCATGACAACGAAACGACAGGTAACAAAACTTGTCCAAGAAGGTGAATACCTTGCCGAAGTCGACGTTGAGCTGATTATTACAGGCGAAGGTTGGTCTCCGTATCTCTCCCTGGATGATGCCTATCGGCTCGACGACGTTCGTCACTCTTTACGGCAGGGTGATATCGAGGCCGTCGCACGGCGAAGCCGCGTACGCGTATTCAAATTGATGCCGGTCGCTCAATAAGCGGACCGGCGCCTTTCGAAATGATAGACGCTCTTTCTTTACACTTCTTCCAACCGACAGATCATAGAGGAGTCCAAGAATGTCCTTTGCCCAAATTGAAGTGCCAAACGGAGAAAAGATTACCTACGAGGACGGCCGCCTGCGCGTACCGGACAATCCCATCGTTGCCTTTATCGAAGGCGACGGCATCGGCGTCGACATCACGCCGGCCGCCATGACGGTGTGGAACGCCGCCGTCGAGAAAGCGTACGGCGGCCGCCGCCAGATCGCCTGGATGGAGATCTACGCCGGCGAAAAAGCCGCCGAGCGCTACGACGGCGACTACATGCCGGAAGAGACGTTCGACGCCATGCGCGAATATCTGGTGGGCATCAAGGGACCGCTGACGACGCCGGTAGGCGGCGGTTTCCGCAGCCTCAACGTGACGCTGCGCCAGGTGCTCGACCTCTACGCCTGCGTGCGCCCCGTCCGCTACATCTCGGGCACGCCCAGCCCCATGAGCGAGCCGGAGAAGATGAACATGGTCATCTTCCGCGAAAATACGGAAGACGTGTACTCCGGCGTGGAGTGGGCGGCCGAATCAGACGGCGCGCAGAAGATCATCCGCTACATGAACCAGGAACTGGGCAAAGATATCCGCCAGGACGCGGCCATCGGCATCAAGCCGGTGAGCGAATTCGGCACGAAACGGCTGGTACGCCAGGCCATTCAATACGCCCTTGACCGCGGCCGGGACAGCGTCACCCTGGTGCATAAGGGCAACATCATGAAGTTCACCGAAGGGGCCTTCAAAACGTGGGGCTACGAGCTGGCGGCCGAGGAGTTCGGGGAAGAAACCATTTCAGAGGACGAGGTCTGGTCGAAGCACGACGGGCAAGTCCCCGACGGCAAGATCATGGTCAAAGACCGCATCGCCGACAACATGCTCCAGCAGTTGCTGACCCGCACCGAGCAATATGACGTCATCGCCACGCTGAACCTGAACGGCGACTACATGAGCGACGCGGCCGCCGCCCAGGTGGGCGGTCTGGGCATGGCGCCCGGGGGCAACATCGGCGACGGCATCGCCCTCTTCGAGGCCACCCACGGCACGGCGCCCAAGTACGCAGGCCAGGACAAGGTCAACCCCAGCAGCCTCATTCTCAGCGGCGTGATGATGCTGGAATATATGGGCTGGGACGAAGCGGCCGACCTGATCGTCGAGGCCATGACTCGGACCATTGAGAACAAGACGGTCACCTACGACCTGCACCGGCAAATGGAAGGCGCCACGAAGCTGAGCACGTCAGAGTACGCGCAAGCCATCGTCGACAATATGTAGGCGGCAGGCAGCCAATGGCCGGCGAACCGGCGAAAGTCCTGACCATAGCCGGCTCGGACAGCGGCGGCGCGGCCGGGCTCCAGGCTGATCTGAAAACGTTCACCGCCCTTGGCGTGTACGGGATGAGCGTGGTTACCACAGTAACTGCGCAGAACAGCGTGCGCGTCGAGGGCGTTCATTCTTTGCCGGCGGCCTTCGTCTCCCAGCAAATCGACGCCGTCCTCTCCGATTATGGCGCGGCGGCCGTCAAGACCGGTTTTATCGGCCGTGCCGAACTCGTCGAAACGATCGCCGAGCGCCTGTCAATCTATGCCGCCGAGCATCCCACCGGCCGGGAGCCGTTCCTCGTCGTCGATCCCGTTCTGGTCAACCACCGCGGCGAGTCGATGTTTCCCACAAACGTCACACGCGCCTACCGCAAGTACCTGTTGCCGATGGCCCACCTGGTCACGCCCAACCGGCGCGAAGCCGAACGACTGACGGAGCGGACCGTCGAGACGGTCGCCGAGATGGAGGCGGCTGCCCGCCTTTTACACCGGGTCTCCGGCCGCTCCGTCCTGGTAAAAGGGGGACGCGAAGAGGGGCAGGTGGTGGACGTCTTCTTTGACGGCGAGGAGGCCGTCTCCCTGGTCGCCCCCCACCTCGAAAGCGCCAACACTCACGGCAGCGGCGACACCCTCTCGGCCGCCATCGTCGCCTTCCTGGCCCTCGGCGAAAGCGCGCCGAATGCCGTCCGCCGGGCCCGCGCCTTCACCCACGCCGCCATCCGCGCCGCGGCCGGCTGGCAGATGGGCGGCGGTCACGGCCCGCTCAACCACCTCCTCGGCGACTGGTGAGGGCGCCGGCCGGTAATGCCTCCGGCTTTTGCTGTCCCCAACTCCCATTATGTTGACCTCGATCCGCAATTTTGTTACACTATTTTTAGAATATTTTGAATGTAAGGTATGCCATGCATGAAAGTTTAGTCGCCGTAAACGACAGTACGGTGGCCGGCCTGGGCAGACTGGCCCGTTTCTTTGGCTTCAGCGAAGTGATGGGGCGACTCTACGGGACACTTCTCCTCAGCCCGGAGCCCCTTTCGCTGGACGATCTGGCGGAAAGCCTGCGCATCAGTAAGGGCTCGGTGAGCATGAATATGCGTGCCCTGGAGCGGTGGGGGATGGCCCACGAAGTGTGGATGCGGGGAGAGCGCAAGAAATATTACGAAGCCGAACCCGATCTGTGGCAGGTCATCCGCAACGTGCTGAACGGCCGGGAGCGGCGGGAAGTCCAGGTTGCGTTGGAAGTGCTGGACGAGAGCGTCGAGAAGCTGAAATCGGCCGAAGACGAACTCTCCCCGGAGGAAAAGGAGCTGGCCGAGTTCTACCTGGAGCGCATGGACGACCTTCAGGCCTTCTTCCACGTCGCCCAGATGGCGCTGGAAACCGTTCTCGGGACCGAATCCTCGCTGGACTTTGAGGAGATTACGAAGATCGACATCGGCTGACCACGTGGAAGGGACCTTTCCATGAAGCCGACTTTCCCTGAAGACATCCACCTATGACGACGCCTTCCCCTGCCGATGCGCCTGACGTTCGCCCGATGAAAGAGATTGCCGTGGGCTCTGCCAACCCGGCCAAAATCGAGGCCGTGCGCGCGGCCGTCGCCGGCGTCTGGCCGGAGGCGACGGTGCGTGGTATTTCCGTCCCTTCCGGCGTCTCGGCCATGCCCACCGGCGACGAGGAGTGTCTGGCAGGGGCCCGCAACCGCGCCCGGGCTGCGCGCGAGGCGGCCGGCGCCGATCTGGGCGTCGGTATGGAAGGGGGCGTCGCCCACACGACGGCCGGCCTCATGCTCCTGGGCTGGGTGGCCGTCGTCGACGGCAACGGCGTGGAAGGGGTCAGCAGCACGGCCCGCCTCCCGCTGCCCGCCCCCATCGCCGAGCGCGTCCTCGCCGGAGAAGAATTGGGCCCGGTGATGGACGACATTCTCGGCGTGGAGAAAAGCAACCACCGCGGCGGCGCTATCGGCGCGCTGACGGCCGGCCTGGTGCCCCGCGCCGACGCTTTCGCCATGGCCGTGCTCTATGCCCTCTCCCCGTTTGTCGCCCCCGACTTCTACGCCGAGTGAGGTGCCGGGCACTTCAGGCTGCGGCAGGCTCACAGCCAGCGCGTTCGCAAGTGCCCGGCACCTTATCAACTCAATTGAGTCCGGTTTCCAGCTTAGCTCATTTGTGCTACACTGTCGGGGACACGTAAGTCCAGACGTCGGAAACCTCCCGAAGGCTCCGCAACGCGTAATGTGACGTCTTAAGCAGCCGTTACGTCGTTCTTGACCAGCCTCCGGGAGGTTGAATTAGAATTGCTCGCAGCTGGACACTCAAAGGTGACGGCGGTCAGAGATGACGTTAGAACTAGAAAAACTGACGAACGAAGTCGAGAAAATGGCCCGGGGCGCTTACCGGCAGCAGCAGGCCAGCGACCAGTTGCTGGAAGCGCTCCGCGAAAAATTGCGCGCTAACCGGAGCGCCTGGGAGCGCATCGACGCTGCGCTGGAAATGGCGATGGAGCACCCCCAGATCGATCTCAAGTATTATCGCTCGGCCCGGCCGCTCGACGACGCCCAACCGCTAGACGCGGCCATTCCCGCCCCACCCCCGCCGGAGACGGCCACCGTCGTCGCCAGCGACGGCTCCCAGATCCTCCCTGACCGCCACGCCCCCTATCTCTAC
>JAWVYQ010000008.1:0-43415 GCA_033722615.1 Promineifilaceae bacterium (SeqCode)
AGCAGAAGTGGGCGCGTGCTGCTGTAAGTCTTCTCGTAAGACGCGTCTGCTAGGGTGAAAGTAGCCAGTGCAGGGGCGAGCCAGGGGAAGCCCGGGAAGCGCCCGGCTTTAAGTGATTGAAGTCGGGCGCTCCTTGTCTCTTTATACAGGCAGTGAGAAGGGTCGCGCGGTTGTCTAATCGCGCGGCCCTTCTCTTTACCTCCTTATGGATCTCGCGGAGCGCAACTTATGGCGCGTAGGTGATTGTGACGCGACCGATGGGGCCATCCCAATTGTGGCGGCCAGGAGTTCCCCACTGCCCAGATTGCCCTCGTGGACGAGAATGGGTTGGGGCGGTTGTGTGTCGACGGCCGCGTCCTCGTTGCCGTCCGGATCGCCGGGGAGCGGCGCCGGACCAAGAGCGGACATTATTGTGCATCATCTGGGGATCCCTCCTGTCTTCTGGGCTGCTAATAAGAGAGTTGCGTTACTATCCAGATTAACGGAAGGGAGATTGCCCGTTTCTTGCGAGCGTCCTATGAATATATTGTAGATGTCTTACGAGAGTATTACGGATGACGATTGCCCGGATTTGGCGTATTATCCTGGTATGCGTTTAGCGAGAGCAGTGCTGAGCGACCGGTTGCCGTGGATACCGGCGCGTCGTCCGGCCGAAAGCTTCGCCTTTCGCAGGAGGTATGGACGATAGCCGTGCTTTGTAGGGAGGTTGGCAATGCGTGACGATGGGGTGGAGGCGCTACGCCGGGCGTTAGAATCGCCGGTTGGCGACCATCTGGATGACGATGTGCTGGCGGCGCTGGCGACGGCGGAAGCGGCCGGCGAGGACGTCGAGACGCTGTACCCGGAGCCTGTGGCCCACCTCGAAACGTGTGTGCGCTGCGCCCAGGCTTACGGCGACCTGGTAGAGATGATGCTGGAGGCTGTGGACGAGATGGCGGCGACCGCACAGAGGACCTCGCCGCAAGCAGCTTATGCGGCGCTTCTGGCGCGGCGCCTGAGTGAAGAGGGGGCGGAGGGGGTGCAAGGTTTGGCGGAAGGAGCGGCGGCCGGCTTGCCTGCGTTGTTCGCGGAGCCGCCGGCCGGGCCGGAGGAGGTAACGCCGTTGCTGGTGGCGACGGCGCTGGCGGCCAGCGAGGGTGACGGGGTCGAAGTCGAACACGATCTCGAGAACGAGGCAGCGCTGGCTGTCGTGCAGCGGGTAACGGAGGCCGTGCGCGAACGGTTTTCGGCCCTGCCGCTCTATTTACTAGGAGCGGCGGAGGCGGCGTGGCAACGGGCGCCAGCGGTGCGGATGGAGATGGGCGGCCGGCGCGAAGAGGCCGCTCTAAGACGAGGCCCGGCGCCGGCGCTATTGCGTGAGGCGACGGCCGAATATGGGGCGCCGGAGGAAGCGGGGCGTCTGCCGGTGACGTTGCGCGCCGTGCGTCTTTCGACGCTGGCCTGCCGGGTGGAGGTGCAGGTGGAGACAATGGGGGAGGGTCCAGAGGCCGGCATTACAGTGCGCGCGTGCCTTCCGGGGGGGGAGGAGACGGCGACGACAGACGACCGGGGGGTGGCGACGTTCGCTCCGGTACCGATTGCTGCCTTGCCGCACCTGCTCGTGAAGGTTGGGGAGGGGTAAGCGCCAGCGTTGAAGGAGGAGCCACGCGGGAGCGCCTGATTCGGTCGGATATGAGATTGTGGTGACGGTCTGGGATCTCAGTCTAGTTCAACGCCGACGGGCAGCCAGTCCTTGGGCAGATCGAGGAGGCTAAGATGGTAGCGGTAGACTGGGCTGGAGAAATATTTACGCGCGTTTTTACGCTGTTTCTTCTTCCCGCTGCGCCAGTCGTTGACGGCCTGGGCGATAATGGCGGTGACCAGACCGCGGGACCCTTTCAACTTCACACGCATCACTTTTCTCATATGATTATGATTGGCCGGCCGGCTGGCAGCCCGTGGCGGGCGGCGTCAGCGGCGCTGAAGGTGAAATAGCTTGCGTTCGCGCTGTGGGTCTACGTCAAATACCGTCTGTCCGGCGGTCCCTTCATCGTGTGCTGGAGTGGGGATTACGCCGGCCGACGGGCGCATATTATATGTACGTGCCGCATATTGTATGTATGCACGTGCACTATTTTAGGGATTTTTAGCGATCTTCGCCAACGTCAAGAATCTGCTTAGGGAATGAGGTCTGGAGAGAGGGCATGCGCGTGCAGGGTGCCGAGATATGTTACAATGGGGAGGACGGAATGAGGATATGGAGAACGGCGTATGACAGAGCATGAGAGACTGGCGATAGGCGACCGGGTGTACGCCCATCCGGCGAGCGAGCGGCGTGGCGAGCAGTATGGGTCGCAGGCAGAGCGGAAGGCGGATTGTGGGGAGGGGACAGTGATCAGTGTGCAGGCGGGGGCGCTGCACGGGGCATGGTACCACATTCGATTGGACAGCGGCCGGGTAGTGGAGCGCAAGCGGTCGCAGATCGCGAAATTAGAGGAGTAGGGGGCAGACAGAAAAAGGGCCGCAGCGCATGCGACCCTAGGAAAGCGGGTAGCGGGAATCGAACCCGCACTAACAGCTTGGGAAGCTGCTGTGATACCTTTTCACCATACCCGCAAGCGCGGAGATTATAGTGAGAGTGGGGCCGGATGTCAAATGTGATTAGGTTGCAGCCGGCGGCCACTTGAGGTTCGAGCGAGCCAGGTGAAAGCGATGCTCAATGCATCGGCGAAAGCGCCGGATTTTACATTGCCGCAGGTCGATGGTGAGCCGATCCACCTCTACGACGCCCTGGAGGAGGGGCCGGCCATATTGATCTTCCTGCGCTATCTCGGTTGAATGCATTGCCGTGAGCACGTCGTGGACGTGCATGAGGCAAAGAAGCAAGTAGCGGCGCTGGGGGCGCAAGTTTTCATCATCGGCTTTGAGCCGGAGCGGCGGGCGCGGGGTTGGTTGGAGCAGTCAGAAGTGACCTTTCCCTTTCTCATAGACGAGGGGCGCGAGGTATACGAAGCGTATGAACTGGAGCGCTCTGTCTGGCGCTCGTACCATCCGCGGAATTTATGGTCATATGCCAAAGCGTTGTTACGCGGGGAAGGGTTGCCGGAAATCAGGGCCGACCCGACTCAGCTCGGGGGGGATTTTGTGATCGGCCGGGACCAACGGTTACATCTGGCGTATTATAGCCGGGATCCGACAGACCGACCGGCAGTTTCGACGTTGCTCGAGGTGCTGGCAAGCGCCGACAGTGATTGAGTTTTAGTTTGGGAGAGACAATGAACGCTTCATGGTTGCAGGAACTTTTCCTCACTGTCGCCGGGTCAAACCCGGTGTGGCAGGCGTTGGTCGGGGGGCTGGTGATTACGACGCTGAATATGACGGGCGCGCTGGCGGTGTTGGTCTGGCGCCGACCGTCGCAACGCTTTCTGGATGCAGCGCTGGGGTTTGCGGCCGGCGTGATGCTGACAGCCAGTTTTACGAGCCTGATTTTGCCGGGCATCGAATATGGCGGCATCGGGTCGGTGTTGGTGGGGATCGGCCTGGGAGCGCTGGCTCTGGACCGGGGTGATCGCTGGATTCCCCACGAGCACCCGGAGCGGGGACGAGAGGGGCCGGATACGAAGCGACTGCACGCCGTGTGGTTGTTTATTCTGGCCATTACGCTGCACAACATGCCGGAGGGGCTGGCCGTCGGTGTCGGGTTTGGCTCCGAGGATCTGGCTACCGCCCTGCCGCTCATGCTGGCTATCGGCATTCAGAATATTCCCGAGGGGCTGGCGGTGGCGGTGTCGGCGCTGAACGCAGGCATGGGATCATACTTCTACGCCAGCTTCGTTGGCATTCGCGCCGGGCTGGTGGAAATTCCTCTGACGCTGTTGGGCGCGTGGGCGGTGCAGGTGGCCAGACCGCTGCTGCCGTACGCGATGGGGTTTGCGGCCGGGGCAATGCTGTACGTGATCAGCGATGAGATTATTCCGGAGACACACGGCACAGGACACGAACGGCTGGCGACGGCGGGAACGTTGGTGGGGGCGATGGTGATGCTCTATCTGGACGTGTCGCTCGCTTAGGGGGTGGTTACCATTCAGTTTCCCGGAAACGATTTTTCGTGATGCATCTTTGCGCGGTACGTGGATGCTCGGGCTGATTCAGTTTCCGGGAAACACGGGAGCTCGGTAATAAGGAAGGGTTATGACAGATGTCACCCCGGAGAGGTGACGTTTTGTGCTGCCGCTCTTTCTAAGGATGGCCTACTATCACGGTTATAGGTAAACCTTAAAACGGCAGCGGCTGCACTGTGGGGAGGCGGCCCGCGATGAGGAAGGGACGATGCATTGCCATACGACGACAGAGCGGAGGAGCACGCGTTGTCACACGGGGGGCGGTTGCCAGACGATGGCCGAGCCCGGAGAACGGCCTGTGGTGTTGCTCGGCAATCCCAACGTGGGCAAATCGGCGCTCTTTTCGGCCTTTACCGGCCGGCGGGTGGACGTCTCCAACTATCCGGGGACAACGGTGGAGTTGGCGCACGGTCGGATGCACGTCAACGGTCACGAGCTAGACCTCATCGACACGCCGGGCATCCAGAGCCTGCTGCCGCGATCGGAGGACGAGCGGGTGGCGCGGGACGTGTTGCTGGACGAGGCGCCGTGGGCGGTGGTGCAGGTGGCGGACAGCAAGAATTTGCGGCGGGCGCTTTTGCTGGCGTTCCAACTGGCGGAGCATGAGACCCCTTACGTCCTGGCCCTGAATATGGCGGACGAGGCGGAGGCGGCGGGCATCAACGTGGACGCGCGGCGACTGTCGCAGATTTTGGGCGTGGACGTGACGCGGACGGTGGCGACGCGCGGGGAAGGGGTGGAGCGGTTGCAGGCGTCTCTTAAGGCGCCTCGACCGGTCTCTTACCGCATTCGTTATGACGGCACGATCGAAAATGGCGTGCGGCACATCGTGGAATTGCTGCCGGAATCGTGGCCCGGCCGGCGGGCGCTGGCACTGGCGTTGTTGGCTGGTGACCAAAGCGCTTTCGGCCGGCGACCGGTGGATGAGGAAGTGCGGGCGCGCATCACAGAGATTGTTGCGGAGACGGCCGCCCTCTACGAGGAGCCGCTGGGCTATGTGATCACGCGGCAGCAATTGAAGTGCGCGGATTGTATCCTGGAAGAGGTGTATCGGTCCCCGGCGGAGCGGCGGCCAAGCGTGGGAGAGTGGCTGGGGCGCGTGATGGTGCACCCGCTGTGGGGTTGGCCCTTCCTGGCGCTGATTCTGCTGGGCCTTTACTACTTTGTCGGCGTCTTTGGGGCAGGCACACTGGTGGACTGGATGGAGAGCGTATTCTTTGGGGAGTGGATCAACCCGGCGGTGACGGCCGTGGTGGAGTTAATCCCCGCCCCCTTCGTGCAAGATTTTCTGGTGGGCGAGTACGGGATGGTGACGATGGCCCTTTCCTACGGCATCGCCATCGTGCTGCCCATCGTTTTTACCTTTTTCCTGGCGTTTAGCCTGCTAGAGGATTCGGGCTATTTGCCCCGGTTGGCGGTGATGGCCAACCGGCCGTTCCGGGCGATGGGGCTGAACGGCAAGGCGGTCTTGCCGATGGTGTTAGGGCTGGGCTGTGACACGATGGCCACGCTGACGACGCGAATTTTGGAGACGCGCAAGGAGCGCGTGCAAGTGACATTATTGCTGGCGCTAGGCGTTCCTTGCTCGGCGCAGCTGGGCGTTCTAATGGGGATGGCAGCGATCCTGACCGGCCCCGCGGTGGCCGTGTGGATGGCGGTGGTCATGGGCACGCTATTTGCCGTGGGCTGGCTGGCAGCACGGGTCATGCCCGGCCGCTCTTCGGATTTCATCCTTGAGCTGCCACCGGTGCGCCGGCCGCAATTGGGCGCCATTTTGGTCAAGACGCTGGCGCGCATGGAGTGGTATCTGAAAGAGGTGCTGCCCCTGTTCATTCTGGGGACGGCCATTTTGTTCGCGCTGGATAAGGCGCAGTTGCTGGCAGCGGTGGAGCGGCTGATGGCGCCGCTGGTAGAAGGGCTGTTGGGGCTGCCACAGCAGACGGCAGGCGTCTTTCTCATCGGCTTCTTGCGGCGCGACTTTGGGGCGGCCGGGTTGTTCAACATGGCCCGGGAAGGGTTGCTGACGACGAACCAACTGGTGGTCAGCCTGGTGGTGATCACGCTGTTCATTCCCTGTATTGCCAATTTACTGATGATTATCCGCGAGCACGGCCGGCGGACAGCCGTGTGGGTCGTGGCGACGGTCTTCCCGCTGGCTTTCGCGGTTGGGGCGCTGCTGCACCAGGTGATCCGCTTGCTGGGGGTTCAATTCTGATGAAGTGCCAACTGTGCGGTTATGAGTTTGATAAGAGCAACCTGGCGTGCCACGCCAGTTGTCCGCTGGCCAAAGGGTGCGCCATCATCTGTTGTCCGAATTGTGGCTACCAGGTGGTGGATGAGGAGCGCTCGGGGACGGTGAACGCGGTGCGTAAGTTGAAGGAGCGATTGATACGGTGGCAACGTTCGACAGAGACGGAGAAATTATGACTCTATGTGATTTACGGCCGGGGCAGACGGCCGAAGTGGTGGCGATTGCCACCGAGGATGAGGGGCGGTTGATGAAGTTGGCCGCATTAGGGCTGGCACCGGGAAGCTATGTGCGCGTGCAACAGCGTTTTCCGACGTACGTCGTGTGGGTAGGCGAGACGTTATTATCTCTGGAGCAGACGGTCGCGGCCGATATCTGGCTGCGGCCGCCGGAAGATGGGGGGCGGTAGCGGGGGAGAAAGGGGGCAAAGGGGCGGGCGTCGTTGGGTGTGACGCCGGCCGCGGCGTGAGCTAAAGTAGGGCGCATGTCCAATGCCCGAAAAGCGTTTTTTGCCGGCGTTCGCGCCGAGCTGCCCATCCTGCTGGGCGTCGTTCCCTTTGGCCTAATTTATGGCATTACTGCGCTGGCGGCCGGGATTCCCCCGGTGCTGGCGCAGGCGATGTCCTGGATCGTTTTTGCCGGATCGGCCCAGTTCGTAATTGCCCAGTTGGTGGCGGGCGGAGCGCCCGCGTTGATCGTTGTGGTGACGACGTTCGTCGTCAATCTGCGCCACGTGTTGTACAGTGCCTCGGTGGCGCCGTACGTGCAGCCGCTGGCGGCCCGGTGGAAGCGGCTGCTGGCTTATTTGCTGACAGATGAGGCCTACGCCGTGGTGATTAGCCGTTTCCGGGAGGCGCCGGAAGGGCCGGGGAAGCGCTGGTTTTTTCTGGGGGCGGGGCTGGCCCTGTGGGCGACGTGGCAGGCGAGTACGGCGGTTGGCATCTTTCTGGGGGCGAGCGTTCTGGCATCGTGGCCTCTGGATTTTGCGTTGCCTCTGACCTTTATTGCGCTGGCGGTTCCGGCCGTTCGCGACGGGGCGGCGGCAGCGGCGGCCGTGACGGCCGGGGTGGTAGTCATCGTTGCGGCCGGGTTGCCTCACCGGCTAGATCTGCTGGTGGCGGCCGGGGCGGGGGCGGCGGCCGGTCTTGCGGTGGAGGCGATGGGGATCCGGCCGGCGCCGGAACCGGCACGGGGAGAGAGGGCGGAATGACGTTGTGGCTGGCCGTCATCGTCGCAGGCCTGTTGACGTATGGGCAACGCCTCTCGTTCATCGCGCTATGGGGGCGTCTGCCTATGCCGTCAGGGATGCGACGAGGGTTGCGCTTTGTCCCGGTGACGGTGCTGATGGCCCTGATTGTGCCCGATCTCTTTCTCAGAGAGGGAGCGCTGGTCATATCGGTCGGTAATGAGAGGTTGTTGGCGGGGCTGTCGGCTGCACTCGTGGCCTGGCGCACGCGGAACGTGTTGGTGACGATCGTGGCGGGCATGGCGTCCTTGCTCTTACTGAAAGCGGTTTAGAAGGGCCTACATGTGTGCGCTCTGGGCCGCCTCCGTTCGCCGCCCTTTTTGTAGCCGGCTACGGTGCACGATATAGACGCCGGCGAGGACGGCCGCTCCGCCCATAGCCTGGAGTAGCGTCACCCGCTCGCCCAGGAGGGGGCCGGCAAGCAGGGCGGTGACGACCGGTTGACCCAGCCCGGCGGGAGCCACGACCGACGCTGGCAGATAGCCCAGGGCGTAACTGAAAGCAAACTGGCCGAAAACCTGTACCACCAGCCCCATCGCGAAGAAGTTGACGTAGGTGAAGGAGGAGTACCCGGTTAGCGGCTGATTCAGGATGGCAGCCCCGATCAGCAGCAGTATGGTGGCGCTGGCGGCCGCGATCCAGAAGTAGGTCAGCGCGTCCAGCTTTTGCCGGCCGCGCTGCGTCAGCAAGAAGTAGCCTCCATAGAAGATGCCGGCCACCAGCCCGAGCGCCGTCCCCAGCCCGAGGGAGAAGCCCTGGAGCACGTCCAGGCCCAGGATGAGGGCCGCCCCGCCCATGGCTAGCACCAGCCCCAGCCAGAAAGCGACGGGCAGCTTTTCCCGAAAGAAGATGAGGGCGCCCAGCCCCACCCACAGCGGCGCCGTATTGCCCATTAGAGTGGGGTTTGTCGCCCCGCTGATCAGGATACCCGTGTTCCAGAAGAGGAGGTCCCCGGCGAAGAAGATGCCGCCTGCCAGCGCGACCATTACCTCTCGCCGCGGCAGCTTGCGCCAACGATCCGGACCCTCGCGCGTGCGCATCCGCCGGAAAAAGGGAAACGCGAGGATGAGCACGGCTATCCCCATGCGGTAGAAGCCGGTCACCGCTCCAGGTGCGTTCGCCCAGCGCACAAAAATAGCCGAAAAACCGATACAGAGAACGCCGAAGATGAGAGCCAGATAAGCACGCGTCATAGGAGCGCACTGTACAAGAGGGCGCGGCCGCGCGCAAATGATGTGACCGAAGATATGACCCGTCTCTATATCGTTGTACATGTGGTTTTCCGCTCGCTGTGTTAGCGTGGAATTGAACGATCAGAATAAGGTATCATTGTGCGCCAGGAGGTGAGCAAATGGGAACGTGTGCAACCTGTGGCAACGTCTACGAGAAAACGTTTACCGTGACGATGCCCGACGGCGAACAACATGAGTTTGACAGCTTCGAGTGCGCCGCTCACGCGTTGGCGCCCACCTGCGAAAAATGCGGCGTCCGAATCCTCGGACACGGTTTTGAGGCCGACGGCGTCATGTACTGTTCGGCGCATTGTGCCCGTAAGCAGGGCATAACCGCATTCGAAGATAGCATCTAGCGCTTAATTCACACAGGAGGTAACAGAGAATGGCAATTGTAAAAGTGATCGAAGTATTGGCGCAATCGTCGGAGGGCTGGGAAGCTGCTACCGAGGAAGCGCTGCGCGAGGCGTCGAAGACGGTACGCAACATTGAAAACATCTACGTCAAGGAATTTCAGGCCGTCGTCGAGGACAACGAGATCGTCAATTACCGGGTCAACGCCAAGGTTTCTTTCCTCGTCGGAGAGGAGTAGACGCCCGACCGTAGCACGCCGGGCGCGGGGATGGGCGCTCAGCGTCCATCCCTTTCACCAAGTACTCCGCGCGCGTGCGCGATACCTCCCGCGCGTCGTCTATTATTTGTAAACGCTTCTCGTCATTAGCACGCGCAAACTTCCCGCACAGCGCCGTGCCCCCCCTCGGCGAGGTGCACGTTTTCCCTGCATACATATAATTGGCTTGTGCGACTTTTGCCGCATGTGCCTCTGGCACACTTTATTTACGACAGGAGAAGTTGAGTGCGACAACAGCAACAGCAACCACAGAAACCAGATCAAGATAAACTCCCCGAGGACGGCTCGCCACGCATGCCCGGCGGCAACATGTGGCGTATCATCATCTGGGTGTTGCTGGGCCTGGCTATCGTCCCCTGGTTGTGGCAGCAGTTTGGCGGTGCGAGCGATAGAGAGATCACCTATACGATGTTCCGGCAGCAGGTGATCAGTGAGAACGTTGACCAGGTCGTGGTGCGCGGCGACCGTATCGAGGGTCAGTTCGTCGAACCGGTCGAGCGTGAAGTTGACGGCGAGACGGTGGAGCAGGAGCAGTTCGTCACCTTCGTCCCCTCCTTCGGCGACGAGAATCTCCTTTCGCTGCTGGAAACCCACGAGGTGCAGGTCACGACCGAACCCTCCTCCGACTTCTCCTGGAGCTCGCTCCTCGTTAGTTTTCTGCCGATTTTGGTCCTCATCGGCCTTGGTTATTTCTTCTTCAGCCGTATGCGCACCCAGGGGCAGAATATCTTCTCTATGGGCCAGAGCCGGGCCAAACGGTACGAGCAGGGCGACGAACCAACGACGTTTGACGACGTTGCGGGCGTGGAAGGGGCCAAGGCGGAGCTGGAAGAGATCATTGAATTTTTGCGCAACCCGGACAAATTCCAGCGTCTGGGCGGCGAGATGCCTAAAGGCGTCCTTCTGGTAGGCCCCCCGGGGACGGGCAAGACGTTGCTGGCTCGCGCCGTGGCGGGTGAAGCGGAGGTACCCTTCTTCAGCATTACCGGTTCCGACTTCATGGAGATGTTTGTCGGCGTCGGCGCCTCCCGCGTGCGCGACCTCTTTAACGACGCCAAGGAGAACGCCCCGGCCGTCATCTTCATTGACGAGCTGGACTCCATCGGCCGGCGGCGCGGGGCCGGTCTCGGTGGAGGCCACGACGAGCGCGAGCAGACCCTGAACCAGTTACTCTCTGAGCTTGACGGCTTCGAGCCGAACGAGAGCGTGATCGTCATAGCAGCGACGAACCGGCCGGACATCCTCGACCCCGCGCTCTTGCGCCCCGGCCGCTTCGACCGCCGCATTACCGTCGACATGCCCACCCTCAAGAGTCGCGTGGCTATTCTTAAGATCCACGCCAAGGGCAAGCCTCTGGCTGACGACGTGGATCTGGAGCGCGTCGCCCGTGGCACGCCCGGCTTTAGCGGCGCCGATCTCAAGAATATGCTCAACGAGGCCGCGCTTTTGGCCGCGCGCAAGGACAAATCGGCCATTGAGGAAGAGGATGTCGAGGAGGCGCGCGACAAGATTCTGATGGGCCTGGAGCGCGAGAACCTGGAACTCACCGACGAAGAGATGCGCCTGATCGCCTATCACGAGGCGGGACACGCCGTCGTCGCTGCGCTTTTGCCCAATGCCGACCCCATCCACAAGGTGACCATAATCCCCCGCGGTAAGGCGATGGGCGTGACCCAGCAGCTTCCCGAGCGCGAGAAGTTCATTTTCCCCCGCGAGTATATGCTCGACCGCATGGGCGTTATGATGGGCGGCCGGGCAGCCGAAGACCTCGTTTTTGGCTCTCCCACGAGCGGCGCCGAAAATGACCTCAAGCAAGCGACGCGCGTGGCGCGCAAGATGGTCCTTGACTGGGGTATGAGCGAACGCCTCGGTCGGGTGGCCCTCGGTGGAGAGCGCGAGCAGGTTTTCTTGGGTGAGGAGATCGCCCACCGCCGCGAGTACAGCGAGACGACGGCCCGTGAAGTGGACGAAGAAGTCCGCGCCATCGTCGAAGAGGCGTACCAGCGGGCCACCAGTTGTTTGCGCGAGCACCGCGACGAACTCGACCAGGTCGCCGAAGCCCTTCTCGAAAAAGAGGAGATCCCGGGCGACCGCGTACTGGAACTGGTGGGGGTCGAAAGAGACAGCGAGGATGAAGGTGAGGCCGACGCCGAAGCGGGCGATACCGAGGGCGGTGCCGAACCGGACGGCGACGAGGGCGCCGAGCGAGGCGGCGACGGTCTTCCCGTCGGCAAGGACGGGCGGGGGCGACCGCCAACGGAACAGGAACAAGAACCTGTAGAAAAGGGCGCCGACTGAAGTTGACGGCGAACGTCGATGCGTAGCCTGCGCCAGCGTCTCTTCATCTTCTTCGCGATATTGTCCCTCGTACTGGGCGCGGGCACCGTCTGGTACTGGTTGGTAGAAGGCTGGAGTGCGCTCGATGCCTTCTACATGACGGTCATTACGCTGACGACGGTGGGCTTCCAGGAAGTTGAGCCCCTGGGCGCTCGCGGCCGACTCTTTACCACTCTTCTCATTCTCCTGGGCGTGGGCACAGTTGCTTATGGCCTGTCGACTGTTGGCGAGTACCTGTTGACAGCCGGCGTTATCGAGCGATTGCAGAAGCGAGGCGTCATGCGAGAAATTAAGAAGATGAGCAATCACGCCATTGTTTGTGGCGCCGGTCGGGTGGGTATGACGGCCGGAGTCACCATGGAAGAAATGGGGTCATCCTTTGTGATCATCGACGAGGATCCCGAAGATCTGGCGGAAGCGCGGGAGAATGGCTGGGTCGTGCTGGAAGGGGACGCGACTCGGGACGAGGTGCTACAGGAAGCAGGCGTCGATCGCGCGGCCGGCCTCCTCGTCTGTACTGGTTCCGACGCGACCAACCTGTTCATCGTCCTCTCCGCCCGCGCCCTCAATCCTGACATCTTCATCGTCGCTCGGAGCGTGGACGCGGCCAACGACGCCAAAATGCGACGCGCCGGCGCCAACAAAGTAATCTCCCCCTACCAGATCGGCGGTCGGCACATGGCCAACCTTGCCCTGCGTCCCCACGTTACCGAGTTTCTCGACGTCGTTACCCTGGACAGTGGCCTGGAGCTGTGGCTGGAAGAGGTGATTATCCGCGAAGATTCAGAGATGGCGGGCAAGACCGTCGTCGAAGCCGACCTGCGCCGCCGTACGGGCGTTACCCTTATCGCCCTGCTGCGCGGATCTGACCACACCATGCTCACCCCCGACGAAAATACGCGCTTCGAGGTTGGCGACGAACTGATCGTCCTGGGCACTCGCTCCCAACTGTCGCGGTTAGAGGAGTTGATCGGCGGGCCGGTTGGCCACCCACACGGAAGCTGGAGGTAAGGAGCGCATGAACGAACCTAGCCACAAGACGGAGGACCACGGCCGGCGCACGCGTCTGATCCACGACGCAGATGCTCACAATCCCTCGGCCGGCGTCGCTTCGCCCATCTACCAGAGTGCCACCTTCCACTTCGACGATCCTGAGGCCATTGCTGCCGCAATGGAGGCCGAGGCCCATCCCCAATTTTACGGCCGTTACGCCACGCCCAACAGCAAACAGGTGGAAGCCACCGTCGCCAATCTGGAAGGGGGCGCTACGGCGATCGCCGTCGCCTCCGGCATGGCGGCCGTCTCCCTCGTCTTCCTTACGTTTTTGGAGCAGGGGGACCACGTCGTCGCCCAAAAAACGCATTATCCCACGACGACCAAGCTCCTCATGCAGAAGTTGCCGAGCTTCGGCGTCGAGTACAGCCTGGTCGAGCAGACGGACGCCGCGGCCTTCGCCGCCGCCGTGCAGCCCAACACGCGCCTGATCTACATGGAGACGCCGGCGAACCCCACGCTCTCCCTCACCGATCTGGAAGCCGTCGCCGCCATTGGGCACGAACACGACGTGCTCACGGTGGCGGACAATACCTTCGCCACGCCGTATAACCAGCGGCCGCTGGAATACGGCATCGACCTCGTCCTGCACAGCGCCACCAAATATTTGGGCGGACACTCAGACGTTGTCGCCGGCGTCGTCGTCGCCGCGGACGAGGCGCATCGCGCCCAATTGTGGGAGCATCACGTGATGTTTGGCTCCGTCCTGCACCCGGCGGAAGCGTGGCTGCTCCAGCGGGGCCTGCAAACTTTCGACCTCCGCCTGCCCGCGCACAACGCCAACGCGCTGGAAATCGCCCGCTTCCTCCAGGAGCATCCGGCCGTGCGCGAAGTTTACTATCCCGGGCTGCCGTCCCACCCTCAGCACGAGCTGGCCCGACGGCAGATGCCCGGCGGATTCGGCGGCATGGTCTGCTTCGACCTCAAAGGCGGGCGCGCGGCCGGCTATGCTCTTCTCCAGCGCCTGGAGCTGATCACGCTCGCCGTCAGCTTGGGCGGCACCCACTCCCTCATCACGCACCCGGCCAGCACCGTCTCGGCCGTCCAATCGGACGAGGCGATCGCTGCCAGCGGTGTCCGGCCCGGCCTCGTGCGTCTCTCCGCGGGTTTGGAGGACGCGGCCGACCTCATCGCCGACCTCGATCAGGCGCTCTCCAAACGCTGAAACTTGAGCTGAATTATATTACTTGGCGACCACATCACGGGTCTGCGTCACCATCAACGTCGCCAAGGGCGACGAGAAAGCTTACGGTCGCTGAATGAGGGGCAAGAAAAGGGCATCGTCCCTGGGTGTTGGTACGGCTACTGTCGGGGCCCAGAATCCGCCCCTTACCGTGTAGTGCCCGTCGCTGGAGAGACCGCTCGCTTCCGGCTGGCCGGCCGTGCCGCTGATGGCGTAGATCCCTCCGCTAGAGGTCCCGCCACCGCCGTCTACCGTCCACCACGTGATCTGGGGCGTTCCACTCTGAGCCAGGGCCAGGGAACCAAGCGCCAGGAGCAGAAGGCCCACGGCCAGCAGCAAAATCAGTTGTCGCAGATTCCATTGTCGGTTGCGCATCATGCTTTTTCCTTTCATTCATGCGCCGATGGCTAGGGACAGATGACGGGGTCTAGAGCCGCGTCGTAGTTGTTAAAGCAGGTTAGGCCGCTGCCGAGAACGGGGCCAATCAGTTGGGTGTTCGCAATCTTCACAGTACCGTTACTGCCAGAGCGGCTGACGCTTGCCGTCGTGCCCTCAAGCACCGAGTGCCGGATGGTCGGCGAGGAAACATGGTTGTCCACGCCCCGGTTGTAGCTTCCGCCTGAGGCGCTGGCGACGACGTTAGTCATCATCACCGAGGAATTGTAGTTGTAGACGCCATAGTTGTAGGTCCCGGCCGACGCGCTGGCAATCACGTTGGTCATCGTGTACGAGGACACTGTGTTGTAGAGTGCGTAGCTGGAAGTTCCGCCTGAGGCGGTGGCGGTCACGTCAGTCATCGCCGGTGAGGAAGCGTAGTTGTAGATGCCATAGTTGTCGTTTCCGCCCGAGGCGCTGGCGGTCACTTTGGTCATCAGGAGCGAGACGGAGCTGTCGTTGAATATCGCGCGGCTGTAAGTTCCGTCGGAAGCGGTGGCGGTCACGTCGGTCATTGTCGGCGAGGAGGCGTCGTTGACTATAGCAAAGCTATAGGTCCCGCCAGATGCGGTGACGGTCACATCTCTCATCGTCGGCGAGGAGGAGTTGATGTTGTACACGCTGCGGTTGTAAGTTCCGTCGGAGGCGGTGGCGGTCACGTCGGTCATTGCCGGCGAGGAATTGTCGTTGACTACGGCGAAGCAATAGGTCCCGCCAGATGCCTCGATGGTCACATCTCTCATCGTCGGCGAGGAGGAGTTGATGTTGTATACGCCCCGGTTGTAGAATCCACCTGAGACGGTGGTGGTCATTCTGCTCATATCCGGTGAAGAGGACGAGTTGAACACGCCATAATTGGTGCCGGTGCCTGAGGCTGTCACCGTCACATCGCTCAGCGCCGGGGAGGCGGACGAGTTGTAGATGCCATAGTTTCCGTTGCCATTCGAGGCTCTAACCGCCACGTCGCTGAGCGCCGGGGAGGCAGCGTTGTTATGGAGGGCGACGGCGTAGTTCTGATCCGTTCCCTGACTCTCCACCGTCAAGTGGCGGACGGTGGCATAGTCTGCTCCCAGCAGCGTCGCGCTGCCGTTGCCGTCCGCAGGTGACTGGCTGCCGCCCAGCGCGCGTATGATAGTCGTTCCCTGGCCCGACCCCTCCAGCGTGACGTATGACCTGAGGGTGACGGTCTCGGTGTAAACACCGGGAGCGATGTAAATCAGGTAGGGATTATCGGCGCTAGCGTCGCCGATGCTATCCAGGGCCGCCTGCACGCTGCTGAAGTCGCCGCCGCTGTGGGCCACGACCAGCACGTTGCCGTAGGGGCTTCCTTCGGCCGAAAATGTGGCGCCGGCGAGCGCAAGCCCTGCTCCGGCCGCGTAGGTTGTGTCGTCGTCGCCGTCATCCAGACCCGGCGGCCGGTTCTGCACGTCCGTCCAAGTAATGGCGGTAAGCCCCACATCGTCCACTCCGTCGGCAAAGCCCGCAGGTACATCGCTCAGTCCGCTCCAGGCTACGGTACCTGCCTCGGTAGCGTGCACGGCGTAGGGGGCGGCGGTCAACGGTTGGCGGCCGGCGAGGGCGTTGTACGCGCCGTCGCTGGCACCATCGCGCACGCCCACTTCGAGCCAGCGCGCCTGGCCATCGAAGGCGCCCGCGCCGAAGTCGAGCTGCACCATGAAAAGGCCGTCGTTCACGGCTACGTCGCCCACGGCGACCGTGCTGCCCACCTGGTTCCCGCCGGTGGGTGCGTCGAAGATCCGGAAGCGGAAGTCGTAGCTGCCATCAACCGGGGCGCCGTCCATGGTCAGCCTGCCTTGGTAGGTGAAGGCGTTGCCGACGGGTGCGTCAGTGCTCAGGGGCGCTCCAGGCGCGCCCTCCGACTGCCCGGCAGCGCCGCGCAACAGGACGAATGCCAGGCCGACACCGACAACCGAGAGAAGAACGAGGATAGGTTTACGCATGATAGTACCTCTCTCCTAGGAACAGGTGACGGCGGTCAAACTCGCGTTGTAGTTGTCGAAGCAGGTCAGCCCGGGACCTACTACAGGACCGATCAATTGGCTGTTGGCCACCTTTACGCTACCGGTGCCAATCCGGTTGACGCTTGCCGTGCTGCCCTCAAGCGTCGAGTGCTGGATCGTTGGCGAGGAATAGGTGTTGTAGACTCCATAGCTTTCATCGCCGCCCGAGCCGCGGGCAGTCACGTTGCTCATCCTTGGCGAGGAGGAGTTGTTGCGCACGGCGATGTTGCTGAACGCGCCCGAGGCGGTGGCGGTCACGTTGGTCATCGCGGGCGAGGAGTCCGTATTGTACACGCCGTAGTTGACGGTGCTACCCCCGTCGGCGGCGGCGATTAGGTTGCTCATTGTCGGCGAGGACGAGGAGTTGTAGACGCCATAATTCTCGTCGCTGCCGCCGGAAGCGCTGGCGGTCACGGCGCTCGTCGTCGGCGAGGAGCCGGCGTTGTACACGCCGTAGCTGAAGGTCCCGCCTGTAGCGCCGGCCGTTACGTTGGTCATCTCCGGCGAGGAGGAGGTATTGTACACGCTGTAGTTCACGGTGTTGCTGGCACCTTCGGCCGTCGCGGTCACGTTGCTCATCGTCGGCAAGGAGGCGTCGTTATACACCCCGTAGTTGTTGGCGCTGCCGCCGCCCAGGCCGCCGGCAATCACGTTGGTCATGGTCGGCGAGGAATTGTCGTTGTGCACGCCGATGTTCTCGCTGCCGCTGCCCACGGCGGTGGCGGTGACGTTGGTCATCGCCGGCGATGACGAAGACCAATTCTGCACGCCGGTATTGACGTCGCCGCCGGTTGCCATGGCAGTGACGTCCGTCATCCTGGGCGCGGAGGAGGAGTTGCGCACGCCGTAATTGTCGCCGCTGCCGCCAGAAGCGGTGGCGTCCACGTTGCTCATTGCTGCGTTAGAGAATGACGCGTTGTACACGCCGTAGTTGGCGCTACTGCCGTTCGAGGCGCTGGCGGTCACGTCGTTCATTGCCGGCGAGGCGCCGATGTTAAACACGCCGTAGTCGCGGAGGCCGCCGGAGGCAGTAGCGGTTACGTGGCCCATTGACGGTGCCGAGGAGGTGTTGTAGACGCCGAAGTTGTAGTTGCCGCCAGAGGCGCTGGCGGTGACATCGGACATTGCCGTGCTGGCGCTGTTGTAAATGGCGACGGCGAAGTTCTGTCCCGTCCCGTCGCTCTCTACCGTCAGATGGCGCACGGCGGCGTCGTTCGCTCCGATCAGCGTGGCGCTGTCGCTGCCGGCACCGGGCGTCTGGCTGCCCCCTGTCCCCCGGACAATCGTTCTCCCTTCGCCGGCGCCCTCCACGGTCACGTACGGCTTCAGGGTCACCCTTTCGCTGTAGACACCGGGGCCGACGTAGACCAGGTAGGGGTTGGCAGCGCCAGCGTCGCCGATGCTGTCCAGGGCGGCCTGTACGCTGCTGAAGGCGCCGCCGCTCTGGGCCACGACGAGCACGTTGGCGTAGGGGCTGCCCGCGGTCTCTGAAGTATCGTCGCCGTCGTCCAAGCCAGGCGGGCGGTTTTGCACGTCAGTCCAGGCCACGCTGCCTGCCTCAGTTGCGTGCAATGCGTAAGGTGTGGGCGTCAACCGTTGACGGTCTGCGAGTGGTGTGTAGGCTCCATCGGTGTCACCTTCGCGGACGGCCACCTCGAGCCAGCGCGCCTCGCCGTCGAAAGCGCCAGCGCCGAAGTCGAGTTGGACACTGAAAAGGCCGTCGGCCACAGACACGTTGTCAGCGGTGAACGTGTTGCCCACCTGGTTGCCGCCGGTAACGGCGTCGAAGAGCCGGAAGCGGAAGTGGTAGTTGCCGGTGGCGGGAGTGCCGTCCATGGCCAGTCGGCCCTGATAGGTGAAGGCGCTACCCACTGGCGCTGCCGGCCGGGCGGTGGCCTGTCCGGCAGTGTCACGGAAAGCGATGGATCCGAGGCCGAAACCAAGAATCACGAGAAAAAAAGGAATTATCTTGCGCACGATGGCACCTCCTGCCGGGTAGAGCTAATGGCTTGCCTTGTCCACCCCTGCTGCCTACTGCGCTCTGCCCTGTCCTGACACGACTGTCGTCACATAAATTACGGTGTATCATAGGCGCCTGGCAGTCCTTATAGCCACATGGTCATAGAGAGTATGTTGATTCAATCGGCCACAACTCACCGGAGAGGGTCGAAGAGAATGCCGCGTTCTCGGGAGTGCAGGGCGGGCTGTCTGCTGCAACTCGTTCAACCCGTTGCACGTAACGAGGAATAGGCAGACGAATGATAGTCGCCGGCGCGTTTCGCGTAACGTCCCGGCGCGGAGGAGAGTACAATGGAAAAGGAAACGGCTGCAATAGAACAAAATGAACGTCTGTTGGCCGCACTGGCCCACGGTAGCGTTCTGTTCGCCATTTTTACCAACGGCATCGGCGGCATCGCGGCCGCCCTCGTCATCTGGCTCACGCAAATAGAAAAGTCGGAGTACGTGCGCTTCCAGGCGCTGCAAGCCCTCGTCTATCAGGCCCTCATTTTTATCGTCACCATGGGCCTCTGGTTTTGCTGGGGCATGTCGTGGCTTGTCCTGCTCATGCCACCCCTTATCGCCAATCCTGGCGCCTACCAGACGACGCCACCACCGGGCCTGTGGGTCGGCCTCTCGCTGATAGCCGTGCCTGTGTGTGTGGGGCTGCTGACCCTGGTCTACGGGCTGTGGGGCGCCGTGCGTTGCCTCTCCGGCGCCGACTTCCGCTATCTGGTCATCGGCAACTGGGTTGCCGCTCAGGAAACCTCATGAAATGAATGCGGATAGTGAATGGCTTCTGCATGGTGTCCCATATCCCGGTTGAAAAATGGACCGCAATTCAGTAGACTAGGGGCGGGTTTCACTTGCCCGAACCTTACTGATTCCCGGAAATTGGAAAGCAAATTATGAACGTTGAACCAGAATACATCACCATCCTGGAGGGGCCGACGCCCAACTTCGAGTCGGCCGCCAGCCTGTGGTTTCAATCTGTCTATGAAGGCCCGGTCGATGCGGCCATCGCCCAGTGCGAGTTGCGCACGATGAACGGCGACGACATTCTAGAGCGTTGCAGCGACGCCTGGGACGAGGGCCGGCCGGTGCGCCTCGACTTCCCCGATGACCTGCGCATGCGCCAGGAAGTTGACGTCGTCGCTATGCGCCTGCGCGAGGTCGACGAGGGCACCGTTCTCATGCTCTGGGTCCGCTGGCCCCTGGAGGAAGATGAAGAGGAGGAAGAGTATGATGAATGACGCCGAGAGTAGTGTTGACCGCTATTTCCGCGCTCTGAGCGACCTTGACCGCGACGCGTATCTCGAGAGCTTCAGCTCTGACGCCGTCGTTCGCGATCCGTACGGCGGCCCTGAACGGCGGGGCACGCCCGGCCTGAACGCCTTTTTCGACGGGATGGAGAAGACGTGGGAAAGCTTTGAGATGGTGCCCGAAGACGCCCATCGCAGCGGTAACCGCGTTGCCGTACCCTGGACGGCATCTGGAACGGCCAGGAATGGCAAGACGGCCGACTTCGCCGGTGTCAACGTCTTCAGCCTGGACGACGAAGGCCGCATCGAACGGCTCGAAGGGTACTGGGATTACGAGGAGATGGCCGCGCAGCTCAAAGAGCAGTAGGGCAATCTGTTAGATTGCATCAAGGAGGGACGATGGCCTACGAAACCATTCTCTATGACGTCGAAGATGGGGTAGCCACCATCACGCTCAACCGGCCGGACAAGCTCAACGCTTTCAATGACCAGATGATCCAGGAGACGATCGACGCCTTCAAGCAAGCCGGCCGTGACGACGACGTGCGCTGCGTGGTCATCACGGGCGCCGGCCGGGGTTTCTCCTCGGGCCAGGACCTCTCCGGTTTCAAGGAGCGTGAAGAGCACGTGACCATTGGCGAGCACCTGCGCGGCGGCTACAATCGCCTCATTCGTCGCATCGCGACGTTGGAGAAACCGGTTATCGGGGCCATCAACGGCGTCGCGGCCGGGGCCGGCTGTGGCGTCGCCCTTGCCTGCGACCTGCGCATCATTTCGGATAAGGCCAGCTTCATCCAGGTCTTCAGCAAGGTCGGCCTCATTCCGGACAGCGGCTCCACCTGGACGCTGCCCCGCCTCATCGGCTATGCGCGCGCCTACGAGATGGCCGTCACCGCCGATCCGGTGCCGGCCGATAAGGCGCTGGAATGGGGGCTGGCCAACGACGTCGTGCCGGCCGACCAGCTTGACGAAGTGGTCGCCGCCTGGGCGCAACGGCTGGCCAAAGGGCCGACGCTGGCCTACGGTCTCACAAAGCGCGCCATGCGCCGCGCCCTGACGACGGGCCTCGAAGACGCCCTGGAGTACGAAGCCATGCTCCAGGAGATCACCGGCCGGAGCCACGACTTCGAGGAAGGCGTCAACGCTTTTCTCGAGAAACGTCCCCCGGAGTATAAGGGCGAGTAACTTGGGCAGCAGCCGTTTGCGGAAGCACACGTAGGTCAAGCTGCCAAGTTGTCTACCTATTTAAGGAGATCCCCCTATGCAGACAGTCGCCGTCATCGGTTCCGGCACCATGGGCAGCCGCATCGCACAGGCCACCGCTCTCGGAGGCTATGACGTCATTCTCTACGACGTGGAAGAAGCCATCCTCGACGAAGCCCTGGAGAAAGTTCGTGCCTCTATTGACAAAGGCGTTTCCCTGGGCAAGGTTGAGGAAGCCGTGGCCGCCCGGGCCAAAGACGCCTTTAACCTGACCACGTCTCTGGATGAGGCGGCGACCGCCGATCTGATCCTCGAAGCGGCCCCTGAAAAGCTCGACCTCAAGCAGCAGATCTTCCGCCAGCTGGACGACGGCGCACCACCGGAAACGATCTTCGCCAGCAACACGTCCAGCCTGAGCATCGGCGCCCTCGCCGGAGCCACGGACCGGCCGGACCGTTTCCTGGGCCTGCACTTCTTCAACCCGGCCCACATCATGGAGCTGGTCGAGGTCATTCGCGGCGATGACACCAGCGACGAAACGGTGGCGGCGGCCGACGCCTTTGTCGACAGCCTGGGCAAGACGGCCGTCCATTGCACAGATACGCCGGCCTTCATTGTCAATCGCGTCGCCCGCCCCTTTTACAGCGAGGCCTTTCGCCTCCTCGGCGAAAACGCGGCCGACGTGCCCACCATCGACCACTTATTTAAATCGGTGGGCTTTCCCATGGGCCCCTTTGAGCTTATCGACCTCATTGGCTGCGACGTTAACTTCGCCGTGACCAAGAGCGTTTATGAAGCTTACTTCCACGAACCGAAATACCGGCCGCACCCCATCCAGCAACGCATGGTGGAGAGCGGTCGCCTCGGCCGCAAGACCGGCCGTGGATTTTACGACTATCGCGAATAAGTGACCGGCATTTCGAAATGACGGTCCCCTCTCACAAGATATGACCGACCAGCTACGACGCCTTTTTCTCGACGCCCTCGACCCTGCCAGCCTCCAGGAGTGGATCCTGGATCACGGCCTGCGCATCCTCATCATTCTCATTCTCGCCGTGATCGCTTACCGGCTCTTTTACCTCATCGCCCGCCGGCTGGCCCGCCGCATGCAGGCCCTGGACGGAATTGAGGGGAGCGAGCGGGACCGGCGCATTGAGACCATCTTCCGCCTCGTGGCCAATACAGGCATCGTCGTGGTTACCACGGCCGCCACGTTGACCATTCTTCAAGAACTGGATATCGACATCGGTCCGCTGCTGGCCAGCGTGGGCATCGTCGGCCTTGCCCTGGGCCTCGGCGCGCAGACGCTGGTTAAGGACATCATCGGCGGTCTCTTTATCTTCGTGGAGAATATGTATACGGTGGGCGACGTCGTGGAGATCGCCGGTTATGCCGGCGTCGTCGAGGAGATGACGTTGCGCACCACGGCTTTGCGCGATCTGAACGGGACGCTGCACGTCATTCCCAACGGCGACATCCGCACCGTCTCCAACCGCTCCCGTGACTGGTCGCGGGCCGTCGTCGAGGTCGGCGTCACCTACGAGGACCACGTGGCGGAAGCGGAGGCCGCTCTCGAAGAAGCCGGCCGCCAGCTTGCCGCGCATCCCGACGTGGGCCCTCTATTGCTGGAAGAGCCGGCCGTCACGGGCATCGAAGGGCTTGAAGATTGGCAGATCCGCCTGCGCATCCTGGTCAAGACGCGGCCGGGCAAGCAATTCGACGTCGAGCGCGAACTCCGCCGCATCATCCGCGCAGTGTTCGCCGAGCGCGGCCTTTCCCTCGCCTCCCCCCGCCAGGAAGTCGTCCTCATCCAGCCGTAATCACGGCCTGAAACCCTAATTTTGAACCAATTTGGTGTAAATCGCCGGTAGGTGTGTTGCTGTCGCCTTTTCACTCGAGAATTTTGCAAATTGAGTTTGATTTCTACATTGCAATGTGATAAATTTTCGCGGTTAAAGATTGTTGCGCCAGCACGGCGTGCAGCAAGGGCACTTTGACGCGAATAATCATCTTCCTGGCCCCATCCCAACACGTGTCTGGCCTATTGCTCGAAGAGCACGAATGGAGAGATGAAAGATGAATACACAGAGTCTGTACCGTTGGGGTGGGATGGTGGCCATTTTGACGGCCGCCTTCTTTGTATTGGGGGGGGTTCTGGCAGCCGTCGTGTCCGACGGTGGCCTCTCAACACCCGTCGTTCCCGCCCTCTATTACTTCGGCACGACGGCAGCCGTTCTTGCCTTTTTGGCCCTTTACGCCGCCCAGTGTCAGCAGACGGGCATACTGGGTCTGGTCGGGTTCTTGCTGGCGACAATGGGCGCCGTCCTCTATAGCGGTCCGCAATTTGCCCTCGTCGCCGGAACCTCTGGCGCGGCCGGCTGGCACGACGTTTGGGGGTTCGGCATGGGCAACATCCTTCTAGTTGGTCCCCCCGCCTTTTTTATCGGCATGAGTCTGATAGGCGCAGCCACCCGGCGCGCTGCCGTTTTACCCCGCCATGCGGGCTTGGTATTAGCCGTGGGCGCCTTTGTCTGGCTTGTCGCCTATTTCCTGTCAATTGTGCCCGGTTTGCTGACGGTCGCCAGCGTGCTTACGGGAGTGGGCATGGCCTGGATGGGGTGGGCGCTCTGGTCCGGCCGCAGCGGTACAGTCACCGTGCAGCCGCAGGTGGTCTAATCGCATTTGCGCGAACGGCCGGTGCCGTTGGCCGTCATGGAGGCTGTCATGCTTATCGCTCTGTGGTTGCTCCTTGCGGGAGGGGGTCTGATTCTATTGGCCGGTGCGTGGAGGAAGAGAAGGCTGAAGGCCGCTTATCCGCCTCCCGGCCGGATGGTGGATGTCGGTGGTTACCGATGATGAATGGCGCTCTCATGATGGTGGTGCGCAGTGGTCTCGCGGCCTTGTGGCCGGCGCTCCTTCCCGACGGCGGGGTGCGGGCAAGGTTACCCGTGGCGGATGTGCCGGCCTACAATGCTGCTCTTGTCGCCAGCACCAAGCATCTGGCGGCGGCCGCGGCTGAGTTGAGGGATCTGGAGCAAAGTCACGCCCAAATGCGGAGCGCTCAGATTACCACCTTGGGTGACATACCGCTCGTCGTGCTCCGTCACGGCGCCGGACAGCCGATGATGGCTTCGCCGGAGGTGGTGGCAGCGCTGGAGGAGACCTTCGCCCGTTTGCAGGCGGAAATGGCGGCGCTGTCGACAAACGGCAGACTCGTCGTCGCCGAGCAGGGTGGACACGCTATTCATCTGGATCAGCCGGAGTTGGTGGTCGAAGCCATCCGCGGGGTAGTGGCGGCAGCGCGGGCGCGACCGCGACCGGTTCGAACCGTTTCACACTCCCAGGTGTCCTCAGCGTGACGGGGACCGGAAGCTTGCGGGAGAGACGGGATGAGCAGTGAATTGGCGATCTTGCAGCTTGGCGCCGTGATTATCGGCGGCGTGCTGGCTACGGCTGGCGGAATATTTACCACTATCTTCATCGAGAATCAGCGACGTAAACACGACTCCGTCCAGCTGGCGATGGCTTTCAAGGGAGAGATCAGCGCGCTTCTGCAACATGTCGAAGAACGGGACTATCTCGGCCGAATTTCCGACGTCATCGCTCAAATGGAGGAGACGGGGGAACCGTTCTTTATGCCGGCGCGCATCCGTTTGCAATACGACCGCGTTTACGAGAACAACGTGGAGCGCGTTGGCTTGCTCAGCTACCCTTTGCCGGAGCGTATCCCCCTTTTCTATACACGCCTGAACTCCATTCTTGAGGACTTCGTCAATCTCGCTGAGGGAGCATATTCGAACCTTGAGTTCCCGGTCCTTCTACGCGTCTACAGGGACCTGCACAGGCTGTTAGAGCTTAGCGCGGAGGACGGACAGAGCATCATTCGGGAAATTGAAGTCGCCTACCGGAAACGGTGAAGGCTCGCCATGTGACAGGCTGCCGGTTAAACTCACGCCCGGCAAGCGCCTTGTGTTGGGAGGATGATGCCGGCCATACGGCTAAAGGAGACGGCGAGCATGAGCGAGTTCGGTTTGAAAAACCTGGATTCCCGGGGATTCAGTTACCATTCTCCAAAGACGGAGGTGCGGCCGAGCCCCATTCACGGCAAGGGCCTCTTCGCGCGGGAGCAGATTGCGGCCGGCGAAATCGTGGCCGTCAAAGGTGGCGCCATTCTCACGGCGGAACAATGGGAGGCGTTGGAGCCGAAACTGGGCGCGGCCGAGATTCAGATTGCGGAGAACCTGTTCATTGCTCCCACGCGGCAGGATGAGCGGGACGGCGCCATGCTCTACACTAACCACTCCTGCGATCCGAACATTGCCCTGGAAGGGCAGATCGTGTTTGTGGCCATGCGTGATATTGCGACCGGCGAGGAATTGAGCCACGACTGGGCCACTACCGACGACCTGGATTACGTCATGGAATGTAACTGCGGCAGCCCTCACTGCCGAGGCACGATTACCGGTAAGGATTGGATGAAGCCGGCGTTGCAAGAGAAGTATCGCGGGCACTTCTGCTGGTTCCTCCAGCGCAAGATCGACGCCCTCTCCTCCGGTTGATTCGCGACGACGCGCCGTCTCATTCGGGTGTCTCGTCCCGTCCCGTTAGTCCGAAGACGTTCCCGTCCGGATCGAAAAGGACGGCCAGGCGTGCGCCCCACGGCTTGCGTGTGGCGTGGTCGGTTTGCTCCATCGGGTCGCCGAGAGCCAGCCCGTGCCGGTAAAAGTCGGCCATTTCCTGTAGTCGTCCGGTCTGGATAATGGCCGTGTGCAGGACCGTTGTCGTTGCCACCTCTTTGTTACGCACTCCTCACCTCCACGTGCTTCTGATCAGAGACCATCTCGTCCAACTGGCGCTGGTGTAGCTCCTCGTGACCCGCATAGCCCCGCAGCCATTCCAAGGCGTTCATCTCCCGCAGCCCGCCCTCGTGGCGCAGCGTCAGGTTGGCGTCCTCCGGCCACGCTTCTAGCAGCCGCCGCGTCAGCGTCCGTGCCCGCTCGAACCAGTAGCGGATGACGTCCTTGGATACCCCGTGGGGCGGCGGGGGTGGTAGAAAACGGACGCCATCGGGCGGCTTGACCCCTTCCAGCAACGGCCGGGCGATCAATTCGCGCACGTAGACCTCGTCAATGGCCAGGTGCATGAAGATCTCGCCCGGCGACCACGCTTCTTCGCCATTGCCCTCAGGTACTGCCGGCCGCTGGTCCAGCGCCTCCTGCGTAAGCGCTTCCAGCCGGCGCAACGTTCCCCCCCGTACCGTTTCCAGCCGTTCCAATACAGCCTGCGTTTCTTCCATAACCGGCTACTCCTTTCGCTCCGTTTCCCGGAAACTGGACTTGGCAGAACGTCCCTTTGTCGGAGCGGGGTTGCTCCCGCCAGGGCCGTTTCCGGGAAACTGTGCCTTTACTTCCCGCGTACGATCAAGATTTCGATGGCGGCAGGGTGGGCGGCGAGGGTGCGAACAATTGTTCTAATTGTAAACGAACGGCGGCTCTGAGTCAACGGCAATTTTGGGTAGAACAGCGATATTTGACGCAGCTTCGTAAGAGTGGGAGGCGGCAGCGCGCGGGCCAGCTTTATACGGCGGCGCGCGCGCCGTGGGACAGGATGGTCTGTTGTTCGGTCTGGTCAGTTAGCCAAATTGACCTACTTCCGTCCTCCTAATGTAGCGTTTTTCCCCGCCCGGGTCGCTCCCTCAATCGTTGCCCCATAGGCCCATCGCGCCGCGCAGAATGGCCAGCTCCCCGATGTGATACGAATTGTGGCTGGCGACGACGTTGATCTCGCGCAGGACGTTGTGCTGGTATTCGCCGCTGTTGGGGAGGGGGGCGAAGAGGTCGACGTCGGGGTCGCGCACGATTTCCGCCAACTTCTCGCGATCCGCCAGGAAACGGTCAACCGACTGCTGCCAGCCGGCCGCGTCGGTCTCGGCCGCGCGGTTGGGCCAGAGGTCGTCCGGCCAGTCGGGCCACTCGTAATCGTCGGCCACGATGTAGTCGAGAATGTCCCGCTGGCAGATGCGTATGTGCTCCAGCAGGTGCCAGAAGGTGTAGGGGACGTTGGGCGGCCGGGTGTTGACGTGTTCCTCGGGGAAGTCGGCTACCGCTTCTTCAAAATCCATGTGCGCCTGGCGGGCGGTCAGCATCCGCACCAGTTGCTTTCTCAGCTCTTTGTCGTCGCTCATTTGAATGCTCCTTGGCAGGGTGGACTACAGAATGTTCTTCCTCACGCTCATTCTACCACAGGGAGCGCCTGCTACGACCGGGAAAGGCGCGCATTGCACTTTCCCCGGTTTCGTCTACGATTGAGATAGCTTGGCCCGTCTTCCTTCACGCTTGAGAAACGGAGAAAACGCTATGACCACGGTTCTTGTTACCGGCGCCAACGGTTTTATCGGCTCCCACCTGGTGCGGGCGCTCCTGGACCGCGGCTATCAGGTGCGCGGACTCGTGCGCCACACCAGCGACCTGTCGTCCTTGCGCGGGCTCCCCGTGCAACTAACCGTCGGCGACGTCACCGATCCGGACTCGCTGCGCGCGGCCGTGCGGGGCGTTGACTTCGTCTACCATCTGGGGGCGACGTTGCTGCCGACCGATCCCGGCCGCTTCTTTGCGGTTAACACACAGGGGACGGTCAACGTGCTGCAAGCGACGGCCGAACTGGCGCCCGATCTCAAACGCTTCCTTTACGTCTCCAGCCAGGCGGCGGCCGGCCCGGCGCCGGGACCCACCCCCCTCGACGAGGCCGACCCGGCGCGCCCCATCTCGGCCTACGGCGATTCCAAGCGGGAGGCGGAAGAACGGGTGCTGGCCTACGGTGATCGCTTCCCGGTGACCATCGTCCGGCCGTCGTCCGTCTACGGGGCGCGCGAACGGGATATCAGCCGCACCTTTCCCGCCGTCGAACAGGGTCTCCTGCCCGTGCTGGGGGAAGAGGAGAAACTGCTGGTCATGGTCTACGTCAAAGACCTGGTGGAGGGGATGGTGGCGGCCGCCGAAAGCCCGGCGTCGTTGGGGAAAATCTACTTCCTTAACCACCCGGAGCAGCTCGCCGGCCGGGACGTACCGGAGGCGATTGCCGCCGCCATGGGGAAGGAGGGTGGGCGCGAGGTGCGCGTTCCCCTGAACTTCGTCCGCCTGATCGCTCCGCTCGCGGAGTGGCAGGCCCGCTTTTCGCGCCAGCGGCCGGCGGTGACGCGCGATAAGGCTCGGGAGCTGGCCCAGCCGTACTGGCTGGCCGATCCCGGCCGGGCGCAGAGGGATTTTGGCTGGGTGGCGAAGCATTCGCTGGCGGAGGGGATGGCGATCACCGTCGCCGCCTACCAAGCGGAGCAGGACGCCGTGCGCGAGATGGCCCTGGAAAGGCCGGGCATCCTCTGGGGCAAGTACACCCTCTCCGGCTCGGCCGTCGGCGTTCTCATTGAGATTCTGTCGGCCGTCGGCGGCTTCTACAGTTTTCAACCGGCGTGGGCCGTCCTCGTCGCCATTTTCGGCGGCTTCGGCGCGGCTCTGGGCACGGTGGCCATGCTGTTGCGGCGACAGAGCGCGGCCGTTCAATTCGTGGTGGGCTCGGCCGTCATGGGGGGCGCCGAGTACCTCAATGAGAAGGGTAAGATGCCGGTTATTGGGTGGACGTTCAAACCGGGCTGGCCGCTAGGCATCAAAAAGCCGATGCTGCGCGTCTTCGTGCTCGCCGGGGCGGGTGGCGTCGTCGTTCTGCTCGTGAACGCCATGATGCGCGCCCTCTACCGACGCCGTCTCCGACTTGGATAGATCTAATAGCGGCTTGCTCCCGTATCTTTAGAACAGAAGGCGGGCCGGAGCCAAGCGAACGGCGCACGGTTCGCCACGTTTGACCGTTCTTCCACTTGAACAAGGAGGTATGGAAAAATGTTGAGGAAATGGAGCGCCATCGCCATTGTCTTGCTCCTCGCCATCTTCGTCGTGGCCGGCGCCGTTCACGCGGCCAACACGAAGTACGAGTTCGACGACGTCACGATCGATGAAGAGACCACCGTTGAAATCGAGGCCGCCGTCAAGGACAACAAGAAGAGCGACTACTCGGTATGCAGCTATTACTCTGACGATTACGCTGAATACCTCGGTCAGTACGCGGAGGAGACCCTTGCCGGAGACACGGCTGAGCGGGTCCTTGATTTCTGCGTCGAGAACTTCGGGAACCGCACCGAATAATAAGCCTACCCTATGAAACGAGTGACAACTGATCAATGACCGATGGGTTGGTCCTGGTCAGGTCGGCCAGGATCGGCCCCACTTTTGATTATGGTCTCGCAAGCGGCATCACCCCTCACGCTTTTCCTTTGTGGCGACGTTATGACCGGCCGCGGCATCGACCAGGCGCTGCCCCATCCCGTCGAGCCCACCCTGCACGAACGCTACGTCAAGGACGCCCGCCATTACGTGGAGCTGGCCGAGCGCGCCCGCGGACCGATCTCCCGGCCGTTGCAATACGCCGCGATCTGGGGCGACGCGCTGGCCGAACTGGCGCGATTCGATTCCGCTCTGCGGCTGATCAACCTGGAAACCAGCGTGACCACCACCGACGAGCCGTGGCCCGGCAAAGGCGTTCACTATCGCATGCACCCGGACAACGTTCCCTGCCTCACGGCCGCGGGCATCGGCTGCTGCACCCTGGCTAACAACCACGTCCTCGATTGGGGCATCCCCGGCCTACTGGAAACGTTGGACACGCTGGCGGACGCCGGGTTGGCCACGGCCGGCGCCGGCCGCGACGTTTCTGAGGCTCGTTCGCCCGCCATCTTCCCCGTGCCGGCCGGGACGCAGATCGTGGTCTTCGGCCTCGGCCGGCCCAGCAGCGGCATTCCCCAGGCGTGGACGGCAGAGGAGACGATTCCCGGCGTTAACCTTCTGGTCCGCGCCAGCGACGAGGCGATAGCCGCCTTTGCCCGCCAGACAGAGCCGTACCGCCGGCCGGGCAGCATCATTGTGGCTTCCATCCACTGGGGACCAAACTGGGGCTATGACGTGCCGCCTGCCCGGCAGGATTTGGCCCACCGTCTGATTGACGATGCCGGCGTCGACGTCGTCCACGGTCACTCCGCCCACCACGTGCTGGGCATCGAGGTTTACCACGAACGGCTCATTCTCTACGGTTGCGGCGATTTGCTGACCGACTACGAAGGTATCGGCGGGCGGGAAGCCTTCCGCGGCGACCTGGGGCTGATGTATTTTCCCGAACTCGACCCGGCCAGCGGCCACCTCCTGTCGCTGACCATGACGCCCACCCAGATGCGCCGCTTTCAGGTAAAGCGCGCTCGGCCTCAAGACGGCGAGTGGCTGCAGAAGACGCTGAATCGCGAAGGCGGCCGCTTCAACACTCGCGTCCGCCGCGATGACGACGGCCGCCTGCATCTGATCTGGCGCTGAGGCCTCTTCTGCCCGGCGCAGCACCGGCAGGGCAGGCTGGTTTTCAGGGGTTGCCAATCACCATCTCGTGCGTGGCGCTCTCCGTTCCGCGCGCCGTCTCAAATCCCAGCGCCTCATAGAATGCGCTGGCGCCTGCGTCCAGTGTTCGTAGGCGCAGGGTGTGGAAATGTTTCCGGGCATCCTCGACGACTCGCTGCACCAGCCGACGGCCGATGCCCATCCGGCGAAACGATGGCAGGACGTACATCCGCCGCAGGCGGCCGACGGCTGCTTCTCCGGCGTACGGATCCTGGTTGACGCCGCCCACGCCCACCAGTCGGCCGTCACAACGGGCCACATAGAACGCCTCCCCCGGCGCGGAGAAGGTGTTTGCTCCGGACTGCCAGTCGTCCCGCAGCCAGCGCAGGGCGACAAAGTTTTCCTGGAGAGCGGCCGGCAGCATCTCCTCTTCAAACTCCGGCGGCAGCGCGTCCACCCGTTCAATTACGATGTTGCAATTTTGCATCGATCGTTCCCGTTTTCGTAAACGTGTGTTTTAATACTTGGCCTCTTGTAAAGTAAGGATTGACGCCGGGCGGCCGGCGCGCTATCATCAAGGGAACATTCAGTCGCCGCCACGCACCGCGATGAGCGTGAACCACGTGGACGAGGCGCCAACTTGTCCAACACACCTTAGGAGAAGACGATGTCCCACATCCACGACCTGCGATCATTTATCGCCGCTTTAGAAGAATCCGGCGAACTCGTTCGCGTCAAAGAAGCCGTCAGCCTGGAGTACGAACTCGCCGACGTCGCCGCTACCCTCGTCCGCCAGGGTGGGGGCGCCCCCCTCTTTGAAAACGTCGAAGGCAGCACCTGGCCACTCTTCAGTAGTGGCGTCGCCAACCAGAAGCGGGCGGCCATCGCCCTCGGCTGCCACGAAGATGAAATCATCGACTACATGGAGCACGTGCTGGAACCGGCCAACGGCATCGATCCTGCGCCCGTAGAGGACGCGGCCTGGAAAGCGAACGTGCAGACGGGCGATGAGATCGACATTCGCCATTTGCCCATTCCCACTCACTCCCGCGGCGACGGCGGCCCGTTTATCACCGGCGGCGTCATCGTCAGTAAGGACCCCGTCTCCGGCCGCGGCAATCTCTCCTACAACCGCATGCTCGTGCTCGGCCCGCACACCTTCGGCTTCAACGTCAACGAGTGGCGCCACGTGCGCATGTTTATGGAGAGCAGAGAGGAGGCCATGAAACCGTTCCCGGCCGTCGTGGCCATCGGCCTCGACCCGGCGATCATGATCGGGGCCGGCGTGCGCACGGAAGAAGACGAGTTGACGGTCGCCGGGGCCATCCGTGGCGAGGGCGTTCCCGTCTCCCGAGGCGTCACCGTCGACGTAGACGTACCCGCAGCCGCCGAGATCGTCATCGAAGGCCACATCCATCCGGCCGACACTCGTCCTGAAGGGCCGCTGGCCGAGTTCCACGGCTACTACGGCGAACTGTGGGAAAGCCCCACCTTTGAAGTGAGCGCCGTTTGCTGGCGGGAGGACCCTATCTTCCAGACCATTATTCCCGGCTGGTACGAGCATATCTATATTGGTAACGTCCTCCCGCGGGAGCCCTTGCTACGCCGGTTTGTGCGCCACATCAACAAGAGTGCCACGGTACACATTCCACCCTATGCCAACGGCTTCACGGCCATCATCCGCTTTAAGCGTGACAACCCGGGCCAGCCCAAGAACCTGGCGATGGCCGCTATGGCCGCCCACGTCAACATCCGCAACGTCATCGTCGTCGACGAGGACGTCGACATCTACGACCCGGCCGACGTGATGTGGGCCATCAGTAACCGCGTCGACTGGCGCCTGGACACCTTCACCGTCCCCTTTGCCATGGGCCACGAGATGGATCCCACGGCCGACAACCGGGGCATCAGCACGAAGCTGGGGATTGACGCCACCTACAAGCGCGAACGGCGCGAATACGGCGAGCGCGTTCAGTATGATCAGGTAGACGTTCGCCAATATCTGGGCGAGTAGCCCGCGCAGCGGCTATCTTGCCGCATAGACGCAATTCAGGCTAATAGCGGTCTCCCGAAAGCGGGCCCGTTTCCGGGAGACTTTGCACGCCATTACCCCTAATTTATATCTCCACCTATATCCCATTTATATATCGCAATCCATATGGGGGTTGTGCCTCCCATGCTATAGTGATCGTACATATGATGAGTAGGCGCGTTTGTCCAGGTGACCGGAGGTCGGTATTTCCAAGGTGCCGGCCGCCTGAGATGGACGAGCGCGCAATTGACCAGCGAGTAGCCATAGGGAGGCACTAATGTCTGAAGCAGCCCGTGAATTGTCCACCGAAGAACTTCGCCGCACGTGCGATCCGAGTAGCTTCGATTTTGAGAGCACGGCCGAGTTGCCGTCTCTAGACGAAGTGATCGGCCAGGATCGGGCTGTGAGCGCCGTTTCCTTTGGCATTGACATCGAAAGCCCCGGCTATCACATGTACGCGCTTGGGCCTGTCGGGACGGGTAAGACGACGACGATCCGAAAATTCCTGGAGCGCAAGGCGGACGAGCAGCCTGTCCCCGACGATTGGTGCTACGTCAACAACTTCGATGATCCCGATAAGCCCCAGGCCATTCGCCTGCCGGCCGGCAAAGGCCGCGAGTTGGAGAAGGATATGGACCGTCTGGCCGAAGAGTTGCGCACAGAGGTTCCCCAGGCCTTCGAGAGCGAAGAGTATGAGCAGGAGCAGGAAAAGATCCAGGAGGAATTCCAGGAGCGGCAACAGGAATTGTTCCAGGAACTGGAGGAGGAGGCGCAGTCCCGCGACTTCACGCTACTCCAGACCCCGCAAGGGCTGGCCATTGTTCCCGTTCAGCAAGGAGAGCCGTTGACGCCCGACCAGATTAACCAACTCGACGAGCAACGGCGAGAGGAACTGGAAGAACAGCAGGAAGCGCTGCAGGATGAGTTACGCGACCGTATGCGGCAGGTGCGGCAGCTTCAGCGCAAGGCCAAAGATCGCGTCCGTGAACTCGATCGCCAGGTGGTAGGCTTTACTGTCGAGCATCTCATCGAAGCGTTGCAGGAAAAGTACGAGGAGTTCGACGAAGTGGTCGACTTTCTCGCTCGGGTGCGCCAGGACATTCTGGAGAACGTGGAAGATTTCAAACGCATTCGGCAGATGGAGCAGGCGCAGCAGCAGATGCCGGCCGCCCTCATGCAGCGGCAGCAGCAGCCCGACTTCGACCAATATCGCGTCAATCTGATCGTCGACAACGCCGACACCGAAGGCGCTCCCGTCGTGCTCGAGGCCAACCCGACCCATCCCAATCTCATCGGCCGTATCGAGCACCAGGCCCAGTTCGGTGCCCTGGTTACCAATTTCCAGATGCTGAAAGCGGGCGCTCTACACCGGGCCAACGGCGGTTACCTGATGGTTGAGGCTCGGGACGTGCTGACTAAGCCCATGGCCTGGGAAGGCCTGAAACGGGCCCTGAAGAACCAGGAAGTGTGCATCGAATCGATGCGCGAGGCGTACGGCGCCATCGCCACTCGCACCCTGGAACCGGAGCCGATTCCGCTGGACGTCAAGGTCATTGTCATTGGCGACCCCCTCATCTACTATTTGCTCTACAATCTGGACGAAGATTTCCAGGAACTGTTCAAGGTCAAGGCTGACTTCGGCGTCCGCATGGACTGGGACGATGGTGCTGCTCATCAGTATGCGCGCTTCATTGGCACCATCTGTGACGATGAGGATCTCGCGCACTTTGCCCCTTCAGCCGTGGCCCGCGTCGTGGAGCACAGCGCCCGCGTCGTCGCCCACCAGAAGAAGGTGGCCACGAAGTTCGGCGACATTGCCGACCTCGTGCGCCAGTCCAGCTACTGGGCCGGGCGTAATGGCCATGATATGGTTCAGGGCGAAGATGTATCCAAAGCCATCGATGAGCGCATCTACCGCTCCAACCGCCTGGAAGAGCTGATCCAGGAGATGATCGATGAAGATACACTGCTCATCGACACCGACGGCGAGGTCGTAGGACAGGTCAACGGCATTTCCGTGATGCCCTTGGGCGACTATTCATTCGGTAAAACGTCGCGCATCACGGCCCGCACCCACGTTGGCCGTTCGGGCGTCGTCAACATCGACCGCGAGATCGAGCTTGGCGGCCGGGTCCATAATAAGGGCGTGATGATCCTTTCGGGTTATCTCGGGGGTAAATTCGCCGACGACGTTCCGCTGGCCCTCTCCGCCAGCATTACCTTCGAGCAGCTTTACGAAGAAGTCGAAGGTGATAGCGCTGCCTCGGCCGAGCTCTATGCCTTGCTCTCTAGCCTCTCTGGCTATCCCATTCGCCAGGGTCTGGCGGTGACGGGATCCGTGAACCAGCGGGGACAGGTGCAGGCCATCGGCGGCGTCAACGAGAAGATCGAAGGCTTCTTCGAGGTTTGTCGTCTTAAAGGTCTCACCGGAGATCAGGGCGTTATCATCCCTCGCAGCAACGTCAAGAACTTGATGCTGCGCGATGAGGTAGTCGAGGCTGTCCAAGATGGTCGCTTCCACGTCTATTCCGTTTCGACGGTAGATGAGGGAATCGCTCTGCTGACCGGCCGGGAGGCCGGCGAACGCGACGCCGACGGCGCCTATCCCGAGGGTACGGTCAACGCCGCCGTCCAGGAACGCCTTGAAAATCTGGCCCGAAAAGTAAAGACTTTCGTCCGCGAAGAGGTCGGCTCGCCCGACGGTCACGGCCAGCGGGAGCCCGCTTCCGCGGATTAGCCGTCTGCCTGCCTTACTGCGTGGCCTCTGCTGCTTCCAAAACCGAGGCCACGTCGGCCATCAGAGACGGCGCGCTCCCCAGAGCGTAGACGGGCACTGAAAACTCGTCGATCCGGTAGCGGCGCATCAGCTCACCCAGCTCGGCCGCGCATTGGTCGACGCTGCCCATGACGATGAAGGGGCGGATCCACTCGTCACGCACGAGCCGGGCCGCCTCGTGGATGCCGTCCCTGATCATGGCGCTACGAATCTCTTCCGTCTCCGCGTCCGTTATTCCGAGCAGCGCTTTCGCTTTCGGCGGCGCGTCTACCAGCCGGTACGTCATGTGCGGCCGTACCGCTTCCAGGGCTTCCTCGTTTGTGGCGATCATCGTCGAATAACAGATGCGCGGCGCATTGCCGGAGCGGGCCGCCCCTTTGTGGACGCGGTCCACATACTCCTGGATCAGCTCCTTGTGCAGGAACGAGAGAAGAACGCCATCGCCCAGTTCGCCGCCCAGGGCCAACATTTTCGGCCCCCGTCCTGCCAGCCACACCTCGATTCCCGACCGTACATAGTCGATGCGAGCGTCGACCAGCGTTAAAAATTCTCCTTCGAAGTTTACTGTCTCCCCCGCCAGCAGACGGCGTGTACAAAGAAGGGCTTCGCGCGTGGCCGTCAGGGCCTTTCTGCGCTCGATACCCAGCGGCCCCAACGTAATGCTCCCACCTGCGCCCAGACCCAGGAATGCGCGGCCGGCGGATAGTTCGTGGAGCGTGGCAATTGCCGCGGCCGTGATCGCCGGATGGCGCGTATAGGGGTTCGTGATGCCCGTTCCCAGATGAATCTTCTCGGTCTGTCCCGCCACAGTTGCCATCGTGACGTAAGGGTCGCGCACTGGCAGTCCTTCGTCGTAGATCCAACATTTTTGGAAACCGAGCCGCTCCGCCTCCTGCACCAGTTCCACCAGGTGTGGGACCGGCGCCTCCGGGGCCAGGTTAACGCCGCCGGCAATCACATTGCCCTCCTTAACGCTTAATCTTCCTGTAAAATGCCCTGTTCCGCGAAGATCGCGCGGATGCGCTGCACGTATTCCTGGAACACCGGTTGCGTCTGGATCGACAACTTCCGCGGGCGCGGCAGCTCCACGTCGATCAGCTCCAGAATGCGACCCGGCCGCGGCGAGAAAACGGCGATACGGTCGGCCAGGAAGACGGCTTCGTCGATACTATGGGTGATGAAGAGCGTCGTCTGTGTGCCCCGTTCCACGAGGCGGCTCAAGTCGATGCACATCTGGTCCCGCGTCAGGGCGTCGAGGGCGCCGAATGGCTCGTCGAGCAGCAGCAGCGGTGGATCCTGAACCAACGCCCGGACCAGCGAAACGCGTTGGCGCATGCCGCCGGAAAGCTCGTGCGGATAACGGTCCTCAAAACCGTCCAGTCCTACCTGGGACAAGAGCGCCTCCGCCCGCTCTTCCTGTTGCTTCCGGTTAAGATCCTTAATCTGCGCCGGCAGTAAGACGTTTTTGCGCACTGTGCGCCACTCCAGGAGCACGTCGCGCTGAAAGACGATGCCCGCCTTCGTGAACGGCCCCTTCACGACGGAGCCGTCAATGGTCAGGGCGCCTGCAGTCGGCTCCAGCAGTCCGGCTATGAGCAGGAGCAACGTGCTCTTACCGCAGCCGCTGGGACCGACGACTGCCAGAAACTCGCCGGGATCGATCTGTAAATCGATATTCTCTAGTGCAATGACGGCTTCGCGCCCGGAGGTATATATTTTTTGTACGCCTTCAATGTCGATGGTGACAGGTTTGCTCAAAGCTCACTCCCTATGCTGCTATGGGCTGTCGGCAGGCTACAACTATTTCCAGACGGCGCCGGCCGTGACGATGCACCTGCTGATTTGTGTTCCCTTTACGTTGCACTATCGGACGGCTCCCACCGGATGACGAGCTGCTCCAGGATGCTGACGGCGGCAAAGAGCACGATGCCGATGAGCGAGAGCAGGGCCACGGTTGCGAAGTTCAGAACCGTATCCAGGTTGCCGTTGGCCAGGAGCTGGACGTAGCCCAGCCCCTTGTTGGCCGCAATGAACTCGCCGACGACAGCGCCGATAACGGCCAGCGTCGTCGCTACCTTCAACCCCCCAAAGATTGTCGGCAACGCTTTTGGCAACCGGAAGCTCAGAAAGATTTGAAGCTCCGACGCGCCCAATGAGCGGGCGAGATATAGCATTTCTCGTTCCAACGACTTCATCCCGACGACGGTGTTGATCACGATGGGGAAGAACGAAATGAGGAATGCGACCACCACCTTCGACTGCAGTTCATAGCCGAACCAGATGACGATAATGGGCGCCAGAGCGACCTTTGGTATGGTCTGCGACGCCACGATAATCGTATAGGCCACGCGCTCAAAGAGGGACGAGTAGACGATGCCGATGGCCAGCGGAATGCCGATGGCGATGCTCACGCCGAGGCCGATCAAGACTTCGTACGTCGTTACCCACATGTGGGGCAGAAGCATGTCGAAATCGGAGATTATACGCTGCGTAATCGCCAGGGGACCGGGCAGCAAGTATTGGGGAATTTCTAGCAGGCGCACCAGCACTTCCCAGGCCAGAATTAGGCCGATGATCACGCTCGCCGTAATAATCTCCTGCGATCGCGCCCGGAAAAAGTCGCCATCCAGGACGGGCAGCCTGGACCGCGACCGGGCCGTTGCTTCTTGCGGGGAAACAGCCATATTCCTTTCTCTTGGAAAAGCCGCGCGGCCGTCGCCGCGCGGCTTCCGTTACTTGACGTTAAGGAACTCAGTCGGGTAGATAATCGTTAGTGTAGTAACTATCCTCGGACAGTCGACTTTCAATCTGGCCGCTCTCTACCATGAGGTTCAGCGTCTGATCCCAGGCATCGGTCGTGTTGACGCCGAGATTTTCCATGTCGCCCATGAAATTGCCCAGTTCGTCGATCTGTTGCACCACGACGTCCCGTTCCAGCGCTTCTGGGAACTGCTCGACCAGAATGTCGGCCGCTCCTTCCGGATCCTCCATCGTCAGGCGCACGCCGCAATTCATGCCGCGGATGATGCCTCGCACGACGTCTGGATTATTCTCCAGATAGTCGCGGCTGACCACCAAGCCGTGGCCCAGCATGTCTAGACCATATTCCCAAAGGGCCAGCGTGTCAAACTCGGTATCCGGCGCTCGGTTGATAAGCGTGTAGTAGTCGTTTGTCTTGAAGGCGGGCATAATGTCGATCTGCCCGCTCAATAAAGATTGCTGCCAGATACTGGTATCGAGGTTCACCTGCTCGATCGAGTCCAGATCAAGGTCGTGAAGATCGGCAAAGGTGGGCAGCAGGCGGGTGAATGAGTCGAACGGTGAGACGGCCAGTTTCTTGCCCTCCAGATCGGCCGGCGCGCTCAGTTCCACGTCTGGATTGGCAACAAGGATCATCGGCAGGCGCTTGAGATAATTGGCGACCATGACCACGGGAATGTCCTGATGGACGCCCAGCACCAACGCCGGGGCGTCCAGATACCCGACCTGGTCATTGCCCGCCACGAGGCTCTGGATCACGGCGCCCGCGCCCGAGCCTTCCAGGACTTCTACGTCCAGGCCCTCGTCGGCAAAACAACCCTCGGCCACGGCGACAAAGGGTGGGGCGAATTCGCCCTTTATCTTCCAGGAAAGCCGGATCGTGATCTTGTCCGGAGACGATGTTTGTTCTCCTTCTTCTTCCTCGGCTTCCTCTTCTTCCGCGTCTTCAGCAGCGGCCTCTTCTTCGGCCTCCCCGGCCTGTTCCGCTTCCTCCGCCCCTTCTTCTGTCTCCGCCGCCTCTTCAGCTTCCGTCTCCGCCGCCGGCGCATCTGAGGCCGGTTCCGGTGCCGTGTCTGCACTACAGGCCGCCATTGCGACCAGCAGCCCAATTAGAAGAAGCAATTTGACAGCTTTCATGGGTCTCCTCCTTCCGCTCATGCGGAAAATAAACTAACTCCAGACGTCGGTCTGAAGCATACACACAAAAAAACGGCTAAGCGACCAGTATAGATTGACCGTTGGACCTTTCGCTACGACACCGTCGGATAATGGGCAGTGGACTGCCAACTGAATTTGCGAAAAGTGTGATTCCCTCAGAGTTGCCGGAACTCGGAAACACCTCGTGAGATTTGCGTCAGGTTAACGAATGGTAGTCTCATCCGGGAAATACGTCAAATAAGAGTTTACAAACAGCGTGAATTTCAATTTTGCCTGTACGTAGAGGGGTTGTCGTAGAGTGAGCTGAACTATTCAGATCGACGTAGCTGCTCCTGCTTTGGCCGGGGAGGACCGGCTATCACAAAAGGAGTGTCTTACTCTTGCACGGCTACGTACAATCCATCCTCTGCGCCCACGAAGATCCGTAACGGTGTCTCTGCTACGTCAAAGTCGCTTAGTTTTGTGAACAACTCCTCCCCCGTTTCCTCGTCCATTGCCTTATATTGCGCCAAAAACGTTCCGCCCAGGCTCAACTGCACGATCCGGCCGGTTCCCGGATCGGCTACGAAGACCGAGGAGTTTAACCCCCGGCCGACGATCTTTATGTGTGTTGGCGCTACAAACGGCGTCTCCATTCCACTCCGTGTCAGGACACCCTCATCCCACAATAGGCTATCCTGCCCGTAGCGACGCAACCGGCCGTCGGCGTATAAGACAAGCACGCTCCCATCCTCGCTGTAAATGGCCGCGTCTACTGCCTGGTCGAGATCTGGCAGGCTCAGGGCGCGCTGTCCTTCGTCAACGTAGAAACCGTCCCCTTCCGGAAAATAGCGCCACATCTGACCTGCCTCTGTGTCCAGCACATATAGTCGCTCATTGAATTGGGCCGTGGCAACCGGTTCCAGCCACTCGCTGGCCAGACCTAACGGTGCCGCCCGCACGTTAGAAAAGTTCGGGTGGTACGTCAGGAGCGCCCCCCGGCCATCCAGAACGGCCAATCCATCTATCGACGCCTGGGTACCGCTCGGCCGCCAGAACATGTCGATCAGCGCGCCGACCACGTGGCTGCCCACTGCCTGCCCGCCAAAGATAATCTCCTGCGGCTCCTCCGCCGTCAGCGTAACGTAATCTTCCTCCGTCTCGTGGAGCAACACACGGTTGTTCGCCCCGTCCAGCGTGTAGATGTCGCCGTTGAGGCCGCCGCGTAGCGTCACCCCGCGGATGGCCGTCCCTTCTTCATAACGGTAGAGCGGTTGGGCCGTCAGTCGGGTTACCTCCTCCAGACGGTCCATCGCCCGCAGGGCCTCCTGCCGCAAACGCTCAACTTCCTCGTTGCCCGGCCGCAGCAACTCCGCTTCTTGCGCCAAGGCCAGCACCTCGTTATATGCCGCACGTTGCTCCGCCTCCGTCGACGCCTCTTCGGCCTGCGTCAGCAACTGTCGCATTTCCTGACGCAGTTCGCTGGCGCGCGTCACCCGCCCTCGCTGCACGTACACGCCGCCCACGACGACGGCTACCAGCACCGGAATGAGAATGACCAGAAGGGCGGGCAACGCCCAACCCGCCGGCGTCTCTTCTTCTTCCTCGTCCCGCGGCGGTCGCAGATGCTCCACCAGTTCTGCCAGCCAGCCGGTGGCTCGTGACAATCCGCGCGCCGTCTGCGAAGTTGCCCGCCGCGCTGTGTCTTCTACGCGCTCCGGCGACGGCAGCTCTACGTCCGGCATACGGATGCGCGGCTTGCCCTTGCCCGCCGACTTTCCGCCCGGCCGAGCCCCTTCACGTAGCGGCTTCTCTGTCGGCGGGGGCAGCGTCCGCGGCGATGGCGATGGGGGCGGCGCCGCCGGTTCTGGTCGCGACACCCGCGTTTCTGGTAAATCGACCGGCGGCTCGTCGGTGAATTCGATCAACAGCAGACGGCCGCTCTCCTCCCCGATGATGGCCGTCATTTGTGGGATGCCATCCTCCACTGTGCTGTCCACCAACACCGGCTTCACCTGCTCCGCCGGCAGGTGGGCCAGCCGCGGATCGAGCAATAGCAACATGTCGCCCGGTTCTAGCCAGTTGTGGAAGTAGCGCAGCTCCGGGCCGGCCGTACGCCCCAGGGGCGTCATCTGGGCCGGCTCACCGGTTGGCAACCGCTCAACCCCGAAGTTGCGGCCGATGAGGGCCAGCGCTTCTCCGCTCTGTACCACGTACAACTCCTCCCCACGAAGGACGGCGCAGGTTACGGCTCCTTCCCGCGTCGGCCCTGTGCGGCTCATATTACGCCGTAAGAGCAGCCGATTCGCTTCCAGGATGGCGTTACGCAGCGCCGACGTCACGCTTCCCGCCGTCTCGTAGAAGCGCTTGCTGATGGCGTCCAGCAAATCTTGCGCCAGATTTTCCGTTTCCTCCGGCCGTCCTGTCAGGCTCAGGTGCACGAAGAGCGAGTCCCGCGCCCGGCCGCGCGCAGCCTTGCCCGGGGGCGACTGCGCCAGCAGTCCCGGCGCTGCCTTGACTTCCTGCGGCTCGCCCTCAACAATATAGAGCTGTCCTGTTACTGCTTGTAGATCGTTCATCCCATTCGGCCATTAGCTATCTGGAAACTACCTTGGTCGACGCTCCTCCGTCTGCCCTCTGGCGTCGTAAGCATAGCACGCCCCCGCCTGCCCGACAACGCCTCTCGCGTTGCCCGCCGCCACAGAAGCGATATACTCACCAGCACATGGTGCGATCTATCTAACGACACCCATCACGGAGGTGACTTGCGACCATGAGGATCATCATCGCCGGTGAAATGCCCTTCTTGCAGGAGATTGGTCAGATTTGTACCGAGGCGGGTCACGACACGACTCTCTTTCTCGTCGAAGATTTTTACAGCGCCATCGAGAGCGGCCTAATGATGGACGAGGCCGGGGACGCCGACGTGGCCGTTGACCTGCACAACGAGTCGGCCGAGGCCAAACAGGAATTGATGCTAAGCCTGGCTCAGGCGATTCCCGAGCAGGCGCTGGTACTCACCTCCGCATTGCCGACGAGCACGACCGAGGCTGCCTCCTGGATGGCCAACCCCCGGCGCGTCGTTGGCTTTGGCCTCCTCCCGCCTATCAAAGCCGGAGGCGTGGTCGAATTGACGGCCGGGCTCCAGACGAGCGAAGAGGCTCTCCAACGCGCTCAGACGTTCTGGGACGGCCTCGACTTTGAACCGGTCCTGGTCGCCGACGGTCCCGGGCTCGTGCGCGCCCGCGTCGTCTGCTGCCTGATCAACGAAGCAGTCAGCGCTCTTATGGAAGGCATCGCATCGGCCGAGGACATTGACCGGGCCATGAAGCTGGGCACCAACTACCCCTATGGCCCCCTCGAATGGGCAGACCTCATTGGCCTGGACACCGTCCTCGGCGTCGTCGACGGCCTCTTCCGAGAGTGGGGGGACGATCGCTACCGGCCGTCGCCCTTGCTGCGGCGCATGGTGGCTGCCGGGCGCCTCGGCAAAAAGAGCGGCCGCGGCTTCTACACTTATGAGGCCGACGAAGAAGAGGGCTGATGGCCGTCCGGCGCTGTTTCCTCTGCGAAGAGAATCCGATCGAAGGGCGACGTTACGGCGGCGACGGCCTCTCTGAAGGGGCCGACTGCCCCATTTGTTACCGTCCTACCTGTCGTTTTCACCGCACCGTCGTCCGCTGGCGCTGGCGCGAAAGCGGCCGGCGTGATTCGGCCCGCATCTGTAAGGAATGCCGGCGCACCTACGCTCACCGCAACTGGGATTCTATCCACCGCGACTGGATCACCTGACGCGGGTCGTGCTCTCTTCGTCCCTCCATGGGATCTCTAACGTGTGAGGGGCTGGCACCTCTTTGCATACGGTTCACCGGTCGCTTGCCATCCGCGCATTGCCACTATCACTCTCGCCTGCTACCATGCTGAGGCCTGTGCAAAGTTGAAAGGATACTCTTTAGCAATGACGCCCAAGCGACTTCTCAACATCAGTTTGTGGAGCATAATAATGCTTCTGCTGGTGCCTTTATATTTACGAACAGCATGGACAACTCCCGTCGATTATCACGATCGCGGGCTGGGCGCCGCCGATTTCAAGGCTTATTACATTGCCTCCCGACTCCTTAGCCAAGGGCAGAATATCTATGACACGGAGCTTCAGCAGAGAGAAAGCGTTGCTCTTGGATATCCACCGGATAGGACATTCTATCTTTATCCTAGCATTCTTGCTACAGTGCTGCTGCCACTCCACAATTTTCCATTGCCGACGGCAGCGTTAATTTGGAATACTCTCAATCTCTGGCTGTTGGTGGGGACCATTTGGTTACTTACGTCGGTCTAT
>JAWVYQ010000009.1:0-42555 GCA_033722615.1 Promineifilaceae bacterium (SeqCode)
CGAAGCGCCGGACGTGGACGAAGAAGTCGCTGAGGTAGCCCGTGAGATCGTCGACAATTTGCTCGACAAGATGGGCTTTGAGGACGCGACCGTATCCATCACCTACTCCGAGCCGGACGATCAGACCGGCCGCGTCATGACCATCGTCGACGTCCAGGGTGGAGAAGAGCTGAACAACCTGATCGGCGCTCAGGGCGAAACGCTGAACGACCTGCAATACCTGGCTCGGCTGATGGCCGGTCACGCGCTTCGCCGCCGCGCCAACTTCCTCATCGACGTGAACGGACATCGGGAAAAACGCCGCAAAGCGTTGGCCAAGTTGGCCGAGCGCATGGCAGAGAAGGCCGTGCGTCGTGGCGAGCCCGTTACGCTGGAGCCCATGTCTGCTTACGACCGGCGCCTCGTCCACGTCGCTCTGCGCGATAACCCGGACGTCTACACCAACAGCGTCGGCGAGGGCGCCAGCCGGCGCGTCCGCATCTATCTGACGCAGGAAGGTGAGTAGGCAGGCGTCTTGAGCTGAAGGTCGGAATCTGAAATCCGGCCGGAGCGAGAGATAGTTGTGTGGCGCTGCCCTTGCGTCAGGTTAGCAGCAGGGTGATGAGAAGGGGAACCAGAATCGTTAATACCACGCCGCTGAAGACGGCAACGGCCGCGTAATCCCGTCCGGCGAAGCGACTGATCACGGGCAGCGTCGTATCCATGGCCGTCGCCCCGCCGGCGGCGATTGGCGCCAGCCGGCCCAGACGCCGGACAAACAGGGGAGCCAGCCACAGAGTCATTAACTCACGTAAGACGTTGGCCAGCAGGGCCACGACGCCCAGTTGCTGGCCGTGCAATTCTGTGATGACGATGCTGGAAAGGCTGTAGTAGCCGAATCCGGCGCCCACGGCTAACGATTCGCGCACGTTCACCGTTGGCAGTAACAGCGAGAATGCGGCCGCCCCCGCCAGCGTTCCGACGACGACGGCCGCGGGAACGAGGATGATTTTGACGTTCGCCTGACGCACCACGCGCCACGTGTCCGCATCCCCGCCTACGCCGATTCCCACGAAGAACAACAGCAGGAGCAGGGTGTAAAACGCCAGGTCCTCCACGAGGGGCAGATCGGCGGGAAGCCATCCGCGGCTGCCCGCCAGCACGCCGGCGAGAAAGAGAAGGAGCAATAACGCGCTATTCTTCATCGGCGGCGAAAAAGCGGGCGGAGACGATGGCCGCGACGAGCAGGCTGCCGGCCACGCTCCCGACGCTGAGGACCAGCGCCTGGGCTCCCACTTCCTCTAGCGCTCCCATAATCGAACGATCCCCGCCGACCGAGAGGCCCAGGAGAAAAAGCAAGAGATAGATGGTGATGGCCGCCATCCTTTCTGCTGCGCCAATCGGTCGGGGGTGGGCGCGTAACAGCCGGCCGGCGACAATCCCCAAAAAGAGGGCTGCCAGCAACATGGACCGTTACAAAGCCGCCACGTTCAGCGCCGTCACCGCCGGGATTTTCTCCAGCGCCTGCAACAGACCTTCCGGCGGGACCCCATCCAGGTTGACGAAGGAGAACGCTTCCTTTCCCGGCTCCTTTCTCTCCATATGCCAGGCAGCGATCCCGACGTCATAGGCAGCGAAGACGGTGCCCACCTGCCCAAGCACGTCTGGCGTGTCGTCCGACCGGATGATGAGCACGGTGCCCTCAGGGCTGGCGTTTACCTGGGCGTCGTCAATCTGCACGATGCGCGGCCGTCCATCCCCAAAAAGAGCGCCGGTGAGCGTGTGTTGGCCGCCCTCCCAGCGGGCGCGAGAGGAGACAAGCGTCGGGTAGTCGGCCGGCGCCAGGCCGGCCGTCTGCGAAACCGTTATATCCCGGTCCTCGGCCAGCAAGTGTGCGTTGATGTCGTTGACGGGGACGGAGAGAGACCTTTGCAAGATTCCCTTCAGCACGGCTGCGGCGACCGGCCGCACCAGGTCGTCTGCCTGGTCTCCCTCCACGGTCACCTCGACCTGGCGAATAGAATCCGGCGCCAGAGCGTCCAGCAGGGCGCCCATTTTCTCGCCCAGCTCCATGAAGGGGCGCGCCGCGGCAACCTCTGGGCCGGCCGGGAACGGCATATTGAGAGCGTTACGAAAGCCCCCTCCGCGCAGAGCGTCCAGCACCTGCGCCACGATCTCCGTGGCCACCGCTCGCTGTGCTTCGATGGTGCTCGCTCCCAAATGGGGCGTATGTAAGACCTTGGGCGCTTGCAGCATCGGGTTATCTTGTGGTGGTTCCTGGCTATAAACGTCCACGGCCGCGCCTGCGACAGCGCCGCTCTGCAAAGCATCTGCCAGGGCCTGTTCGTCTATCAGCTTGCCCCGGGCCACGTTGACGAGGCGCACCCCTTCTTTCATTTGTGCAATGGTCCCGGCATTGATCATCTTCTCCGTTTCCGGCGTCACGACGCTGTGCAACGTGAGATAGTCAGCCTGGGGCAACAGCTCCTCCAGCGGCACCAGCGACACACCCATTTCCTGGCCCACTTCCTCTGGAACGTAAGGATCGTAGGCTAACACGTCCATGCCGAAGGCCTGGGCGCGCTGAGCCACCAGCCGGCCGATCCGCCCAAAGCCGATGATGCCCAGTATCTTGTCGTAGAGTTCAACGCCCACGAAGTCAGAGCGCCGCCACTCCCCGGCCTTCAAGGAAGCGTGCGCCGGAGCCGTGTGGCGACTGAGGGCAAGCATCAACGTCATCGTCTGTTCGGCCGTGGCGACGGCGTTGGCGTGGGGCGTGTTCATAACCACAATGCCCCGTCTCGTCGCCGCGCGAACGTCAATATTATCCACGCCGATACCCGCCCGGCCGACCACCTGTAACCTTTCCCCCGCCTCGAGAACGCCGGCGTCCACCTTCGTCCCGCTGCGCACGATCAGCGCGTCGTATCCGGGAATTACCTCCAGCAGTTCTTCCCTGCTCAGATCCGTGTTCATTTCGTAGGCGGCGTCTTCGGCCTCTTCGAGTCGTTGCAGGCCGGCGTCGCCGAGTTTGTCGGTGATGAGAATGCGGAACATGTAATACCTCGTCTGTCTTCTGTAGGGCGAGAAACGCCTATCTTGGTCGATGCTTTGGCCGCTCTCCGGCTGTCCATTTATTGTTCCAGGAAAGTATCGATGGCGGCCAACAGCTCGTTAAGGTCCGCCATTTGCGTGTCACCCATATGGGCGATGCGGAACGTTTTCCCCTTCAGCGGGCCGTAACCATTAGAGAGAATCATTCCTCGTTCGCGCAGATGCTGGTTGAGCGCGGGCACCTCCAGGTTGCGGTCGTTGCTGATGCAGGTCACGGTGGGCGATTCATAACCGCCGGCCGCGAAAAGGCTGAGGCCGCGCTCCTGCGCCCAGGAGATCGTCCTGTCTCGCAGCGCCAGGTGGCGTTCCCAGCGGTTCTCAATCCCTTCCGCCAGCATGTCGTCGAGCTGTTCGTCCAGCGCGTAGAGGAGGGAGATGGCCGGCGTCGCCGGCGTCTGGTTGCGCTTTAGATACTTCTCCAGGAGTACGAAATCGAAGTAGTAGCCCCGGTCGGGGATCTGTTCGGCCCGTTGCAGTGCCCTGTCCGAGACGGCGGCGAAGGCCAGACCCGCCGGCAGGGCGAACGCCTTCTGGCTGCTGGTCAGGACGACGTCCAGATCCCAGGCGTCGAAGGTCAGGGGAGCGCCGGAGAGACCGCTGACCGAATCGACCAGGATCATGACCTCGTCGCCGTTGGGTGCAGCGCGCACCGCCTCGGCGATTTCCTGGATGGGGCTGACGACGCCCGTGCTCGTCTCGTTATGGACCACGGTAATGGCATCGTACTCCTCTCTGGCGAGTTGATCCGCCACGTCTTCCGGCCGGATCGGTTGTCCCCACTCAGCCTCCAGCACGTCATTCTTCTTGCCGTTGGCCTCCGTCACCTCCCGCCAGCGTTCGGCGAAGGCGCCGTTGACACAATTAAGCACCTTCCGGCGCGAGCAATTGCGTACGGCCGCTTCCTGTAACCCTGTGCCTGATGAAGCCGTGACGTAGACACGCTGGTCGGTGTAGAAAACGCGCTTTAGCTTTTCTTCGACGCTGCCCATGAGGTCGGCGCATTCGGGCATCCGGTGGCCGATCATCCACCGGGTTTGTGCTTCTAAAATTTTCGGCCGGACCTCCGTCGGACCCGGGATAAACAGTTTGATGTGCTTGCTTGACCTTCTCTCTAAATCGCTCATTGGTTAGATCATCGCTCCTTGTTTGGGAAGGGGATTTTACTGAGTGGTTTTCGGTTTGACAACGGTAAGCGGATCGCCGTCAGACGGCGATCAGCGCCAGCAACTGATCGTGAATGCGCCCATTGGTGGCCAGGCCGGCCGGCGGGAAGACGGGTGGCGTCCATGCTTGTCCGTTCCAGTCACTGATCCGCCCGCCGGCTTCTCGCACGAGCAAAGCGCCGGCCGCCAGATCCCACGGTTGCAGGCCAGGGTTCAGGTACGCGTCCAGGCGCCCGACCGCCACCCAGGCCAGCGCCAGCGCCGCCGAGCCGAGGGCGCGAATCGTGCGCACCTCGTGGGCGTAACGGCCGAGAGCATCCAGGCTCCGCTGTCGCTGCGCCGGAGCGTGCGCCCAGTCCAGGGCGACGACGGACCTTTCCAGAGCGTCTCTGTCGCTTACGCTTATGCCTTCTCCGTTCAACGTACTGCCGCCACCGGAGACCGCGCTGAACATCTCGTCGCGCATAGGTTCATAGACCACGCCGGCCTGAACGTCGCCGTCCGCTACGGCCGCCAGCGTAATCGTAAAGTTAGGCTGTTGGCGGCTAAAGTTCGTCGTGCCGTCCACCGGGTCTACCAGCCAGATGACGTCTCCCGTCGTTGGCAGCTCGCCGTCCGCTTCCTCCGTCTGAAAGCCGTGGGTCGGATGGCGCTGCTGAATGAGGTCCGTCACAATTTGTTGGCTCGCATAATCGGCGTCCGTCACCCAGTCGCGGAACCCTTTCTTCTCCAGGTGGCGCGGCTCTTGCCACTCCGTGCGCAGGAAGTCGCCTGCCTCGCGTGCAGCGGATTCGGCCGTCTCCAGGAGGACGTGTCTATTCATCTCGTCTCGCATTTTATCGAGTTTCGGCATGAAAAAGGCGGGCCAGAGCGTGAGGTCGCCCTGGCCCGCCCTCGTTTATCCTATGTAGTCGTTAACTTCGGCGAATCATCAATCCGCTTCGAGTTCCTCCATCAACAAGTCTTGCTGTTCGTTGGCGAACTCCGTCAACGCGTCCAGCAGTTCGCGGATGGGTTCCGGATTGTCTACGCCCACGTCGGCCGGCAAATCGAGGACGACCTGGTTGAACGTCTGTTCAGCCTGGTCGCGCACCGACTGGTAGGAGATGAGCTGTGGTTCGTAAGCGCCATACTCTAGCAGGTCCAGCGCCGTCGCCCACTGCGGATTCTCCTCCTGGTAGCCTTCCAGGTACTCGGCCGTGTCCCGGCGGGTGGGGAAGTAACCACTGATGTCGACCCAACGCGCCTGCACTTCCGGCATCGTAAACCACTTGATGAAGGTCCAGGCGGCGAGTTGCTGTTCCGGCGTCGTTTCTGTGACCATCACGTCGGCGCCGTAGATGTTCTGCACCGGGTCGGCTGTCGTATGCGGAATGGCCGTGATGCCCCACTCGTCCGGCTCGCGCCCCTCTTCCTCAGCCACAGCCTGGATGCCTTCCGCGTAGAACGGGAGGCCGGAGCTGGAACCCATGGTGAAGATGGCGCGGCGCGCTGCGAATTCGGGATCCGGATAGCCTTCGGTGAAGACGTAGGCGCATCCATCGTCGTACATATCCTTGATGAAGGCCAGGGCCTCTACCGTGGCGTCGCCGGAGTAGTTGTAGCCCGTGCCGTCTTCGTTCAATACGTCACCACCGTAGGCAAAGGTCCAGGAGGCAAGGGAAGACGCGCCCGTGTTGATGATGAAGCCGCCCGTGCCGTCGCCGCGTTCCTCGGCCGCGGCGCACGCCATGTCGCGGAACTCTTGGGGCGTCGTCGGCGGCCCCTCAAAGCCTAGCTCTTCCAGCCAGGTCTGGTTGTAGTATAGCACCTCCATTGAGCGGTTGGGCGGGAATCCCAGCCGTTGGTTATCGAAGCTGGGGTGGATGCTCTGGCTGACGAAGCTGTCGTAGAAGGCGTCAAAATCCTCGTCGCTCAGCCCCCACACGTCGTCGGTGATGTAGTTATCCATGTTGACCAGCGCATCGTTCAGCTCGTAGAAAGCCTGGTCGTTCTGGTAGCCGACGATGAATGCCGCCGGTAATTCGCCGGCGCTGATGCTGGCGTTCACTTTGTCGCGAATATCGTCGTAACCACCCTGATTCTGCGGGTCAACGGTGATGCCACAGCCGTTCGTTTCGTTGAACTCTTCGACCAGAGGAATGAGACGCTCCTCGCGGGAGCCGCTGTGCTGGTGCCACCAGACGATCTCCTGGCCCGTGGGATCGACGTCGGCAAACGGCCCTTCAGTGGCGATGACACACGTTTCAATGCCGTTCATTGTGGGATTATCCACCGCTGCCGCCATCGGCTCCTCAGCCTCAGTCTCCTCCGCCTCTTCTTCCATCTCTTCGATTTCTTCTTCGGCCGTTTCTTCTTCGTCGTCTGCCGCCGTTTCTTCCACCGCCATCTCTTCTTCCGCGGCTTCCTCTTCGGCCATTTCTTCTTCCTGCTCAGGCTCTTCCACTTCTGCCTCGGCGGCCGGTTCTTCGGCTTCCGGTTCCTGGGCCTGGTTTCCGCCGCAAGCCACCAGGACGACCGGGATCAGAAGCGCCAGAAGCAGCAGCCAGCGTGTCCACTTACGTTTTGACATCTTAACAGTCTCCTCCGAATATTCTAAATCTAGCTCTCCCCGATTGAAGAATCGCTTTCGATGTTGCATCTTCCTTACCGAGCCGGCATCACCTCCTCCTATCCAGTTTAGCCTGCCTCATTGGCCGGCCTGGTGGTTTCTATCCTTTTAGTCCTGACGTCGCAATCCCTTCTGTAAATTGCTTTTGGGTGAAAAAGTAAATGATGATTAAAGGTAAAATCGTAATGACGGCGCCCGCCATGCGCAGATGGGTCTGTGCCCCGGCTTCGTTGAGGAAGCTGAGCAGACCGTAGGAGATCGGCCGCCAATCTGGCGTCGTCGTCACCAGGATTGGCCATGCCAGCGCGTTCCAGGAGCCGATGAAGCTGAAAAGGACGACCGTCACCAGCGCGGCTCGGGACAACGGGACCACTACGGTCAACAGATAGCGGACGTGTCCTGCCCCGTCGATACGCGCAGAGTCCCAGAGGTCCTCCGGAATCTGCCGGAAGAATTGGCGCAGCAGAAAAATGCTGAAAGCGCTGGCCATGAAGGGGATGGTCAGCGCCGGCCAGTTGTTGATCCATTGCAGCGGCGTGACCCGTCCCAGCCAGGAAACGGTGATAAAGTTGGGCACCCACGTGATCGCCTCCGGCAGGATCAGGGTAGACAGCATGAGCGTGAACAGGAAATCTTTGCCGGGGAACTCCATTCGGGCGAAGGCGTAGGCCGCCATCGTGCAGAAAATCAGCTGCCCGGCCACCGTGAGCGCCGTAATGATGACGCTATTCCAGAAATACTCGCCAAAACTGGCATCCGTCCAGGCTTCGATGTAGTTGCTCCACTGTGGCTCGCTTGGTAATAATGCCCGGCCGTTGGCCTCTGTCAGCGTCATCAGCGAAGAACTGATAGTGTAGAGAAAGGGAATGATGGCCACTGCCGCCCCAACGATGAGTACGACGTAGATGAAGAGCTTGCCCCAGTCGATGCGTCGTGTGCCCGGGTGCAGCTGGCGACCGGTGGGCGTCACCGTCTGATCAGCCATAGAAGACCCTCCGGCTGGCGATGCGATTATTAACGATGGTCAGAACCATCACGATTAGCAGCAGCAGCATCGACAGGGCCGCGGCGTAGCCGTATCGGGTATCCCGCTTCATGGCGTCGAAAATGACGATGCTGGCCGTATCTACCGTACCCAGGGCCGCCGTCGTTCGCAGCACATAGATGTGGTTGAATGCCTTGAACGTGCCGATGACCGCCCACAACGTCAGGAAATAGATGGTGGGCGAGAGCAACGGTAGTGTGACGTTGCGAAACTGTGCCCAGCGGCCGGCCCCGTCGATGGAGGCCGCTTCGTACAGCGCGCTGGGAATGCTGCCCAGCCCGGCCAAGAAAATCACCGTGTTGAAGCCGATGAAAGACCAGATCCCGAAAATAATAATGACCACCAGCGCCAGGCTAGGTCCCACGGCCCACTCTGGCAGAGTGACCGCCTCGCCCACCAACAACTGGACGACGCCCGTTGCCTCGTTCAGCCATTGTAGCGACCCGAAGCCGAGGCTAGTCAACAGACTGTTAACGGGTGCGTCGACGCGCGCTGAGAAAAGCACGCGGAACACCGCTGCCGCGCCCACCGTCGGCGTGATGTATGGCAGAAAGTAGATCATGCGGAAAACGGATTTCCCGTGGATATTTTGGAACAGGAAGGAGGCAAGTATCAACGAGACGGGCAACTGGACAGCGATAGATCCAGCGGAGTAATAGACGGTATTCAGTAATCCAAGATACCAGTCGCTGTCCCCGGAACCGGCCGCCTGGGGTAATTCGCCGATAAACACCCATCCGCCCACAATCAGCATCGACGCTGCACCCAGGCGCAAAAAGGTGCTACGGTTACTATCCCGGTTGTTGGCACTGTCCCACACTACCCACGCCAGGATCAACAACACCAGGCCCACGCTTATCGTCACCATTTGCGACCAGATCGCCAGCTCCTCTCCCTCTTCAATCGCCTCCGCATAGGCGGCCTGAACCTCGGTCCACGTGAACCAGCTCAGCGCGGCGGTCAGCATGAAGAGGATGGCGCCCTGGAAAAAGGCGGCGAAATAAGTGCCGTTGCGGCGGCTGGGGGGCGTGAAACGCAAGGCCAGATAGCTGAGTGTGACGCCAACCGCCAGCACGCCAACGGCCAGCCAGAACGGTCCCTGCACTTCCGGTAACAGGAAATTTTCCACCAGAAAGCGGCGGAAAAGTTCCCCCGGTTGGCCTTCGCCCGCTTGCTGTGCCTCGCGCATCTGGTCGGCAATACCCAGCAAGAGAGGTAAGAAAATGTAGAAGAAGCGTAGGAACAGCATGAAGCCGCCGGCGAGCACGACGGCCGGCAGAGCCAACAGCCACGGCTGCTCCTCCTGCGTCCGCGCCGTCTTCACTCCCCTTCTCACACTGCGCACGGCAAGGAATAAGAGGATGATGGCCAGCCAGAAGCCGAGCACGTAAGCCAGATTGCCGATGGCGTTGACGTAATTCCCCAGACCGTCGTAGCGGCCGACGATCCGGTTCAGGCCGCGTAAGGTGCTTTCATAGGCGGAAAACGCCAAGGGGAAAATGCCAAAGATGAAGATGATAAGAAAGGCAGGGAAGAGGAAAAAGTAGGCCAGAGTGCTTTCCCGAATCTGGCGGCCGCGCCGGCCGGTCAATAGACCAGCAAAGGGACGAGATGATTCGACGGCTGACTCCGAGCGTTGGGTGATGATCGTGTCACTCACTTGGCATCTCTCTCTGCCTCTATCAGGCGTCGCTCCAGGCATAAGAATGAGAGCGAGGCCACCGTGCGGCATTATATCACGGGCCGTCTTCTTGGCAACCGGCTTTCCGACCGGTTAGCTGCTCGTAACGGTTGGTGGAACAGCTCGTGGCCGAGTATAACGCCCTGTCTTTAATAGCACGTCAAGGCGTTGTTAACAGCCTCTTACACTTGCTGCTTTCGCGGAAAGTCGTGAGGGTAGGATCGTCTATTAGCCGCGCCCGTCTCTGCGAAAACGGGCGGATTTTTTTACGATTCTCTTACCATTTGTATAACCAACATCTAACAATCATTTTTTACGCTCATAAACAGTTGCGACGGGGTGCGTGGCAACAAAAAACTCAGCGATTAAAACACAAGTGAATAGGGCCTAAAAGGAGGACTTGAACATGTTCTGGCAAAACTACGGTAGGCGTTACGGTAGCCGTCCACTCTGGCGCGAGATGGAGCGCTTGCAGCGCGAGATGAACCGGCTGATGGATGGGGTTTCGCGGCCGTCGTCCAGGGGCTTTCCTGCCCTCAACGTGTGGGCCAACGAGCAACATGCGTTGATCACGGCCGAAATCCCCGGCATCGACGTCGACGACCTCGACATTTCCATTGTCGGCGACACCCTGACCTTGAGCGGCCAGCGATCACTGCCTCAGACCGATGACGACGTCCAGTGGCACCGTCACGAACGTTGGCATGACGATTTCAGTCGTTCGTTGCAGCTTCCCTTTAATATCGACGCCGATAACGTCGAGGCGACCTACGAGGACGGCGTCCTCCGCGTGACGTTACCGCGGGCCGAAGAGGATCAGCCGCGCCAGATTTCCGTTAAGTCGGGCGGTTCATAAGTCACGATAGCGATAGGTAAACGGGCAGACCATTTGTGTACAGGAGGTAATCAATCATGGCCACTGAAGTACAGGTTAGGAAGGAAGAGGCGCAGGAGTTAGAGGGGGTCGAGCGCACCCGAACCCGCCGCGTCTTTATTCCCAAAGTAGACATTTACGAGACCGGTGAGGCCGTCATCTTATTGGCCGACATGCCCGGCGTGAACGAGGACTCGGTGGACATTACCCTTGAGAAGAACATTCTCACCATCAAGGGTTTCGTCAACCGCGAGGGCGAAGAAGGCTATGGCCTCGCCTATAATGAGTACACCGTAGGCGACTATGAACGGACCTTTGCTTTGTCCGACGAAGTAGATCGCAACCAGATTGAAGCCGCCATGAAAGACGGTGTCTTGAAGCTAACGCTGCCGAAGGCCGAAATGGCCAAGACGCGCAAGATACCCGTCAAGGCGGCGAGCTAAACCGTAAGGAGGTGCTAAAGATGCGAATCAGCGATCTGGTTCCATGGAGGGGAAGTCGTGCACCTGCCCGCCGCGAAGAGGAAGACGGCGAATCCCTTCACGATGTCCGCAGAGAGATGAACCGTCTTTTCGACGATTTCTTCCGCGGCGGTGATCTGATGGCGCCTTTGGAGCGCGGACGGACCTTTACACCATCTGTCAATGTCACCGAAAGTGACGAGGCCATTGAAGTGACGGCCGAGCTGCCCGGAATGAATGAGGACGACATCGATCTCACGCTATCTCGCAAGGGATTGACCATCCGTGGAGAAAAGCGTGAGGAGAAAGAAGACGAGGGTAGGAACTATTACACTCGCGAACGTTCTTACGGCTACTTCCAGCGCAGCATCCCCGTTTCGGTAGACGCTATCGATCAGGAGAAGGTGGAGGCGACTTTCGATAAGGGCGTTCTGACCATTACCCTGCCCAAGCACGAGAAAGCACAGTCCGCCACGAAACGCATCGAGGTCAAGAGCGGCTGAGAGACGGCTTCCCTCGGACCGGCCGGTCGTTTACCCCACGACTGGCCGGTTTTTTTATGCCGGCTGCAAAGCGTACATCATGGCGTATACCGGCATCGGTTCGCCTTGATTATGTAAAGGCGCTTCGCCCAGTGGTTGGATATGGTATCCGCGGTTGCCATCCAACCTCTTCAACGTATTCTTGCTTATGAAGATGGCCGGGAAAGGCGTTTGCCGGTTGAGGACGCTTAACCCCTCGGCCTTGCTGACGTTCTGCGTCAGCGCCGCAAACTGCTCCGTCTGCACCTCCGGCGGAGCCGGCCCGGAATGTACGCCGATTCCAACCCGAATCGGAAACCGATTCTGAGACTTTCGCCGCCCGTTCTCTTCTCCCAGCTTTTCCAAGACGGCAAAGGCCGCCTGGATTCCCTGCCAGGCGTCCTGAACCTTGTCGCCGCTGTTGCGAAAGACGCCGGCCAATGTATCTTGCCCGAGTGTCTCCGTCGTCGCCCCATAATCGGCCATCACATTCTCGACGATGGCCTCGAACTTTTCCAGGACACGATCCGCTGCCGGGCTTTCCGAAGAGCAGGGCGCCATCGGTTGCATATGGACGACCACCGTCGTCATCCACTTACTGCTTGAAGGTGGATTTTCCTCTCTCAAATCCTTCTCTGTATATTTGGTTGAAAGCATCTTTCCCCTTGCAAACTGCGGCGGACTGCCGCCCGTTGCGGCCACGACAGTACGTCCTTTCCTCCTCATTTCCTGGCTCAAATCCGGCGCTGCGGATTCAGCCGCTTGATAGTGAAAATTCTAAAACTGAAGGGGGGCAGTTGCAATGGGCTATTAGGGATAGGCGAATTGTACTATTGCGCCAGATCGTCAAGGGTCAGGCGCAGGCCCTGGGAAAGAGAGTGCTTGGCCTGCCACCCAAGGAGGGCTCTTGTGTGTCTCGCGTCGGCCAGCTGAACGGGCGCTTCTCCTGGCCTGTCGGGCAAGGCGCCTGGGCGGGGCTGGCCGCCGCAGCCGGCCAGCGCGTATATCTGGCGCACAACCTCGACGACGCTGGTCGCCTGGCCCGTTCCCAATTCCACCGTCGTCCCCGGCCGCAGGTCACACCGCATCATCGCTTCAATTCCCTCTACCACATCGTACACGTGGATCCAATCGCGCTCTTGCTCGCCTGACGTCATGGGGAAATCGTCGCCGGCCATCGCCGCGGAAAAGGCCGCGGGAATCAGCGTCTTCTCGGGTTGGCCTGGTCCGTAAGCCTGAAAAATCATGGCGCCGTGAATGGGCCACGTCTGGGTCCGAGCGTACATCCGGCAGAAATTCCACGCCGCCGCCTTACTCGCTGCGTAAACGTTCATCGCGCACCGTTCCCCCGGCGTTCGCGCAACGATCACTTGCCGCGTCGCGAACGTCCTCTCAAAAGCAGCTCTCAGAAGATTGAGCGTCCCCTGGAGGTTGTGTCGCAGGGCGTCGTTCACCGGCAGAAACGGGTCGGTGGTGCCGGCCGCGGCCAGATGGACGATCTGCTCCGGCGCCGCTTCCTCGACGGCGCGTACGGTCAGTTTGACGTTGCGCAGGTCGGCGTAAACGGCCTGGATCTGCGACCGCACTGTGGCCAACGGGCGTGGTAACGGCTCACCCATCCCGTACGCTTCTCGCACCAGAATCGTTACCTCTCGCCCGGCCTCCAGGAGACGGCGAACGAGGTGGCAGCCGATGAAGCCTGTGGCTCCTGTGACGAGAACGCTCACCGTTGTGTTCCCTGCCCTTTACTTGTGTAAAAACCCTTCCTTGTGTAGAAGGCGCGTGTCGCGACTCTCACCATACCTTCCAGGGCGCTCCCGCCTGCCAGAGTTCTTCCAGCAAGATGTTGTCCTTCATCGTGTTCATGGATTGCCAGAAGCCGTCGTGACGGTAACGCATTAGCTCGCCCTCCGCTGCCAGCCGGACCAGTACGTCCGATTCCAACTTAACGTCATCCCCGTCCGCCAGCAGCTCCAACACCGGCCGCTCGAAGAGCATGAATCCCCCGTTGATCCAGTAAGGGAGGCGGGGATACTGATGGTAGGCCACGACCTGATCTGACTCGTCCGCCTCCAGGACCCCATACTGAAAATCGACCTGGACGCTGGTCACCGTCGCCAGTTTTCCGTGCTCTCGATGGAATGCTGCCAGCTTTGTCAGATCGACGCTGGAGACGTCGTCCCCGTAGGAGACGAAGAAGCGCTCGTATGCTTCCAGTTGATGGGCGACGCGCGCGATGCGGCTCCCTTTTTCTGTGTAAAGCCCGGTATCGACCAGAGTGACTTCCCAGGGTGGGTGGTCGACGGCATTGTGGAACTCAATCTGCGGCTGGTTCTGTTGATTGTCCGGTTTCCCCAGTTGCACGGAGAAATCCCGGTGCATCGCTTCGTACTCCAAAAAGTAGCGCCGGATCTGTTCCGCCTGAAAACCCAGGGTGAGGATAAAGCGGTTGTGCCCGTGGGCCGAGAAAATTCGCATCACGTGCCAAATCACGGGCCGGCCGCCAATCTTCACCAGCTCTTTTTTCGTCAGGGTATTGCCACGCATGCGCGTGCCCTGACCGCCGCAGAGGATGACAACGGGGATTTCACTCATCGTCGGTGTCAAGAAGGGGAGAGAGATCCCGCTTTCTTATTCTTCGGATACTCCTTCGGGTCCTTCCCCTTCTGCCTTCCGCACCGCTTCCCGCAGGTGTTTGGTGAACGGGGGATAGACGATGCCCATTTCGGTGACGATGCCCGTAACGTAACGATGGGGCGTCACGTCAAAAGCGGGATTGCGCGCGCTTGCTCCTTCCGGCGCCACCTGCTGGCCGGCGACGCACAATACCTCGTCCGTCGGCCGCTCTTCTATGGGGATCAGGTCGCCGTTGGCCAGTTCCAAATCGACCGTGCTCGTGGGCACGACGGGGTAGAAGGGCACGCCGTTCTCCTTGGCCACCACTGCCAGTTTGTACGTTCCAATCTTGTTAGCCACGTCGCCATTGGCCGCCGTCCGGTCCGAACCGACGAGGACGACGTCCACCTGACCCGTGCGCATAAAGTGGCCGGCCGCGTTGTCCGCGATAATGTCGTATGAGATGCCCCGCTGCTGAAGCTCCCAGGCTGTCAGGCGCGCGCCCTGGAGACGCGGCCGCGTCTCGTCTACCAGGACGTGGATATTCTTACCCTGTTCGTGTGCGGTGAAGATAACGCCCAACGCCGTGCCCCAATCGACGGTGGCTAGCGCTCCCGTATTGCAGTGGTGGAGAATCGTATCGCCGTCCTCAATCAACTCCGCCCCGTGATAACCCATTCGCCGGTTGAGGGCCACGTCGTCGTCCGCGATCTTCTGCGCTGCCTTTAGCAGTGCTTCCCGCACGGCGTCCGCCGTCTCCAACGTCTCGTCGCGCGCCGTTATCAACTGGCGCTTCACTGCCCAGGAGAGATTGACGGCCGTCGGCCGGGCTGCGTTCAACGTTTCGCCGGCCGCTTCCAGATCCTCGAGCAAGGCGTCCCCATCCTCTGCCGCGCTCTGCCTGGCTGCCAGCGCCATACCAAAGGCTGCCGCTGCTCCGATTGCCGGCGCTCCCCGCACGTACATCTCATTGATCGCGCGCGCCACGTCCTCGTAATCGTCAAACTCCGCAATCTCGTGCTTCCAGGGCAGCAGCCGCTGGTCAATCATCTTGACTGTGTTCGTGTCGTAGTCCCAGTATACCGTTCGCATACGGCCTCCTTCGATAAGTGCTATTTTCGCTAAATCCGTGAATCTCTGGGTGGCCTGCAAATTGTCTCCCACCCTCTGGAATCGCTCGCTGGCCTTCCCGGAAGTTCAATAAGTGCACGTTGAACGTCTCTATTTGTCAGATAATAACATACCCCAATAGGCGCTGCCAGATTGAGCGGGCCTTCATCCTAACGCCCAGAGAATGTGCCACACAAAATAAAAGCCAAACCGCAGCGATAGAACGGCCAGAAAGCCGGAACGGCGAAAGAAGTAAGCGGCCAGCAGAGAGTAGAGCAGGATCGTCGGCAGGCCCAGGACGTAAAAAGGGAGCGCGCTGGACACGCCGGCAACCTCCGCCCGGCCAAGCAGCGCGCCCACCGCCAGCAGCGAGTACAGCACGGCCGCTACCCCGGCCGCGCCCCAGAAAATTCGCTCCTGCCACCGCCCCTTGAGCAGCAGGCCGGAGACCAACCACACGAGCAGGGGAATCAGGAACAGGCGTAGGGCGACTTCCTCCGTAATGCCTGCGATAATCACCAGAAGCAGCCCTTCGGGCAGCTCCGTTTGGGGGATTTGGGGATAGGCCCCGACTCGCAGCCACAAATCCATGGCGACCATACCCAACGCCGTGACCACGCCGGCCGCAGCGGGAAGTAAAAAGCGATTCCTGTTTGTAATCTCCTGATCCCACATGTCGGGAAACCCGGTACGGCCGGCCAGCCAGAGACCGGCCACGCCCAGCAGCGCATAGAGTACCAGGCCGGCTACCGGTGCTTGTTGCCCGGCAACGTTGTATGTCACCCCCGCCAGCAGTTCGATAGCTTTGGCCAAGAACAGCAGCGCCATCAGGGCAAGATAAGTGAGGCTGTCGGCAGACAATTTCCTGAATAGGGGGATAAAGACACCTCCTGTCCTGAAGCAGTGGGGGCCGCTCTTTCCGGCGGGATTATTGTAACGTCTGCGCAGAACGTCGTCACTCTTCCCTCTACCGGATCGGTGCCATTTCCTTGAACCGGCGCCCGCGCGAGGTACAATCAAGGTATGCGTCCACTGATTGTAATTTGCGAGAGGAGCGTGGGCCTATGAGCAGGCGACGGTCGTTTCTAAGGGCGGTGCGTCACTGGCTGACACCTGGCTTGCACGTCAAGCGCTGGTTGCTGGCCCTTGTCCTGGGAACCGTCATCATGGGCATGGGCGTCGTTTTCGCCATCGTAATCGCATTTCGCTTCGGTTTGATCCCCGACTGGCTCTACGGCGCGATGATGCTCGACTTCATTCCCCTTGCCTGGCGTGTGTTACTGCTCTTACTCGTCGGCGGGCTACTTATCACTCTAGCCCTTGTGCGCCTCGGCGCGGCCCTGGTCGAGCCCTTCCGCCGGCCGGGAGATTCCGTCGCCGCCTCTCTCTACCACCAGTCCCGGCGGTCCCGGGGCCCCTACGTTGTCGCCATCGGCGGCGGAACCGGACTTCCCAGTCTGTTGCGGGGCCTGAAGGCGTTTACCAGGAACGTGACGGCCGTGGTCACCGTCGCCGACGATGGCGGCAGCAGCGGTCGCCTGCGTCAGGAACTGGGATTGTTACCGCCGGGTGACTTCCGCAACAACATCGCCGCTCTCTCGCGAGACGAAGCATTGATGACCCAGGTGCTCCAATACCGCTTCGGTGGCGACGTGCAGGCTAACGGCCGCGCTTCCCTGCGCGGACACGCCTTTGGTAACCTGCTACTGGCAGCGTTGGCCGGCGTCACCGGTAGCTTTGACGAGGGGCTGCTGGCGGCCGAGCGCGTTCTGGCCATCAGCGGCCGGGTCGTTCCCTCAACGCTGGAACAGGTCGCCCTCGTTGCCGAGGTGGTCCTCGGCGACGACGCCCACCAGCAGACACAACGGATCGTTGGCGAATCAGCCATTACCCACGCCGGCGGCCGCATCAAACAGATCGCGCTTGATCCCGGCAAGGCGTCCGCCTATCCACCGGCCGTACAGGCCATCCTCCAGGCCGATCTGATCATCCTCGGCCCGGGCAGCCTCTACACCAGCATCATGCCCAACCTGCTCGTTCCCGGAATCGCTGCCGCTGTTCGTCATACCCTCGCCCCCGTCGTCTACGTTTGCAATATCGCTACGCAACCAGGCGAAACTGACGGCTACTCTGCAGCCGATCACGCCGATGCTCTCGCCCGCTACGTTGGTCATGACTGCCTGGACGTCGTCGTCGCCAACGACAACGTAGACCTGGCCGGAACGGCCAATGACCAGACCATTCCCGTTCCGCTCTCGTGGCCGTCGGATCGAACCGATCAGGCCCGCCTGATCACCGCTGACTTAGTTGACGAACAACACCCCTGGCGGCATGATAGTAAGAAGCTGGCACGCGTCATTCGCCGTATTCTGGAAGGCGACGTAGGCAACGGCCGGCGGTGAGGCCCGGGCTGCGCGAGGAACCCGTTCTCGCCCTGCGTATTGGTGATAAACATCACGCACAATCTGTTACGTTCAGCCTGCCCACAATGGGTCACACCTTCTAAACTGGAGCAGATGTAGGGTGAGATAGCAAAAAGGAGTAGTTACATGACAGTAAAAGTTGGTATCAACGGTTTCGGCCGTATCGGCCGGCAAGTGTTTAAGGCCATTTACGAGAACTATCAGGGCGTGCTTGACGTCGAAGCCATCAACGACTTGATGGACGTCGCCACCAACGCTCATTTGTTGAAGTACGACTCCACGTACGGCCGCTTCCCCGGAGAAGTCGAGGTGCGCGGTGAAGATCTGTACGTCGACGGCGAGAAGCTGAAGAACTACGCTGAACGGGATCCTTCCAAACTGCCCTGGGGCGAGCTGGGCGTAGACATTGTGCTTGAGTGCACGGGCATTTTCCGTAAACGGGAACAGGCGGCGCAACATCTAGATGCCGGCGCGAAGAAGGTCATCATCTCGGCTCCGGGCAAGGGCGTCGACGCTACTTTCGTCCTTGGCGTGAACGAAGAAAGTTACGACCCGGCGAATCACCACGTCATCTCCAATGCCAGTTGCACGACCAACTGTCTGGCCCCGGCGGCCAAGGTTTTGCAGGATCACTTCGGCGTCCGACGGGCGCTGATGTCCACCATCCATGCCTACACTAACGGCCAGCAAATTCTCGACATGGCCTCCAAAGATTTGCGGCGCGCACGGACGGCCGGCATTAACATCATCCCCACGACGACCGGTGCGGCCAAGGCCGTGTCCCTCGTCATCCCTGAACTGGATGGCAAGTTTGACGGCATGGCCTTCCGCGTGCCCGTCGTCACCGTCTCCGTCGTCGACCTTGTGGCCGAATTGGAGAAGGACACCACCATCGAAGAACTGAACGCTACCTTCAAGCAGGAAGCCGGCGGCGATGGCTGGTTGGGCAAAGTGATGGGCTACACGGAGGAGCCGTTGGTCTCCACCGACTTCATCGGTACCGAGAAATCGTCGACCATCGACGCCTTGTCCACCCAGGTTATTGGCGGCAATCTGGTCAAGGTCGTTACCTGGTACGATAACGAGTGGAGTTACTCTGTACGCCTCGCCGATCTGGCCGCTTTCGTGGCCGAGCAACTGCCCGAGGCGGAGTCGGTCGCGGCTCAACCTGTCGCAACCGACTGACGCCATGGAAAAGCTCAATTTTCCGTAAGAGCGGGTTTCTCGAGATTTGTGCGGGCAGCAGCCCTCGAGTACAATCGAAGCAGACCGTTAAATGGGCGACCACCTGGTCGCCCTTCTTTATTATCTTACAGCCACTATGGAGCTAAAAGAGTTAGAGGCTCGCATGCACGCCTTTGTCAGGGACAAAGGTTGGTATGAGGTCGATTCGCCCAAACCGCAGACGCCCCGCAATTTGGCCGCGTCACTGCTATTGGAAGCGGCCGAAGTGCTGGAACATTTCCAGTGGCGCGAGGACGTGCAGGATCGGGAAGCTCTGGCAGGCGAACTCGCCGACGTTGCCCTCTACCTGCTGCAACTGGCCAGCGTCACCGGTATCGACCTGGAAGAGGCCATTCTGGATAAATTGGAAATCAATCGCCGCCGGGAGTGGCCGGAACCGTGAAGATTTTGGCCGTCAGCGACCGGGTGCTGGAACATCTCTATGCGGTCCACGTCCAGCAAACGTATGCCGACGTGGACCTCATTCTCGGTTGCGGCGACCTGCCCTTCTATTACCTGGACTTTTTGGTGTGCGCCCTGGACGTCCCCCTCCTCTACGTGCGAGGCAACCACGACGCCGGACCACAATACACCATCGACGGCCGGACGCTGACCGGCGTTCAGGGCGGCATTGACGTCCACGGTCGCGTAGTCCACATCAACGGGCTGCTCATCGCCGGCCTGGAAGGCTCGATGCGCTACCGGCCGGGCGCCCCCCTGATGTACACAGAAGCTGAAATGACGATGGAAGCGTTGCGTCTGGCACCCACCCTCCTCTTCAATCGCTTCCGCCATGGCCGGGCCCTGGATATTCTGATGACCCACTCGCCTCCACGCGGCGTCCACGACCGTCCGGACCGCGCCCACACCGGTTTCAGAGTGTTCCACCGTTTTATCCGCTTCTTCCGGCCGCGCTACCTGCTGCACGGCCACATACACGTGTACCGGCCGGACGCCTTCCGCGTTACGCGCGTTGCCGATACGACGGTGATAAACGTCTACCCATATCACATTCTCAACTATGATTCTCCCCCAGAACCTGAAGCTGTCTATTCGCCATCTTGACGCCGTTTCTTACCGTACGTACACTTGGCCTGAGCATCCAGAGTCGGTCGAACGAGGGAAGGAGTTGATCATATGACGGCCGTGCTGGACAAGGTGAATCTAAGACCTGCTGTGCAGCCTCTGGCCCGCTATTTCACGCGGCCGGTGCGGCTGATAAAAGAATACGATCGTTCCTTCCTCCGTCCCGATCTGATCGCCGGCCTGACCGTGGCCGTCATCATGCTGCCCCAGGCCATTGCCTTTGCCCTCATCGCCGAACTGCCTCCCGTGATGGGGCTGTACGCGGCCATCGTCGGCGGCATTATCGGCGCCCTTTGGGGCTCCTCCAACCAGGTTCACAACGGGCCCACCAACGCCAACTCGCTGCTCGTCTCCTCCGCCCTGTTGAGCGCCGCCTTTGAACCAGGGACGGCGGAATTCATGGTGGCCGCCGGCTTGATGGCCGTCATGGCCGGCGTCTTCCAGCTTGTCCTGGGGTTGGCTCGGCTGGGCGTTCTCGTCAACTTCGTCTCCTACTCTGTCGTCGTCGGTTTTTCGGCCGGCGCCGGCGTTCTCATTGCCATCAAGCAGCTCGGCCCTCTCGTCGCAGTGGACGTTGGCAGCGGCAGTTTGCCGGACACGATGATCGGCCTGGTCACTGCTCTTCCCGATGCGCACCCGCCGACGGCTGCCATCGGCGCCGGCACCATTTTGCTGCTGGCAATACTGCCCCGAATCAGCCGCAAATTGCCACCCGCCCTTTTCAGCATGATTGTCGCCTCCCTGGCCGTCTGGCTCTTCGGCTTGCAGGAACAGGGCGTGGACGTCATTGGGCAGCTACCCAGCAGCTTACCGCCTCTGGCCGATCTCCCCCTCTTCAATCTTGACTTCATTAACCGTCTCTCCACCGGGGCCCTGGCCGTCGGCGCCATCGGCCTGGTGCAAACCATCGCCATGGCCCGCTCTATTGCCACCCAGACCGGACAACGCCTGGACAGCAATCAGGAATTTGTGGGTCAGGGACTGGCCAATATCGTGACCGGTTTCTTCTCCGGCTTCCCCACGGCCGGTTCCTTTTCCCGCTCGGCCGTTAACTTGCAGGCCGGCGCTCGCACCCCCCTGGCTGCCATCTTTTCCTCCTTTTTCGTTCTGATTGCCATGTTCATCCTCGCTCCGCTCGCCCGGTTCCTGCCGACGGCAGCGCTGGCCGGCGTGCTCGTCGTCATCGGCCTGGGTCTGGTCGACGTCGCCGAGATCAAGCGCATTCTCCAGGGCACCCGCGGCGACGCCATCATCATGGCCATTACCTTCGCCGGCACTCTCTTCCTTCCCATCGAATTCGCCGTGCTCTTTGGCATTCTTCTCTCCTTTGTCCATTACACCCTGCGCACCAGCATGCCCCGCGTGCATCAGGTGTTGCCGGATGAAAACTTTCACCACTTCCTTCACCAGCCGGACAAAGAGAGCTGCACGCAATTGGCCGTCGTCGACATCCTGGGCGACCTCTACTTCGGCGCCGTCAACCACGTCGAAGAGGAGATACATAAGATACGATTGCGAAACCCGGCGCAGCGCTATCTCCTCATTCGCCTCAATCACGTCAATCACTGTGACTTCAGCGGCATTCATATGCTGGAGAACGTGGTACGCATGTACCGCGACGCCGGCGGCGACGTTTTCCTGGTCCGTGTCGGCGACCGGGTGCGCAGATTGATGCAGTCGACGGGCTTTGATCGCTATCTGGGCGAAGATCACTTCCTCGCTGACGACGAAGCCATCAGCTACATCTTTCACCACGTGCTCGACCCGGCCATCTGCATCTACGAGTGTCCAGTCCGTGCCTTCAAAGAGTGCCAGAATCTGCCTAAGCAGACAGAAATTGACGACGTCCCACCGCTGGATGAGGTGCCCGAAGACGCCATCATCGAGATTCCGCCGCGCAAGCTCTGGCAGCAGTTGCACGATGGCGCGGCCGAGCCCCCACCCGTCGTCGTCGACGTGCGAGAGCCGCGCGAGTACGCGCAGGGACACATCCCTCAGGCACAGCTCGTGCCTTTGCGCTCAGTGCTGGACGACACCATTCGCCTCCCTAACGATCGGCAGATCGTCCTGGTCTGCCGCAGCGGCCGGCGCAGCAAGCGAGCGGCCTACGCCCTCCAGAAGATGGGCGTGGTCAACGTCGCCGTCCTCAGAGGCGGCATGCTCGACTGGAAATCGGCCGATCTCCTGGAAGCGATTGATCAGATTGAGGAAGAACCGGAGCAGGCGACTCCCTTGCCCCGGGAGAGGGAACGTAGAAGATGAACGACCAACCACGCCCTTCGCGTAACATTGGCCTGGACCTCGTACGTGTTACAGAAGCGACTGCCATCCGCGCCGGCCGCTGGATCGGCTCCGGCCGTCGGGACAAGGCCCACGAGGCTGCGACTCAGGCCATGATCGAAGCGCTAAACGACGTCGACATCGACGGCCGCATCGTCATCGGCGAGGAAGGGCGGCGCGGGGAAAGCTCGCCCCTGGACACCGGCCAGCCTGTCGGCAACGGGGATGGCACGCCCGTTGACGTCGTCGTCGATCCCATTGACGGCACCGATCTCCTGATCAAGGGTTATCCCAACACCCTTTCGCTGGTGGGCGTCGCGCCCCGGGGGGCCATGTACTCGCCCGCCCCCGCCGTCTACATGGAGAAGCTCATCGTCGACGTCGACGCGGCCCACGCCCTCGTGCCTCAGTGCATGGACGCCCCGGCCGCCTGGACCCTGGCCCTGGTAGCCCGCGTCAAACAGAAACCGGTGCGCGATCTGACCGTCATCGTCCTCGACCGCCCCCGCCACGCTGACCTCATCGAGGAGATCCGCGCGGCCGGCGCCCGCATTCTATTGCGCGAGGAAGGGGACGCCGAGGGCGCGCTCATTGCGTCCACGCCCGACAGCGGTGTGGACCTCCTCATGGGCGTCGGCGGCGTTTCCGAAGGTGTCATCGCCGCCTGCGCCGTCAAGGCCATGAATGGGGCCATGCTCGCCCGCCTGGCGCCTCAGAGTCAGGAGGAGCGGGCCGCCATCGACGCGGCCGGGCTGGACGTCAACCAAGTGTATACGGCCGACGACCTCGTTTCCGGGAACGAGATCTTCTTCGCTGCCACCGGCATCACCGACAGCACGCTCCTGCGATCGGTCCAATATAGCGGCCGCAAGGTACAGACCCATTCCCTTCTTCTGCGTTCCGAAACGCGCACGCGCCGCTTCATTCGCATGGAATACGTCCTCGGGGAAGGAGAGGAGTAGCTCGTCTCTCTCTTCAGAGAGACCACGCACTACAAAAGGGCTGGGGACTGCTCCTATTCTTCCATTGCCCGCTGTACGGCCGCATAGGCGTCCACAATCCCATATCCGTAGGCGTTGGTTGGCGGGCTCGGGCCCGTGCTGCAAGAAGGCGTCGTCGCCGTATACGATTGGGCCGTTTCCGCCAGAATCTCCTCGGTACGCGCTATGTCCCCTGCCAGTGCCGGGTTGGCCGCCCACATCAGCGCTACCACGCCGGTCACGTGAGGGCCGGCCATTGACGTCCCTTGCCAGGAGCGGTAACTGTTTCCGGGAAACGCCGAGAGAATCTGCTGCCCTGGAGCCACGATGTCCGGCTTTGTGCGCCCGCTGCCGTCCACGTTCACCGGCCCCCGGCTGCTGAACATCGTCAGCGCTCCCGAGCGGTCGATGGCGCCCACCGAAAAGACCTCGTCGTAAATGGCCGGTGGGTCGTCCAGGCTGCTACACGCCGGGCCATCGTTGCCGGCCGAAACGACCACAAATATCCCGGCAGCCCGGAGTGCCCGAACGGCCGGTAGCAGCGCATCCGCGTCGCACCCTTCCAGCTCGGGACATCCCCACGAATTATTGAGGACGTCGGCCCCTTGCGCCGGATCCCCATCCCGGAACGGATCGCCGCCGAGAGGGAAGGGGGCCAGCATGAACTGCATACAATCGAGGTAGAGGGCCGTGTTGCCCAGATTGCGTGCCAGGTTGGCGCAGCCGAACCAGGTCGCCCCCGGCGCCACGCCCACGGCTTCTCCCAACACCGTGCCCAGCGTGTGGGTGCCGTGCCCGCCCCAATCTGTCGGTGCACTGGTTCCGTACCACGGATCGAACCAGTTGTAATCGTGGCTGCCCTCCCCACCCCGGTAGCCGTCCACCAGCTCCGGGTGGTTCCACTGGACGCCCGAGTCGGACTGGCCGACGACGACGCCCTCGCCGGTGATGCCCAGCTCCTCCCAGACGCGCTCGGCGTTGATCCGCTCCAGGTTCCACGGCGGCGAGGTGGGCGCGCTGGGCGACGCCGGGCCGGCCATTTCCGGTTCCAGCGGCCGTAAAGTGGGGTTGTACAACACGCGATCCACCTCGGGCCGCCGTTCCAACCACCATCGCAACACCGGCCCCCCTCTGACCTCCAGGCCATTGACCAGATAGTAGGGCGTGTAGTCGATTCCCACCCGCGCCAGCGCCTGGCGCAAATCTTGCTGCGTCGATTCCGCGTGGTCTGTCAGCGTCTCGTAGACCAAACGGCGGCGTGCCTCCCCGTTGGCGATCTCCTCCGCCGATGCCAGATCGGCCTGCTCGTTCAGGACGACGAATAGCCGCTCGCCATAAAAGCCAGGATGGCCGGCCAGCGCATAGACGCCCAGGGCCACGCCCCACGCGCCTACGACTAAGAGCCCGGCCACGGCGCGGGCCCCCGTGCTGCCTGACGCCTGTCCGCGCCGCTGCCAGCGCAACAGGAGGAGCACGGCGCCCAACACCCAGCCTATCAGGAGGGAAAGCGTGGCGGCCGCGAATGCCCGGCCAGCCACGCTGATCAGGTCGAAAGGCAGAATGATAGCCATTTCCCGCGGATCGACGAGGAGCAGGGGCGCGGCCGCCGCGATGCCGACCAGGAGCGTTAGGGGGAGCAGGTTGCCTCGCCGGCCGCTTATCGCCATCGCGATCCAGGATAGACCGGGAACGACCAGCGCCAGCAATAGTTGGACCCCGTTGTAGCCGAAACTCGTGGTCATCAGCAGCAGCGCCGCGCCGGCCACAAAGCCGCCGAGAAACAGGTCCAGTGCCTGGCGATGGCCCGACCGGGCAGTGTCGTGAAGAATGGGGAACCAGAAGCGGCTTAGTAAAAGGGCGGCAACCCCACCAAAGAGAAGGGCGCTTGCCACGTTGAGCAACGCCTCCAGCGGTGAGCCCAACGATCCCCAGGCCAGCCAGGGCAGAGCTATCAGCGGCCCCGCTGCCAACGCCACCGCCAGCGGCGAGAAGGGAGCAGTCGGCGCTTCTTCACCCGTTGGCCGACGCCCCAACAGCAGGAGCAGGCCACCGTAAACCAGAGTCAACCCTATCTGTAGCGAGGCAGCCACATACGCCTGGGTCGGTCCGGGCAGGTGAACGGCCGCCAGCAGGCAGCTAAAGAGCGCGGCCAGCGCCCACAGGCGGAAGACGGACCGGTAGCGCCGCTCCCGCCATCGCCAGGCCAGCAGCCCGGCCGGGATCAGCACGAAGACGCCCTGGCCGAGCGTCAGGGCTGCCAGAATCGGGCGAGGTAGACCGTCGCCCACTGCCAGCGCAACCTGTGAAGCAGCCCACCCGGCCGCCTGGACGCCGGCCGAAAGTAGCAGGATCCACGTGAAAAGGAGGGCGACCAGAATGCGAGCAAACCAATCTGATCCGGAGGGGGGCATCGTATCTTCGAATGAGGTCATGGCTGTTTTTTGCCCGCTATTGTACCATACCTGCCCAGACCCTCATCACGCCATCACAGGGAATCGAAGTAGGAGGAAACGATGGAGCGTAATGGAGAGAATAAGCGTCGCAAGTGGGGAGGCTGCCGTCCGCGCCTCTGGCTGGCTGCCGGTTGTGGAACCGCCCTCCTCCTCCTGTTCCTGCTGGGCGCTGTTCTGGTCCTACGTCTCCTTTCGGACACTCCGCTTGCGCTGTTGCCTATTCCGACCCCGTCGATCACGGTTACGGCCGAATCTCCTGGAGAGCCCACGCTGACGCCCGATCCAGTTGAGTCTCCCTCCTCGCGATTGCCGGGTCGCATCGTCTTTGTCAATCCGCAAGGGCAGGTCGGCACCGTCGCGCCGGACGGCCAGGACAGCCGCCTGCTCACCGCTGATGGGCGCCGTTTCATCTTTCCCGCCTGGTCGCCGGCCGACGACCGGATAGCCGCTATCGGCGGCGATGCCGATGAGGCCGGCGTCTACACACTTCCCGACGCCGCGGAGGCTGACGTCACCGCTCTCTATGCCAGCGCCGAGTTTTCGCCCATTTACCTCTATTGGTCGCCGGACGGCCGCCACGTCAGCTTCATCGCTCAGACTGACGAAGCGCTTGGCCTCCATCTGGCCCCGGCCGGCGGCGACAGCGAGAGTCGCCTCCTCTACACAGGCCAGCCTTTCTACTGGCACTGGCTGGCCGACGGCGATGAAGTCCTCATCCACACGAACGGCAGCGCTCCTGACGCCCGCCTAGCTTTTCTCAACGTAGACGACGACACGCCGGGCGACAATCTGGGTCAGCCCGGTTTCTTCCAGGCGCCCGCCCTCTCGGCCGGCGAGGAGTACGTGGCCTTCGCCGAACTGAGTACCGGCAACGACCGTCGTATTGTCATTCAGGACCGGGATGGAGAACGCGTGCGGCAGCTTCCCCACTTCGGCCCCGTTGCCTTCGGCTGGAGTCCAACCGACGACGTGCTCGCCACCATCAGCCCGGATCCCGAGGAACGGGAATCCCTCCTCAACTTCTATGGTCCGCTGCGATTGGTGGACGCCGACGGCGGCGACGTCGTCACCCTCTCATCTGGCGACGTCATCGCTTTCTTCTGGTCGCCCGATGGCCGCTTCATTGCCTACTTCACCGTCGCCGTCGCCGGATCTGAGTTCAACGCTTCGCTGTCCGGGGCCGGCCGCTCCTCGCGCCGCAGCAGCAACTTGCGCCAGGAAGGCCCGCCTCGCCTCAGCTTGTGGGTGGCCGACGTCGAAAGCGGACAGTCACAGTTGCTCGTTACCTTCGAGCCGACCACGATTTTTCTGCGCCAGTTTCTCCCCTTCTTCGACCAGTATGCGCTCAGCCACCGCCTCTGGTCGCCCGATAGCCAGGCGCTGATCATGCCCCTGGTTGAATCCGGAACAAACCGCCTCTACGTCATTCCCGTCGACCGCAGCCAGATTTGGCCTGTCGCCGAGGGCAGTGCCGGCTTCTGGAGCTGGCGTTAACGGTCGCCATCGAACCCGCGCCTTCCTGCCCGATAGCGCACGGCCGCTCCTTAATCCTTGATGAGTGTCTTCCACCTGATCCTTCGTTAAAATAGGGGCGTCACCGGAGTGTATCGAGTTTTTTATTTCGTCACTTTTTATTTGAGTGAGTCATGTCTGAGTCCAACCGCTTGCTGGAAAAACCGATCATCCATATGCCCGACCTGGGCGAAGGCGATTGGCTAAACACACCGCGGCCGCTTACGAGCCGCTCCTTGCGCGGGCAGATTGTCCTCTTCGATTTCTGGGATTACTCCTGCGTCAACTGTGTACGCACCCTTCCCTATCTCAAGGCGTGGCACCGCCGTTACCATGACAAAGGGTTGACCATCATCGGCGTCCATGCGCCGGAATTCCGCTTCGGCCGTTCCCAGGGGGAGGTGGCCGCTGCCGTCGCCGAATTCGGCCTCCCCTATCCCATCTTACTGGATAATTACTACGAGACCTGGGATCGCTTTGCCAATAAGGCGTGGCCCACAAAATACCTCGTAGACGACGTCGGCTATATTCGCTTACAGCGGCAGGGCGAAGGACATTATCAGGAAATTGAGCGCGCTATTCAGTTGTTGTTGCGCCAGCGCGACCCTGACGTTTCCCTGCCCGATTTGCTGCCGCCCCTACGGCCGGAAGATGCGCCCGGCGCCGTCTGCTACCGGACCACGCCGGAACTATATGCCGGTTATCGTGGCGGCGGCCTCTACGGCGGGGCATTGGGTAACCCCGAAGGATACGTTGCCCACAGCCCCATGCACTACACCATGCCTCCGCCGGCCGACCGTGAAGCAGGCCGCTTCTTCCTGGAAGGGTTCTGGCAGGCGGAGCCGGAAGCCCTCGTCTTTGCCGGTCGGGAAGAAGGGCGCGTGCTTTTGCGCTACCGCGCCGCAGGCGTCAACGCCGTACTCAGCCCTTCCAGCGATCCCGTGGAAGTCATGTTGGGGCTGCACACAACGGATGATGAACCCCTGGTCGAAGTGCTACAGGACGGCCGCCCCTTGTCGGCCGATCACGTTGGCGACGACGTTAGCTTTGACGACGACGGCCGCAGCGTGATCCGGGTGACGCGGCCGCGCATGTACCGGCTCGTTCACAATCCTAACTTTGGTCTTCATCGCCTGGATCTGATTTTTCGCGCTTCCGGCCTGGCTCTTTATGCTTTCACCTTTGATTCCTGCGTGGCGCCCTCAGAGGACGAAGCGCCCGGCGTCACCTATCGTGTCGGATAGAGACCTCGGCGCCATACACGGTCCGTGTTAGACGTCTGACAAGAGAACGTGCTATAATCCCCGCCAATGACGTTACCATCACTGGAAACGATTGCTTCTTATCTCACCATCCTGGCCGCTGTCGCCGGTGCGCTGCTGGCCGCCCTATGGCTCAGCCTCGTCATCTGGACCTTCCGCGACATGCGCCTTCGCTCGCGCGATCCATTCGCGCAGATCCTGGCGGCTCTGGTGGTGGCGGTGTTGCCCGGGGTGGGGCTGATTATCTATCTCATCTTGCGTCCACCCGAGACGCTGGCCGAAGCGTACGAGCGTGCGCTGGAGGAAGAGGCTCTGCTGCAGGAGATCGAAGAGCGGCCTGCCTGCCCCGGTTGTTCGCGCACGATTCAGCCGGGCTGGATTCTCTGCCCTCACTGCCACACCCGGTTGCGCAAGCGGTGCGTCGATTGTGACGCCCTTCTGGAATTGCAATGGAACCTCTGCCCCTTCTGTGGCAACCAATACGTCGATCCTTATCGGGTAGATGCCTCTCTTGAGACCGACGAGGAGGCGACGGGCGAAGAACAGATGCTCGATCTGTACGAAGAAGAGGAAGAAGAAGTCGCCGCAGAAGCACTGGGGGTGGGTGAGGACGAGCCGGCCGACGTGTAACGTGAAAATTATGCTATCTCGACGTGTCCTGTTATTGTGGGGAGTGGTCCTCGTCCTTTTGCTGGCGGCGTGCGCTGACGACGACGATCCCCCCGGTACGACGCCGGCCGCTCCAACGCAAGAGGTGGCGGAGGACGGCGGCTCGCCATCCTCCCCTTCCGCTGCCACCTCGACAGCCCCGACGGCAACGCCCACCGCCACGCCCACCCCGACGGACACGCCCGAGCCCAGCCCCACGCCGACGGCTACCCGCCCGCCTACCGGCCCCGTCACCGTTTGCCTCAGTGAAGAGCCCCCCTCTCTCTACCTCTATGGTCCTGCCTCCTATGCTGCCGACGTCATCCACGAAGTCGTTTACGATGGCCCCGTCGATACCCGCGAGTACAGCGTCCAGCCCGTGATCCTCGAAAAGATCCCTTCCCTGGCCGATGGTGACGCCCACCTGGAGACGGTGAGCGTGCAGGACGGCGATTGGGTTGTAGACACGGAGGGCAAAGTCGTCCGACTGCGTACCGGCATCAACGTCCGCCCGGCCGGCTGCACCAGCGACGCCTGCGCCATCACCTACGTGGCTCCCCCGACCGCCGGTGACGATGAGGCCGATGACGAGGATGGTCAGGAGGATGAAGAGGAGGAGGACGCCGCCGTCCTCACGCCAACGCTCTCGCTGGAGATGGACCAACTGGTAGCCGATTTTGTCCTCTTGCCGGGAATTACCTGGTCCGATGGAACTCCCCTGACAGCCGCCGACTCCGTCTTTAGTTTCCAGGTGGCTCAGGAGGCGCAGCTGCCGCCGCGCCAGCGGACGGGCGACCAGGGCGTCGTTCCCGCGCGCACCATCGATCCGGTGCCGCGCACGGCCAGCTACACGGCCGTCAACAGTTATACCGTGCGTTGGGTCGGCCTGCCTGGTTATCTCGATCCTTATTACCAGAGCAACTTCTTTTCGCCACTTCCCGAGCACCAGTTGGGCGACTACACGCCGGAAGAACTGCTTGAGGCTCCGGATAGCGCGCAGCGGCCGCTCGGTTGGGGACCATATATCCTCGTCGAGTGGGAGCCGGGCCAGCGCATCGTCGCCGAGCGCAACCCGAACTACTTCCGCGCCGACGAACAGCTCCCTTACTTCGATCGGGTCATTTTCCGTTTTGACGGGGATCCTGAGAGCTATCTGCAAGATCTCGAAAGTGGAGAATGTGACGTAGTGGCTCGGGATGCTCTGGACGCCGATTACCAGCAATACCGCGACCTGGAGGCTGAGGGCGCTGTCCGCATGCACGCCGTTCCCGGTTCTGTGTGGGAGCATCTGGACTTCGGCATCAATCCCATTCCGGGCTACGATTGGCGGGGCGACTTCTTTGAGGATCCTCGCGTGCGCCAGGCCGTCGCCCACTGCATTGATCGCCAGCGGATTGCCGACGAACTGACCTTCGGCCTTTCCGTCGTGCCCGACGCTTATATCCCTCCGGCCCATCCCTTGTATGGCGCAGCCGAACTCACCGCCTATAATTACGATCCGGAGGCCGGCATCGCCCTACTTAACGAGGCCGGCTGGCGCGACACCAACGGCGATGGCGTGGCCGAGTCATACGGGATCGACTCGCTGCAGGACGGCACGACGTTAATCTTTAATTACACGGCCACCTCTTCGCCCTTGCGCCAGCAGATCGCCGAGATGGTCATCGCCGATTTGGCCGAGTGCAACATCCGCGTCAATCGCACTGAACCGGTAGCGCCCCAGACTTTCTTTACCCCCGGCGTGAACAGTCCCATTTTCGGCCGCCAGTTTGACGTGACGAGCTTTGCCTGGTTCGCCGATGCGTTGCCCCCCTGCCACCTCTATTTATCGTCAGAGATTCCTACCTTGCGCACGAACTGGAGCGGTTTTAACGTTAGTGGCTACGAGAGCGAAGCGTACGACGCCGCCTGCCAATCGGCGCGGGGCGCCGCGCCCGGCACGGACGCCTACAGGGACAATCACCTGGAGGCGTTGCGCATCTTCAACCAGGAGTTGCCGGCCGTCCCCCTCTTTATGCACCTGGATGTAGCGCTGGCCCGGCCGGAGCTGGAAGGTTTGCTCCTCGATGCCACCGAACCGGTAGAAACGTGGAACGTCGAGAATTTCCGTCGCACAGAAGATTAAGCGCTTAGTTGCCGGTTGCCGTTTGCGCTCCTTCTCCTTCTTTAGGCATGCGGGGCCGGTTATGCAGGCGAACGGGCCGCGATTCGCGCACGCGAATGTTGATCAGCTCCACCAGCACCGAGAAGGCCATCGCAAAGTACGCATAATTCTTCAAGTGCAGATCCTCCGCCGCTTCCGGATTCCATCCTTCGATCACCAGCAGAGAGCCGATGAGAATGAGGAAAGCCAGGGCCAGGATCTTCATCGTGGGATGTTCTTCTACAAATTCGCTAATGCGTTCGGCGAAGAGGATCATAACTGCGGCGGCGGTGACGATGGCCGTAATCATGATCCATAACTCGTCCGCGATGCCCACGGCCGTGATCACTGAATCCAGCGAGAAGACGACGTCCACCAGCAATACTTGGGCGATGACGGCCGTTAGCGACGTGATTGGCTTTTCTACGCCGTGCCGCTCGTGTTCTTCAGCCTCCAGCTTCTCGTGGATCTCCCTCGTACTCTTGCCGATCAGAAATAGCCCGCCGCCCAGTAGGATCAGGTCTCGGCCGGAAAGCGAGTTCCCCAGGAACTCAAAAAATGGCTCCTCGAGACCGATAATCCATGAAATGCTCAACAGCAGCAGGATGCGCGTCACGACGGCAAGGCCAATGCCCAGCCGCCGGGCTTTTGCCTGCTCTTCCTCCGTGGGCAGTTTGGACGAAAGAATGGCGATAAAGATGACGTTGTCAATGCCCAGCACAATCTCCAACGCCATTAACGTAAGCAGCGGGGCGACAATTTCCATGGGTCAATGCCTCCTTCTAATGTAACGTGAGAATGCGACGAAAGCCGTGCATCATCCCCTGTGAACACCGGATACAATACGCAAAAAGGGCCGTGCAGGTTTCATTCTCCCGACAGTGCTACGCAGAAAATTGCGGCAGATAATCGGCGAACGCCTCCAGATAGTCGTCGAGGATGAGTTCTGCGCGCCCGATGTCGTTTATCATCGGATCTAGCAAGAGCGCCTGCATTGCCAGAGCGCGGTCGCCGGACACTGCGGCGTCCACCACCAGCTCCACCAGCGCCGCTTCCCGCCGGCACAGCTCGGCGATCGCTTCCGGCAGCGGCCCCGTCTGCACGCCGCTGACGCCGGATCCACCGACTAGGGCGGGTGTTTCCACAATCGTCTCCGCCGGTAAATTCGGGATTGTCCCCCGGTTTGGCAGGTTGACTGCCTCGTCGTAGTGGTTCAGGTTGCCGCTGATCGCTTCGATCACCTCCGCCGCGCCCTCGCTGTGAGCGTCGCGCATGCCTTTCACCGATAGCTGTCCGCGGGCCATCTGACCCAGCCGGTGATGGCTGAACTCGCGGAACATTTCGTTGCTGCCCCAGTCGTACAGCTTTATCTCGTACCGCTCCCACGGTTCAGCTAGCGGATCGTGAGTCCAGGGCAGATACTCCGCGAGATGGGTGTCGCCAGGGACGGGACAGTAGCCGAACTTGCGGAAAAGGTCCATAGAAAGCGGCTCCAGGGTGGGCGGTGCCTCCTCGACCGCTTCGCGCAGCAGAGGGTAAACGTCTTCCCCGGTTCGTCGGTCGCGCACGTCCATCATCCACGTGAAGTGGTTGAGCCCGGCCGCCTTGATGGCGAAATGTTCGCGGCCCAGAGAGGCCAGGGTGTGAATCACGCCCACGTTTGCCGGGTCGGAGTGGAGGCGAACGTCTTCCGGTACGTCCAGCCCGTAAGCGTCGGCCAGAAGCACGGCCACGATGCCGTATCCCACTTCGATCTGGTGACACTTGCCCACGATCTTCACGTCGCTGTACTTGGTGACCGCCCGCGTCAGCCGGGGCAAAGGATTGCTGAAATTAATTAACCATGCGTCAGGACACAGGGCCTCCACGTCGCGCACGATGGCCATAAGCGGCGGCACCTGGCGGCAGGTATGCATCAGACCGCCCGGGCCACCATTTTCTCCGTACGGTTGCCTTAGCCCATGTTGCACCGGAATCTCCCAGTCCAGGCGCCACAATTCTTCCCGCGGCGGCACCTCGATGGAGACGACGACGAAATCGGCCCCTTCCAATACCTGCCGTCGTTCCGTGCTGGCGCAGATTGTTGCCCCCGCTTCCCAGGAGTCGTTCATTCGTTCGGCGACCTGCTGCACGCGCTCCAGGGATGGCTCATCCACGTCGACCAGCCCCAGCCGGCAGCCCTTTAGCCGTTCGCTGCGCAGAATAGTGGCGATGGTGCCCGGCCCGAAAATGGCGCTCCCTGCACCGATAATCACGATCTTTGGTGCGTTCATTTTCCGCCTTCAACCTCTTCTGTGGGCCGGCGCTTGCGCCGGGCGGCGACAATTTCCGCCATGATAGCCACGGCAATCTCTTCCGGCGTCTGCGCTTCGATGTCCAGCCCGATAGGCGCGTGAATACGGTCGACTTTTTCCTCTGCCACGCCATCCTCTAACAGGCGCCGTCGCCGCCGGGCGTGCGTGCGGCTGCTACCCAACGCTCCCACGTAGAAGGCGGAGCTGTCCAGCACAATTTTCAGCGCCGGATCGTCGATCTTCGGATCATGGGTTAGCATCGTCACCGCCGTTGACGGTGTCAGCGCCAGATTCGCGAACGCTTCCTGGGGCCACGTCTGGATCAATTCGTCTACCTCCGGGAAACGCTCTTCGCTGCCGAACGCCCGCCGCGGATCGACGATAATCGTGCGATAATTGAGCGCCCGCGCCATTTTGGCCAGGGCGATGGCGATATGGACGCCGCCGACCATGATCAAGGTAGGGGGCGGCAGAATCACGTCCAGGAACAGTTCCAGGGTCGCTGCCTCTGTGGGCACCGTTATTCGCCGTGGTTGTCCGGCAGCCAATGTGACGGCCGCTTCCTCCCGCACGGCGGCCGCCACCCCTTCGTCCAGATCGCCGCTTACTGTTCCGTCTTCATCCACAAACAATTTCGCGCCTACGTACTCCTCCGGCCCCTCGACGACGGTGGCCACCACGCCGGCCCGTTCCTCGTTCAGCAGGCGTCCGATGCGCGCTGCCAGCTCCGGGTCCAGTGGCTCCACAAATATGTCAATCTCGCCGCCGCAGGCCAGCCCCACGTCCCATGCCGTCTCGTCCGCCACGCCGAAGTGCAATCGTCGCGGCCGCCTCTGCTCCAGCGCTTCTACGCCCGCCTCAAAGACGGCGCCTTCTACACAGCCCCCGCTGACCGACCCTGCAATTTTGCCGTCGGGCGTCAGCGCCATCTTGGCTCCCGGCCGTCGGGGCGACGATCCCCACGTCTCAATCACGGTAGCCAGTGCCACTTCTTCTTGTTCTGTTTGCCATCTTTTGATGTCGGTCATCACTTCTCTCATAGTCGTCCTCCGTTTCTCGTCAGCGGCCGATAAAGGCCGAGCCTTCCGTGCGAATCGTCCGCCGGCGATCTCGTTGTCCGCTCAGTTGGGCCAGATGCTCGGCCAGTTCTTCCAGACTGGCCAGGTTGTGCACGGGGAGAAAGTCATCTACGTAAGGGAGAGCCGCCTGGAGGCCGCGCGTCAGCGGCTCGTAGCGTTGTGAACCCAGGAGCGGGTTGAGCCAGATCAGCCGGTAGCAGGTGCGCTGTAGCCGGGCTACCTCCTGCCCCAACAGCTCCGGATCGCCCCGATCCCACCCGTCGCTGATGAGGAGAACGACGGCGCCCCGGTTTAGAACGCGCCGGCCCCAGCGGAAGTTGAACGTTCGAATGGCTTCGCCGATGCGTGTGCCGCCGGACCAGTCGTGCACGGAGTGGGAGACGTCGTGCAGAGCGCGCTCTACGTTGCCGCTGCGCAACTGGTGGGTAATGCGCGTCAGCCGCGTGCTAAAGACAAACGCCTCCACGTGTTGGGTCAGCTCGGCCGACAGGCTGTGTACGAATAGCAGCAATAGTTGTGTGTAGCGCTCCATCGAGCCGCTGACGTCGGCGATGACCACCAGGGGGCGCGGTTGCCGCTTGCGTCGACGGCGGGGCAGGACGAGGATCTCACCGCCATAGCGCAGATTGCGGCGCAGGCTCCGCCGCAGGTCGGGACGCGCCCCTCGCCCCGGCCGGAAACGGCGCGTGCGCCGTTGACCCAGCTTCCATGCCAACTCCTGGATCAGCCGCCGCACGTCCTCTGTCTCCTCCGGCGTCAGGTCGCCGAAATCCTTCTGGCGCAGCCGTTCCCGCTGGCTGTAAGTCTTCGTGATCTCCAACACCAGCTGCTCGATATCATCCTCTTCAGGATCGCCTTCTTCGGCCGTCGTCGTTCCCGGCGGGGCCGCCAACACTTCCCGAGCCTGCTCCGTCGTAATCTCTCCCAACTCAGATTCAATGTCCGACCGGCGTTTCCAGAAAAGCTCGAAAGCCCGGTCGAAAAGGGCAAGATCTTCGTGACGGTGTACCAGCAGGCTGCGCAGTGTGAAGTAGAAGTCGTCCCGGTTGCCTACGTTCACGTGTTCCAGAGCGTGAACCAGGTCCACCATACGCGCGGGTGTGACGTCCAGCCCTAAACGGCGTAGGAGGCGGCCGAAGAGCAGCAGATTGTGTAAGAGATGACCGCCCTTTTCCTCGCCTTGCATCGGCTTACGTCCTGACCTGGGCCCGCTCTAGAAGATGGCGGGCCGTCTCGCCCTGGACGCGGGAGATGTCATCCTGGTATTTCAGGATCACGCCCAGCGTCTCTTCGACGACGTCGGCATCCAGCGCCTGTCGGTCCAGCGCCACCAGCGCCGTGATCCAGTCCAGCGTCTCGGCCACCCCCGGCGTCTTATACAGGTCGACGTCCCGCAATTCCTGGAGAAACGCCGTCACCTGCCGGGCGAGCGACTCTGGTGCATCCGGCACCTTCGTCTCCACAATTTGCATCTCCTTGTCGAAGGAAGGATAGTCGATCCAATAGTAGAGGCAACGCCGCTTCAGCGCGTCGTGCACCTCGCGCGTGCGATTGGAGGTGAGAACGACGAAAGGCGGCTGCGCTGCCGTGATGGTGCCGATTTCGGGGATCGTAATCTGAAAATCGGAGAGTACCTCCAGCAGAAACGCCTCAAATTCAGCGTCACTGCGATCGACCTCGTCGATGAGGAGCACGGGCGGTTGCCGCTGGCTGTTTTCAATCGCCTTCAACAACGGCCGTTTCAGCAGAAACTCCTCGTCAAAAAGCTCCGCCTCCGTCGGCCGCTCGCCCCGCGCCTCCACCAGGCGCAGGTGCAAAATCTGCCGTGAGTAATTCCACTCATATACCGCGTGGCTCACGTCCAGTCCTTCGTAACATTGCAGCCGGATCAGCTCTGTATTCAGTAGCCGCGAGACCACCTTGGCCACTTCCGTCTTGCCCACGCCCGCTTCCCCTTCCAGGAAGAGGGGGCGCTGTAATTTACCTGCTAGGAATATGGCTGTGGCCAGCCCTCGCTCCGCCACGTATCGCTGTCTTTGCAAAGCTTCTTGTAAGGATTCGATAGAATCGAACATACTTTTCGTTGCCTCTTTGTTGTTCATGGTAATCGGCTGCGCGGAGAGGGACGTTCGGGTACGTCTTCAAGCAGACCGCCGTGGCCAAACGCGACGACGTCCGCCCGGCCAAGACGGTCTCCCACAAGCAACCGCGGCAAAACCAGGTCGACGATATTATCCTTTGGGCTGCGCGCGCATCCCGGCGCCCCGACGATGGGCGTTTGGCCGTGATAAGCCAGCATCAGTAGATTTCCTGGGTCCACCGGTGCGCCAAAGCAAACGACGTCCCCCCCGGCCCGTTCCACGGCGCGCGGAGCGATGTCGTGCCGATCCATGATCGCCGTCTCCCCGGCCAAAATGATCATGCCCGCACCGCCGGCCGCGTGTTCTTCAATAGCCGCTGCTAGCTGCGACTCGCCGTCCGCTTCTTCCAGCGGCACGAACTCCACGGCGTCCAGGGTGGCGCCCAGCGCTTCTAGCCGCGGCCGCAGCGCGTTGGCAAAACTGCGCTCGATGCGCTCCCGCGCTGCCGGAGAACCGGACAGAATCAGCGCCACCCGGTGCGCGGGGAAAGCGTCCACGGTGAGGATGGGGCCATTGTCCGCGACCTCAACCGCTCTTTCCACCGTCGCCCGGGGCAGCGCGTAGGGCAGGATCTTGATCGTCGCCACGGCCTTTCCTTCGCCGACGGCCGTATCCGCCGGTAGCGTGGCGATCGTCACGCCCTGGCAACTGTTTATTTGCTCCAGCCGCTCTACATCCACACGTACAACGCCGCGCACGGTCGTATACAGGTTGGCCCGGCCGGTAGACGGGCCGGAGAGACGCAGGCCGTTTCCCATTACAGCCTCCGCCACCCGACCGGCGGCCGTATCCTCGTCGACATCCCCTGCCTCCAACTCCGCCACGTAGACGCGGTCGTGACCCAGACGGCGCAACGTTTCTACGTCCTCCGCCGTCAGCGAGCGCCCTTTGCGCAAGGCGCGCCGCCCGTCAGCGCCGGCCACGTTATGGCCCAGAACTTTTCCTTCAGCCTCTTCGAGAGGAACCGGTCCGAATTTCATACTCTTCTCAATCTTTGTTGTGACTTTGAGTCATCTTTCGTGCTGTTTTTCGCAAGTTCATGAACCAACTTCCGGGAGGCTTCGCGAGCGTTTCCGCAGGGCGAGAGGCGATTCGCAAGCCTCCCAGAGGTTCACGGCCTTTGTGAGAACACCATTTAACTTCGTGACGGCATTAGATACCGTGACGCCGCCTCTTGGCGTGTCAGAAAACCGTGTTTCTCTGCCTGGTCATGCGCGTCGACCAGGGTGCCTCTTTATCCAAAACTCCCCTTCCTGCCCTCGTCGTCCTCAGCTCAAAAGATAGGCGACCAATAGCCGCGCCGTATTCTCTAACGCCTCGATGTGTGTCCGTTCGTAATGGTGAGAGGCGTCCACCCCTGGGCCGACGAGGCCAACGGCGACGTCGCCGCCTGCCCGCCAGTATGATTCTCCGTCCGATCCGTAATATGGATAGACGTCCGTTTTGTAGCAGACGCCGGCCTCTTCCGCCAGACGTTCCAGGCGGCGGCGGAGCCCAAGATGATAGGGGCCGGCCGCGTCCTTGGCGCAAATCGTCACCGAATACTCATCCGACGTTTGCTTGGGAGCGACAACGGCCATGTCGACCGTTAATAACTCCACCAGATCGGGTGGGAAGCCGGCGGCCGCGCCGTGTCCTACCTCTTCATAATTGCTGATGTGGATCGTCGTCCGTTGTGCCGGCCGGCGATCTGCTGTTGCCACCGCCGCCACCGCACCGTAGATTGTAGCCACCCCCGCCTTATCGTCCAGATGGCGCGAGCGAATGAAGCCCGTTTTCGTTACCTCCACGCGCGGATCGAAAGCCACCACGTCGCCCACGCGAATGCCCAGCGCCTCAGTTTCCTCGTCAGAGTTCGTGCGGGCGTCAATGCGCACTTCCATGTTTTGTTGCGTTCGTTTTGCAGATCCTTCTTCCTGCGTGTGGGCGTGAATAGAGGCTGACGTAGGCAGAATCGCCCCCCGGTACGTGGCGCCGTTGCTGGCGAAAATCGTCACCCCTTCGCCCTCCACCGAGTTCCAGACCCAGCCGCCGAGCTGGGTAATGCGCAACCGGCCGTTTTCCTTGATCTCCGAGACCATGGCACCCAACGTGTCGGCGTGCGCCGTCAAGGCACGCGGCGTGTCGTCATGACGTCCTTCCCAGACCCCGACCAGGAACCCCTTATTCGTCATCTTAAGATCGACCGGTAGGGGAGCAAAAGCTTCCTGAATGGTGGCCATCACCCGCTCGGTGTCTCCTGTCGGGCTAGGCGTGTGCAACAGCTCCTCCAGGAACGCCACCATGCCGTCCACGTCAATCGGAATCGTCATCTTAACGTCGTTTTTCTTTCATTTGACTCACTATCCATTTGCTTGCTGCCGGCGCAGCCATCGCTTATCGTCGGCGATCAAAGCATACCGCTTCCCGGCCGAACAGGCAAAGGCCAGAGAGCAAACGGCGCCTCCGCCTGGCAGCAAAAACGGGCCGGCAAACACTCTGCCGGCCCGCTTTCTCAGCGTGTTTAGCGCCCGTGTGCCAGGTGCCCGTGTGCCGGGTACCCGCGTACGTGGCGCTCCGGAGTTATCCTCTGGCCCGCTCCGCTGCCTTGGTCAGCGCGCGGCGCACGAAGGCCGGCGCTGTCTTGCGCCGGTACTCGGCGCTGGCGTGGATGTCGCCGAGCAAGTCGTCGCCCAGGTCGTCCAGGACGGCGCGGGCAGCCGCTTCGATGGTCGACTCGTCCAGCGCTTTGCCTTCCAGCGCTGCTTCGACAGAGCGAGCGCGCATGGGCGCAGGCGTCAGGCTGCCTACGGCCACGCGTGCCGATTTGCACCGGCCGTTGTCTAGCGTCAGGACGGCCGCCGCGCCCAGCATCGCGTAGCGCGAGGCCGGGTTGAACATCTTGGCATAGGCCGAGCCGGTGCGCCCTTCGGCCGCGGGCACCGTGATTTCCGTCACGATCTCGTTCTCGTTGAGATCTGTCGTGAAGAGGTCGGTGCAGAAATCGTTGGCGTCCACTCTGCGCGTGCCGTCCGACCCCTGGATATGCACGGTTGCTCCGAGGGCGGTGAAGACAGTCGGCAGGTCAGAAGCCGGGTCGGCGTGGGCCACGTTGCCGCCCACGGTGCCCCGGTTTCGCACCTGGGGGTCGCCGATCCAGCCGGCCGCCTCCGTCAGCACCTGCGGCAGACCTCTGGAAGCTGCTACCGTGGCGTGCGTCGTGAGGGCGCCGATGCTGTAGCTGCCATCACGCCGGGGGCCGATCCCTTCTAGGGTATCGATCCGGCCGATGTCCACGAGAATGCTTGGGGACGCCAGCCGTAACTTCAACAGCGGCAGCAGGCTGTGACCGCCGGCCAGTAGTGACGCGCCGTCGTTCTCCTGTAGTAGCGAGATCGCCTCCGACACGCTGTTGGCCCGAACATAGTCAAATTTTGGTGGATACATTGCAATCCTCCTTTCACTCGTTGGTCGAGGCCGGCTTACGCATCGTGGCCGTTCGCCGACTGAATGGCGTCGTAGATCTTCTCCGGCGTCAGGGGCAATTCGAGATGCTTGATGCCGAACGGTGCCAGCGCATCCATCACGGCGTTAGCCACCGTCACCGTCGCTGCAATCGTCCCCATCTCGCCGGCGCCTTTTACGCCCAGCGGATTATGTGGGGAGGGCGTTTCGATGCGGTCCGTCTGGATCGATGGCAGGTTGTCGGCCCGCGGCATCGCGTAGTCCAGGAAGGAGCCGGTCAGAAGCTGGCCCGTGTCGTCGTAGATACCGTGTTCCAGCAGCGCCTGGCCAACGCCCTGGGCCACGCCGCCGATAATCTGCCCGTCCACGATGAGCGGATTGATGACGTTGCCCACGTCGTCGACGGCCGCGTACTTCAGGATCGTTACTTCTCCCGTTTCCTTGTCGATCTCCACTTGCGCGATGTGGGCGCTGTTGGGGAAAGTGAAGTTTTCTGGATCGTAGAACGCCTGCTCTTCCAGTCCTGGTTCCAGCCCTTCCGGCAGGTTGTGGGCCAGGTATGCCTCCAGTGCAATTTCCGCGAATGACTTTGCCTGGTCTGGCGCGCCCTTTACGTGGATCTTGCCCGTTTCCTGGTCGAAGACCACGTCCTCTTCGGCCGCCTCCAATTGGTGGGCGGCGATTTTGCGCGCTTTGTCGCGAACCTTCTCCGCGCTCTTCACCAGCGCGCTACCGCCGACGGCCGCGCTGCGGCTGCCATAGGTACCGACGCCATAGGGAATGCGGCCTGTGTCGCCGTGGACGATTTCTACGTCCTCCACTCCGACGCCCAGCTCGTCGGCCACGACTTGGGCGAACGTCGTTTCGTGTCCCTGTCCGTGGGAGTGCGAGCCGGTGAAGACGCTGATCTTCCCCGTGGGATGGACGCGGATGACGCCGCTTTCCCAAAGGCCACCCTGCGCGCCGAGCGAACCGGCAACTGCGGAGGGGGCGGGACCGCTGGCTTCGATACAGCCCGAGACGCCGATGCCTACGAGGCGGCCTTCCTCCCGCGCCCGAGCCTGCTCGTCGCGCAACCCTTGATAGTCGGCCAGCTCCACCGCTTTGTCGAACAGCTTGTGGTAGTCGCCGCTGTCGTAGAGGAAGGCGACCGGCGTCTGGTAGGGGAAATCGTCGGCCGCGATGAAGTTCTTGCGCCGGATCTCGATAGGATCGATGTCCAGCTCGTGCGCGGCGATGTCCACGAGGCGCTCCACCAGATAACTGGCTTCCGGCCGGCCGGCGCCACGATAGGCGTCCACAGGCGCCGTGTTGGTCAGCGTGCCCCAGGTCTTGCCGTAAACGCCCGGGATTTTGTAAAGTCCGGAAAAGAGGGTAATGTACAACGCCGTGGGTATCAGGGGGCCAAACACGGAAAGATAGGCGCCGTGGTCGGCCCAGGTCTCGACGCGCAGACCCGTAATAGTACCGTCAGCGCGCAGCGCCAGCCGTGCGTGCGTGACATGATCGCGGCCATGCCGGTCCGTCATCATCGCTTCGCTGCGGCTGGATACCCACTTCACGGGCCGGTTGAGTGCGCGTGCGGCCCAGGGTGTGATGATCTCCTCCGGATAGTGGGGAATTTTGCTGCCGAAACCGCCACCGACATCTGGCGAGATGACGCGCAGCCGGTTCTCCGGAATATCCAACGTAAAGGCGCTTAGAAGGAGGCGAATCATATGTGGGTTCTGGCTCGTCGTCCAAAGCGTCATCTCTTCGCCGACCGAGTCCCATTGCGCCGCAGCCGCGCGCGGCTCCATTGCATTGGGGATGAGGCGCTGGTTGATCAGCTCCAGCTCCACGACGTGATCGGCTTCATCAAAGGCCGTATCCGTCGCTTCCTCGTCGCCCAATGCCCACGTGAAGCTGATATTGTTGGCGATGCCCTCGTGGATTTGGGGTGCCCCTTCTTCCGTCGTCTTCTTGGCGTCGGTCACGGCCGGAAGCGGCTCGTAATCGACAACGATCTGTTCCACGGCGTCTTCCGCAATGTAAGGCGATTCGGCGACGACGGTCGCCACCCCATCGCCCACGTGACGCACCTTATCTGGCACCAGCGGCCAGTAATCAGGCACCTGGATGTCTGGCACCAAAAAAGCGCAGGGTATCTTGCCCACACCGCCGTCGATCAGGTCCTGGCCCGTGTAAACGGCAATGACCCCCTCCATCGCTTCGGCCGCGCTGGTGTCGATGCTGTTGATCTTCGCGTGCCCGTAGGGGCTGCGCTTAACGGCCAGATACGCCATGTCGGGCAATTGAATGTTGGCCACGTATTTGCCCTGTCCCTGGATAAAGCGTGGGTCCTCCACGCGTTTCATGCTCTTGCCTACGTAGCGAGACATCAGCTACCTCCTCCTGCCGGCTGAGCTGCC
>JAWVYQ010000010.1:0-38110 GCA_033722615.1 Promineifilaceae bacterium (SeqCode)
AGCCCCCCGTTACCATACGAAGTGAGCGTAAGTATCTCTGTGCGCCGGGCCAGGGCGCACCACCCAGCGCTCTATCCAACAGAAAGAGGGCGGAGCCGACCTCACAACCTCAACGCTCGAGATGATCGATTCGACAAGCGAAGAAGGTGATTTCCAAATGGCAACGTCAAGCACGATAAATCAAAACGATGTGACGTCCCGTGGAGGCGATGCTAGCGTGACAGCAGACGAGATTGAGCAGGATCGCATCCTCGATTTTGAAGGATTCCCCGGCCGTTGGCAGATCAGGAAAACGGCCGAGGAGACAGACGGTGACCGATTCGAAACCCGCATGGAACTCGAAGAGCCGGGCGAGCTTCCTCCCCACAAGCACCCCAACGCCGAGGAGAGCTACGAAGTGCTCTCCGGCACGGTGGAAGTGCAAGTTGACGGGGAATGGACGGAATTGACCGCTGGAGAGAAACACGTCGTGCCCGCCGGCACCCCCCACGCCTTCCGGAACGCGGGCCCCGTCGAGATGATCAACGTTCACAAGCCCGCGATGAGATACGAAGAATATTTCCGCAGATTCCACAAGCTCAAAACGGAGCGCGGCGTGCCCATGCCCCCGAAAGGCTTCAAAGGCATGGTCTTATTAGGAATGCTACAGGCAGAGTACGAGCGGGAATTTATCGGCGTCATGCCGCCTCAGTGGCTCTACAAGCTCCTGGCCGGCCTCGGCCGCCTCTTAGGATACCGGCTCCCGCAGTAAGGGGTAGGCGTCGTTCAGCCCTTCTCTAATACCAACAGGTGGGAGATGCCCAGACAGCTCAGCGGCGTCTTCTCCAGGGCGTAGAGCACGCGCTTAAGAATCCGGCCGGCGCGGGGCCAGCGCGCCTCGATGTTGTCATAGCCTCCGTATATCTGGCTGTGATGGACGATTTCTACCGGCAGGGGCTCAAAGAGGCGGCGGATCTCCCCGGCCGTGTACGCGCGCACGTGGGGCGCCAGCCGGTCGCGCACCGGCTTCGGCAAGTAGTTGACCAGCGGGATGTTGCCGAACTTATAATTGCCCCGCCAGTAAACGCCGTGCGTCTCCACCGGATACCAGCGGTTAGGAGCAAAGAGCAGCATCCGGCCCCCCGGCCGCGTCACGCGCACCATTTCCCGCGCGTAGCCCGCGTCGTCCGCCACGTGCTCGATCACCTCATTGCTCAAGACAAAATCAAATACGTCGTCGGCAAAAGGTAACGCCTCCCCCACCCCCTGCACCACGCCCGTGGCCCGCGGCAGCGCCTGTCGCGCCCGCTCCCGCTCGATCTCCAGGCCGAAGCGCCGCTCGCTATAAGGCGCAAACGCCGCCAGATACGCTCCCAACCCGCACCCATCGTCCAGAATCCGGCCGGAAAGATCTACCTGCTCGCGGATCATCTCCAGCCGCCGCTCCTGTCCCGAGCGCCAGACGTAGCTCGGCTCCCCGCGCAACGCTGCCTTCTCAGAATGCGTCATGGAGCAGCGGGCTAACCGCTTCCTCGGCCCTTCAGCTCGTCATACCTCTGACGCACCGCCTTGAAATCCTGCCAGGTCAGCGACTTGGGACCGCCCGGCTTCTTCGTCGGGTTGCGCAGCAGGTAAGCGGGATGGAAGATGGGCATTACCCAGCGGCCGTGCCATTTGTGCCACTCCCCCCGCAGCTTCGTAATGCCCGTCTTTCCCAGCAGCGATTGCGTCGCCACGTTGCCCGACAACATCATGATCAGCGGGTCCACCAGCCGGATCATCTCCAGCAGATACGGCTTGTACGCCTCGATCTCGTCCGTCGTCGGCTTGCGGAACGCTTTGCCTCCGACGCCCGGCGGCATCCGGTAGACGGCGTTCGTGATGAAAACGTCCTCCTCCGGATCAAACCCCGCGGCCTCCAGAATGCGGTCTAGCAACTGGCCCGATTTGCCCACAAACGGCTTGCCCAACCGGTTCTCTTGCGGGCCCGGGGCCTCCCCGATAATCATCAGGTCGGCCTCCGGATTTCCGCGATAGAGCACCAGCGTCGTCCCGCCAGAAGCCAGCGGATCGTCGTCCATGTCGACCATATCCGCCAACAGCGTCTCAAACGACTCGTACTGAGTCGGCCGTTCGTCAAAAAGCCCAAACTGCATTTTAGATGAAGCTGTCCATCACGTCCTGCAACTTCTCGCGCGAAGGCCGCAGCTTCTCGTCGGGCAGGCTGACCAGCGTCGGCGCCTCGTCATCCAACCCCTCCGTCTCCGCCAGCGACGGCCGGGAGTCGTCGAAGTAGATGAGGCCCGTAATGAACTCCTGCTGGTCCAGCGCCGACTCCAGCCGCGACATCGCCCCCGCGCGGTTCGTCGGATCGTAATCCTCTTCCAGCTTGCGCAGCAGAATGTGCGAGCCGTCGTGCAGTTCCACCTGCTTCACCTCGCCTGGCTCATACTCGTCGATGTAAATCTCTTCGCGGATGGGAACGTAATCCAGGCCGTGTAGCGGTTCCTCGTGCTGCTTACCCCACCCGTAGCTCTTGGTGGAGAAATCCTTGTTATTGAAGGCCACACACGGGCTGATGATGTCCAGCACGGCCGTGCCCCGGTGGCTGAGCGCCGCTTTCAGCAACTCGCGCACCTGGTTCGGATCGCCGGAGAAAGAGCGGGCCACAAAACCACAGCCGGCGACGATGGCTTCCTGGCAAAGGTCGATGGGCCGGAACTCATTCGTGCCCGCATATTTCAGCTCCAGCCCCTCGTCGGCCGTGGCCGAAAACTGCCCTTTCGTCAATCCATAGACGCCGTTGTTCTCCACGATGTACACCATGCGCAGGTTGCGCCGGATGGCGTGCTTGAACTGTCCCATGCCGATGCTGCCCGTGTCGCCGTCTCCGCTGACGCCAACTGCTTTCAGGTGATGGTTGGCCATCAGGGCGCCCGTGGCGATGGACGGCATCCGGCCGTGCAGCGCGTTAAAGCCGAATGACATCCCCAGGAAGTAAGCGGGCGATTTGCTGGAACAGCCGATACCGCTCAGCTTGATAATCTCGTGCGGGTGCACGTTCAGTTCATAGGCCACCTGGATAATCTGGTTCGAGATCGAGTTGTGGCCACATCCCTGGCACAGGCTCGTCGGCCGGCCCTTATAATCAGTAAACTCCAGACCGATTTCGTTGGTTCGGTCCCGTCCTCTTGATCGCGTACTCATGCGCTCATCTCCTTATCCTGCAAACTCTCCACAATCCAGCGGGCCGTCAGCGGCATCCCGTCCAGATGGGCGAGAGAAATCAATTTGGTGGCAATATCCGGCATCTCCAACTGCAAAATGCGGTGCATCTGGCCGTCACGGTTCAGCTCGACGACGTAATTGCGCTCGTGGCGCTCCACGAAGTCGCGCACCTCGCCGTTGATCGGCAGCGCGCGCAGGCGCATAAAGCTCGCCTCCACGCCCTGCTCCACCAGCCGGTCCCGCGCTTCTTCAATCGCCGGCTGCGTCGTGCCGAAGGCGATAATGCCGATCTCCGCCCCGTCCACGTCGTCAATCGCCGGTCCCGGGACCATCTCCCGCGCCGTTTCAAATTTGCGGAGGATGCGCGCCATGTTCGACGACCACTCCTCCGGATCCTCGCTGTAAACGGCGTGCTCGTCGTGGCCCGTGCCCCGCGCAAAGTACGCGGCCAGCGGATTCTCGTTGCCCGGCAGCGTACGGTAGGCCACGCCGTCGCCGTCCACGTCCTTGTAGCGGCCCCAATTCTTATCCACCTCGTCCGCGCTCAGCACCTTGCCTCGCTGCAACGGTTCCTCCGGATAATCAAAGGGCTCCGTCATCCAGTTATTCATACCCAGGTCCAGGTCGCTAAGGACGAGGACCAGCGTCTGCAACTCCTCGGCCAGGTCGAACGCCGTGTTCGCAAACTCAAAACACTCCTTCGGGTTGGCCGGGAAGAGCAAGACGTTCTTCGTATCGCCATGACCGAGATTGTAGGCAAACGTCACGTCGCCCTGCGACGTGCGCGTCGGCAGCCCCGTGCTCGGGCCCACCCGCTGCACGTCCCAGATGACGGCCGGCACCTCGGCAAAGTAAGCCAGCCCGGAAAACTCAGCCATCAGCGAAATGCCCGGGCCCGACGTCGCCGTCATCGACCGCGCGCCGGCCCAGCCGGCCCCGATCACCATGCCGATAGCCGCCAGTTCGTCCTCTGCCTGCACGATCGTGTACGTGGGCGTCCCATCTTCCTCGACCCGCAGCTCCTTGGAATACGCTGTCAGGGCATCGATGAGGCTGGTCGAGGGCGTAATCGGATACCAGGAGGCAAACGTATAGCCGCCAAAGACTGCCCCCAACGCAGACGCCTCGTTGCCCGTAATCAGGAACAGTCCTTCCGTCTCGTTCATCGGCTCCACGTAGAACGGATCCCGTTTCTCCACGTTCTCCGCCGTCCATTCGTAAGCCAGGCGAATGACCTCCATGTTGGGGTCCACGATCTTGCGCCGCTTATCGAAATGGTACATCAGCGCTTCTTCGATGGCGTCTAGCTCAACGCCCAGCAACTGGGCCAGGGCGCCCACGTAAATCATATTCGTGAAGCGGTCGCGGAACTTGCCCCGGGCGCCCACCTCGCGCAGAAAATCGCGCACGGGAATCCCGTACATGACGATGTCGTCCCGTTCCGGCACGCTGCGCCAGTCGTCGTTGTAAAGGCACACGCCCCCGCTCGGTAGCTCCTTGATATCCTGATGGACCGTCGCTTCGTTGAAAGCGACCAGTACTTCCGACGTCTCCCGGCGGGCGACGTAGCCGTCCTTGCTCACCCGAATGTGATACCACGTCGGAAGACCCTGAATATTCGAGGGAAAGATATTTTTTCCGTTGACGGGAATGCCCATCTTGAACAACGCCCGCAGTAACGTCAGGTTCGAGGTTTGACTGCCCGTGCCGTTGGCCGTGGCCACGACGATGGCAAAATCATTGATCCTCGCTTCCTGTTCCGGCTTGCCGGCCGGTGCAGGCTCAGCAGCGCGTTCTCTTACACCCATGTGAACTCTCTCCTAATGTCCTCTTTACTTTTCTACTTCACGGACCCCGGCGACGGCCGGGACCCGATCACTTGTGTCAAACGTTCATCAATCAGACCATCCGCTCTCCGTCAATAGAAACGGAGGCAGAAACAGTCGGCAACAACTCAAAATGCTCAATCAATAACTTGCGCCCGCGCTCGAAATCCCCGTCACAAATGGCGTCCACGATTCGCTCGTGATAGCGCCACACGTCCAGCCAATACTGGTACGAGGCGAGACGGGTCAACTCGCTGGCCTCGTAAATGTCCCAGTAAGCCTCCAGAATACCGCGCACAAACGGATTATCGAGGCGGCCGTAAATCGTCAGGTGCAACTGCCGGTGCTCCTCGCTGGGAATGTGCACCGGCTCACCCTCCAACTTATCCCACGCCCGGGCCACGATCTCCTGCAGCCGTTCCATATCCTCGTCGGTGAGGCAAACCACGGCCGGCGACCACAAACAGGTCTCAATCGCCCGCCGCAGCTCATTAAAGTGCCCGAAAGTCGCCTCCTCCGTCGCCAGCGCAAACAGGGCGCTGCTGCGCACGGCCGGCAGAAAATCAAACGACTCCCGGTGAACGCCCACCCGCGGCCGCACCGAAACCAACCCCAGGCTGCGCGCCACTTCCAACTGCTCTCGCAGCTTGCCCACGCTGATCCCGATCTCTTCGCTCATTTCGGCCAGCGTCGGCAGCCGTTCGCCCGGTTCCACGTCCTGGGCGATGAGATAATTTAGAAATTCCGACCGCAGCTTATTTAATCGCACAAATCTGATTGATCCAATGAATTTAATTTATCCAACTTTGATCAGAATTATAACAAAAGGGCAAAAAGTGAGCTACCGCTTCTGCGTTCTCTAATGAAGGGGGTTACATAAATCCTAGCAGCCTCGAATCCCCTGCCTGTTAGCCGGCGTCCAGCCAAATTACGTGAGGGGGCGCGGAATAGCTTCATGATGGAGCGTATCGTGATGCGCCTCATCCAACACACCAGCCGGCTCAACGTGGACAACCACCTCCGAGAGCTCTTCGATCTCATGGAACAGTTCGTGCCGATGATCGGGTCGACGATGGGATAGCCCAACCAGGAGCCACCCGCGGCCAGGAGCACGGCCAGCGACGTCAACCCGTCGGTGCGCGCGTGCAAACCGTCGGCCACCATCGCCGCCGAACCAATCTTGCGCCCCACCCGGATCTGGAGCAGGGCCACCGCCTCATTACCCAGGAAGCCGACGATGGACGCCGCCACGACCCAGGGAAGGTTGGCAATCGGTTCCGGATCGAGAAACTTCTGGAAGCTCTCCCAAAAGATGACGCCGGCGCTGATGGCGATGCTCAGGACGATGAAGATGCCCGCCACGTCTTCAGCCCGGCCGAAGCCGTAGCTATAGCGTCGCGTCGCCGCCCACCGCGCCAGGTAGAAGGCGATGAGCAGGGGAATCGAGTTGAGACCGTCGCCCAGGTTGTGCACCGTATCCGCCAACAAAGCCACGCTACCGCTGAGGAAGACGATGACCACCTGGATAACGGTGGTCAACAACAGCGCGCCCAGCGCCAGCCAGATAGTACGAATCCCCTCCTCGTGGCTTTGCAGCGCCTCGTCGCCTGCCAGTTCGGTGTAGTCGTGGCTATGGCCTCTCCAGGGCAAAAGGTGGGCCAGTTGTTCCCAGAAACCGTGGCTATGGTCGTGGTCGTGCTCATGCTTATGTCCGTGCCCATGCTCCGGCAAGTCGTGCTCGTGGTCGCGGCTCCCGTCGTGATGGCTACGATTGTTCATCGGTTGCTGTTGGCTTCTCAATAGGTGGATAAGGATGGTCAGGCAGATTCCGGTACACGTGTTCCAGGTGAGCCAGCGCCTCGTGGAAAAGGGCAGCTACATGGCCGTCGTCGATGGAGTAGAAAAATTGTACAAATGAAGGCGGTGATTAACAAACAGCTCGGGCAAACACCCCGCCTCCCCCGCTAACTGGCGTCGTTCGACGCACCAAACGTCTCAACGACCATCGGACCGTGGTTGAATGGCTAGAGAAAGAGCACGCTCTCCGCCAGCGGCCGCCGCGCCTTCTCCCTGCTCTCGGCCGCATAGCCTAGCGTTACCAATCCCTGCGGCTGCCAGTCGTCCGGCAACCCCAGCGTCTCCTTCACCGTCTCCGGGCAGAAGAGGGGGGCGCACATCCAGCAAGCGGCCAGCCCCACCGCGTGCGCCGCCAGCAACAAATTCTGGCCCGCCATCGCCGTGCTCTGCGCCGCCATGATCCACTCATTCCGCTGCCGTTTCTCGTCCGGATAGCTGTCCATGTCCGCCATCGTCAGGCAAACCAGCACCAAGGCCGGCGCCCCCGTAATGCGCGCGTACGAACGGCTGACGTCCTTCTCGATGACGGCTTCGGGCACGCCGTCCGCTTCCAGGTCGGCGCGCAGCCGGTCGCCCATCGCCCGCGCCAGCCGCTCCTTGTCGGCCGCCTCGCGCAGCACGGCGAAACGCCACGGCTGCCGGTTGTGGGCCGACGGCGCCCAGATCGCCGCCGTCAGGACCTCTTCCAGCAGGCGGCGGGGAACCGGCTCCGGCCGGTAGCGGCGAATGGACCGCCGCGAGCGCAGACATTCTAAAAAAGCAGTAGCATCCGTTGTCGGAGAAGGGTGCATCATAAATGTCGTCTTCTTTTTCTTTCGGCAGACGAAAACGCCCGCCAACTTATTCACGCGGAACTCGCCGTGCTCGGCGATGTGCGCCGCCAACAGCTCCCTCAACACGGTCACCACCTCTCCCCATGTGACGCCATCCGGCAGCAAAGGCACGTAACGTTCGCGCATGGAGGCCAGGTAATCGATGACCGGCTGCGGCTCCGGAAAAACCAGCGCGCCGGGCAAATCGTGGCGCGTCACGCGGTCGAAATAGCGCGAGAGCAAATCGGCCCCGTTCTCCAGGGTGAAAGAGATCGAGGCGTTGAGCGCCATCGCGTCCCTTGCCCCCAGCGCCGCCCCGGCGCGCGCCCCGAGCTCTTCCAGCTCGGCCATGCTCCGCGCGCTGTTCGTCCCCGCCAACAGCCGGCCGCCCGGCCGCAACACTCGCGCAAACTCCCCCACGGCCGCCTCCCGGTCCGGCACGTGGTACAGCATGTGGTTGGCCAGCACCACGTCCACCGCCTCCCCTGCCAGCGGCAACCGCTGCGCATCCAGGTTAACGCGCGGCGCACCCGTCGGGGCCAAATCGCGCAACATGCCCAACGACAGGTCGCCGGCGATGATCCGGCCCGCCCGCCGGCCGGCAGCCTCCAGGTACGCGCCGGCGCCAGAGCCCGCGTCGAGCACCGCCTCGTCTCCCCGCCAAGAAATCCGGTCCAGCACCCAATCGATGAAATCAACCTGGGGAACGCTGTACCGCTCGTGGGTACGAATGCGCGTCGCCAGGTTGTCCTGCGTCCGGTACTGCTGAAGCACGCGCTCCTGTTCGTCTGAGCGATATCCGGACGTCATACGTGGAAACCTTTCAAGCGGGCATCGTCAGGTCAAAATAAGGAAGGCTCGCAGCGATCGTCTCCCAGTCACCCATCTCCAGCGTCATGAACGGCGGCCGGGCCAGCTCCTTCAGCTTCCTCAGAATCGGCGGATAATCGATGACGCCGTGCCCCAACGACCAGTGCAGGTCCACCCGGCCGTTGTGGTTGTTTAGATGGCAACTGTACAGGAAGGGCTCCAGGGCGTCGATCCACACCTCAATCGGCCGGTCGGAAAAGAGATAAACGTGGCCCACGTCCAGGCATGCCTGCAAGCGCGGATGGTCCACCTCCGCAAGAATGTCGACGATAATCGACGGGTCATCCGCCCACATATTTTCCAGCAGCACGGTCACGCCCCGTTCCCCCACCTCCTCCATGAAGGCGCGCCAGAACGTCACCTGGCGCCGGTGCCAGCCGTCTCGATAATCGGCCAGCTTGAACCCCCCCATATAATTGGCGTGGAAGACCACGTACCGGCCGCCGAGATGATGCGCAACCTCCACGTTTTGCCGGTAGCGTTGAAGCGTCAGGGCAACGACGTCCGGGTCCACGCTGGCCGAGACCATGTCGTAAAACGCCCCGTGGAAGCCCAGAACGCCCTCAAAGCCCGCCAGTTGTTTCTCGAAGGTGGCCACCACCCGCTTCAGATCCCCATTTGCCGCCAGCAACGCCGGGTTGGAGAAGGCGTGGATCTCCAGGCCGCATTGCAATTGCTCGGCGCGGCGGCGATAGAGGGCCAATTCTTCAGGGTGGTAGGTAGCAAACAGGAGCTGGTTCATCTTTGTTTCGTCAACCTAACGTTAACGCGATTGTGACGCCACTGCAACTTTCCCTTGGCCCCCCAGAACACAAAAAGCCTTGCTTAACGCAAGGCTTTTTGCGGGAAGAGGAGAAAAAAGGAGGAATCTGCAATTTAAGGAATGAGTCCCTGTGTATCGATTGAATGATCTCTTGAAAAACGTTTTCTCCTGTCTGCCAGCCTTTCAATGGCCGAGACGGTCGCTACGCTCTCCAGGGCTGTCCCGTGACGACTATTTATTTTTGTTCAGGTTCCTTCCTTTAACTTACATTCAACATTATACGCGCCCGTTCGCCCTCCCACAGGTAACTTTGTTACAATCTAGGTGTAAACTACTTTACACTTTGCGCGGAACAGGCCACGAAAACCCATGCCCAAACGTTGCCCCCACTGTGACCAATTAATAATGGAAGACGAAGCCGTCTGCTGGAACTGCGGCCAGCCAACGGGCGTAGACCCCCCTGAGACGGAGTCCGAAAAGGAACAAGAGGAGACGACCCGCACTCTTCTCCTCTCCCCCGTGGCCATTTACACCGCCCTGACGGCCGTCGTCATCGTGAGCGCCTTGCTGCTGACCACCTTGCTCGGCCGCCTCCCCCGCCTGCAAGCGGCCGGCATTCAGCCCCCCGAGGAGTGGCAACGGGTAACCGACGAAAACGAGACCTTCACTCTCTTCCTCCCCCCCGACTGGCGCTTTGTCGATCCCGGCAATGAGGAAGAACGAGCCACCTTGACCCGCCTGCTCGCCGAAAACGACCGTCTTCGCGACGCCCTCTTTCCCTGGTATCAGGTCCGCGATTTGGAAACCCTCTTCCTCGCTGCCAGCGATCCCCCGGAAGCGGCCGCGCAGCCGGACCAGCTATTCCTCGTCGCCCGCAGCGCCACCCTCAACCAGTTGAGTTACATAGAGCTTATCAGCGTCGTCGAGCGCAGCGACGTCATCATCTCCGCCGCCGAGATCGTAGACGACTTCGACCGACGCTACGCCTACGCCCAGCTCCGAACCCGGACCGGCCTCTTCTGCCAGCAACAATACCTCCTCGGCGACGAAGAACTCCTTCTCACCGCCTTCTGCGCCTCCCCAGAAGAGCCCTCGACCAATACGCTGGAACTCGTCCGCCGCACCTTCCAGCGCCTCGACGACTGACGAGCGAGTAGGCCGATCGACCTACTCGCCGTTACCTTGACGCACCTGCCGCCACTCAGTACAATCCACCCATGCCTGAACAAAGAGAAATCAACTATGGCGGACAGGCGGTCATCGAAGGGGTCATGATGCGCGGCTCAAAAGCTCTGGCCGTCGCCGTCCGCAACCCCCAGGGGGAGATCGTCATCCACTCGGAGCCGCTCAACCCTCGCATCTACGGCGGTTCCCTGGCCAAAATACCCTTCCTCCGCGGCCTGACCCTCCTATGGGACGCGCTGGGTCTCGGCATCAAGAGCCTCATGTTCTCGGCCGATGTCGCCATCGAAGAGGAAGGCGACGGCGGCGACGAAAACGGAGAACCACAACGCGTGTTCGAAGGCCCCCTTCAATGGGGAACCGTCCTTTTCTCCCTCAGCTTCGCCATCATCCTCTTCTTTCTCATCCCCGCCTTCGTCGGCGACCTCGTCGCCCGCTGGGTTGACGCCGGCTCGCCGGTCGTCGTCAGCAACGCCGTCGAAGGCGCCGCCCGTCTCGTCATCCTCGTCGGCTACATCTGGGCCATTGGCCAGATGCCGGACATCAAGCGCCTCTTCGGCTATCACGGCGCAGAGCATAAGACGATTAACGCCTATGAAGCCGGCGCCCCGCTAACGCCCGACTCCGTCGACCGCTTCTCTCTGCAGCATCCCCGCTGCGGCACCGCTTTCTTGCTCACCGTCGTCATTATCTCAATCCTGGTTTATACGCTGCTGCCCCCGCTTACTCTGCCGCAGCGCCTCCTTTCCCGCGTCATCCTTCTCCCGGTCATTGCCGGCATCGCCTACGAATTCATTCGCTTTACGGCGCGGCATCAGGGAAACAGATTTATCCGCCTGATTACCAAGCCCAACCTGGCCTTACAACGCCTGACCACCCGCCCGCCCGACGAGGAAATGTTGGCCGTAGCCATCGCCGCCTTCCAACAGATGCGTGCTTACGAAGAGGAAACGGTCACGACGGAGGAAAAAGAAGTTGCACCGGCGCAGCCGGACGCAACCATACCCGTATAAACACAAGGCACAAAGAAGCACATGGCCGACGTTGAAAGCCCAAAGAAGCCTTCAAAAAAGGACCTGCGGCACGCAGCGAAGCAGAATGAAATCGGCCTACGCCACTACGGGGAGTGGGAGATGGATAAGGCGGTGGACGCCTTTCAGGAAGCCACGGCCGCCGATCCCGAAAACCCCGAATACCATCTGAATCTGGCCCGCGCCTACGCCCGCAGCAACGACTTTCATAAAGCCATCCGCTCCCTCGGCGACTACCTGCGCACCGAGACCGACGAAAACGTCGCCTCCCGATACGAACGGCTCTTTTCCTCCGCCCTGGACGACGTCGAAACGCTCCTCATCGAAACAATGGAGGCGATGGATTTGCCCGTTCCCCTCACCGGCAAGGCGATCCAGATGTGGCTCGAGTACCGCATCACCGTCGGCCGCCGGCCGTTGCCCATCCCCAAACCCCAGTTGTGGGCCGCCGCCCTGACCTACGCCGTCTGCAAGATCAATCTCCAGGACGTCTCGCGTTCGGAAGTTGCCGAAGCCTACGACGTCAGCGAACGCTCTCTTAAAGAAAAGTCCGATGAACTCATCAATACCCTTGACCTCATGCCGGCCGATTTCCGCTACTTCATCGGGGACGACAACCCCCTGGATAAACTGGTAGAAGCCGCGCAAATGCTGGAAGAGATGTACGCGCGCTTTTTCGACGAATAACCAACACAATAGTCTCATCACTGAGAGGAGGAACTTGACATGCAAAACAAAGTTGCCCTATATGGCGCTGGCAACGTGGGCGCGACGACGGCCCATTGGCTTGCCCAGATGGAGATCGCCGACCTCGCCCTATTCGACATCTTCGGTGAGATCGGCGCCGGCAAGGCGCTAGACCTCTTTGAAGCCGGGCCGCCCATGGGCTTCGACTGCCACGTGACCGGCAGCAACGAACCGGGCATCATCGAAGGCGCCGACGTCGTCGTCGTCACGGCCGGCGTCCCCCGCAAGAAGGATCCCGAGACCGGCGAATTCCCCAGCCGTGACGAACTGGTCAAAACCAACCAGGAAGTGATGGAGGAGGTAGCCGCCAACGTCAAGAAATACGCCCCCGATAGCATCATCGTCATGGTCACCAACCCACTGGACGCCATGTGCCACGTGATGCTGCACGAAACCGGCTTCCCGCGCGAGCGCATCATCGGCCAGGCCGGTGCTCTGGACACCGCCCGCTACAAGACTTTCATCGCCGACGAACTCGGCGTCAGCGTCGAAGACGTCCACGGTATCGTCCTTGGCGGCCACGGCGACACCATGGTCCCCCTGCCCCGCCACACTTCCGTCGCCGGCATCCCTATCGGCGAGTTCATCGACGAGGAAAAGTTGGACGCCATCATCCAGCGCACGCGCAAAGGCGGCGGCGAAATCGTCGGCCTTTTGGGGTACAGTGGCTACTACGCCCCGGCCGCTGGCACCGCCACCATGGTCGAATCGATCCTCAAAGACAAAAAGCGCGTCATCCCCTGCGCCGTCTACACCCAGGGCGAATACGGCTATGAGGATCTCTTCATCGGCCTCCCCGTCGTGCTCGGCCGCAACGGCGTCGAACAAATTCTGGAGATGGAGCTGACAGACGAAGAGCGCGCCATGCTTGACCATTCGGCCGCCGCCGTCCGATCGGTCGTCGACGTCCTCGGCTACGACTAAGCGTAGCCGCGTAGCCGCGCAACCGGTCGCAACATAAAACAATCAGGGGCGAGGATTCTTCTATGCCGCACATTCTCTTTGTCTGCACGGCCAACATCTGCCGCTCCCCCGTAGCCGAAGCCGTGCTCCGCAACCGGCTGCAGGAACGGGGCATGGACGACTGGACCGTCCGGTCGGCCGGAACCTGGGCCATTCAGGAGCGAGCCGCCGCCAAAAACAGCATTCGCGTGCTCGCCGAACGAGGTATGGACATCGCCGACCATCGCTCGCGCATGGTCACCGACGAGATCCTGGACCAGGCCGACCTCATTCTCTGCATGGAGAGCGGCCACGTCGAGGCCCTGAAAGCTGAATTCCCCGAGGCCGCCCACCGCATCCACTTGCTCAGCGCAATGGCAGGCGAAAAGACCAGCATCAGCGACCCTTACCGGGGCCCTCTCGAAGAATACAAGCGGATGGCCACCATCGTCACAGACCTCATCGATAGAGGCCTACAACGGATCATCGACCTGGCGTGGGCCAACCACAGACGGCGGTCCACAGAAGATACAGAGGCCTAACTGGTAAACGATACAGAACAGAGGTGTGCTTGCTCGTTTCCCTCCCCCTCTGGAGGAGGACCAGGGAATGGTTACATCTCTCCCTCCCCCGCTGGGGGAGGGCCAGGGAGGGGGTCGCTTACCAGCCCGCGATAAACGGCTCCCACTCGTCATGGTCTTCGAGATGACGGCCGAATCGGTACTGAGCCGAAGCGCTGGGCTCAAACGGCTGGCGGCGTAGCGTCATGTTCGCCTGCTCCGGCGTGCGCCCACCCTTGCGCCGGTTACAGGTAGAACAGGCCGCCACCAGATTCGTCCAGCTATGATCGCCCCCCATATGGCGCGGCACCACGTGGTCGATAGTCAGGTGATGGCTCCGCCGACCGCAATACTGGCACGTGTAATTATCCCGCCGCAAAACCTCCCGCTTGCTCAGGGAGACGCGGGGGCGAGGCCGGTGCACCATGTACTGCAACTTGATAATCGAGGGAAGGTCAAACTCGTCCGAAGCGCTGCGGATCGTTCCTCGCCCGTTCAGGACAATTTCCGCCTTGCCCGCGAAAATCAGGGCCAGCGCCCGCTTCGTGTTGCAGACGTGCAGCGGCTCATAATTCACGTTAAGAATGAGCACCGGCTCATTCAAGATGGTTTTACCCATGACGGCAGGAGTATAGCATGCCCTTTAACCATGCGTCAAACCACCCCACCGCGAGAATAATTTGCCAAATTATCCGTCCACCCGCAGGACAATTTCGTTAATTGTCCCATCACCAACCATCAACAAAAACCAGCAGCACAATTTGGTTAATTGTCTAACCACAAGGAGGCAACCACCCGTATGAACCGAACAGACCTGGTCGCTTACCTGAACGATTATCTCCGCATCCACGACGTCGACGACTACGGGCCGCAGGGGCTACAGGTCGAAGCCGACAACCAGACCGTCGAGCGCATCGGCCTCGCCGTGGACAGCGGCCCGGCCGTCATCGAAGCGGCCGCCGGCTGGAACGCCGACATGCTCCTCGTCCACCACGGCATTCTCTGGCGCTCCGTCGAGCCCATCGCCGGCCCCCTCGGCCGGCGCGTGCGCCTCCTCCTGCGCCACGGCATCAACCTCTACGCCGCCCACCTCCCGCTGGACGCCCATCCCGAAGTGGGCAACAATGCCGTCCTCGCCCAGATCCTCGGCGTCGACGTCGACCGCTGGTGGTGTGAGCCCACCAACGTCCCCATCGGCGTCCTGGGACCGGCCCCGGCCGGCACCTCCCTCGACGACTTCGTCGCCAGCGTCGAAGAAAAACTGAACACCGAAGCTCGCGTCCTGGCCCACGGCCCCCGGCAGATCCAGACTGTGGCCATCGTCTCCGGCTTCGGCGCCGATCGGGTAGCGGAAGCCGGCGACCTCGGCGCCGACACCTTCCTCACCGGAGAAACCTCCCACGCCAACTACTGGGCCGCCAGCGACCATGGCCTCAACGTCATCTACGCCGGACACTACGCCACCGAAACCGTCGGCGTCCGGGCCCTCGGCCGCCATCTGGCCGAAAAGTTCGGCGTTGAGGTACAATTCTTTGACTTTCCAACCAACATGTAGGGCAATCTGATCAGTTGCCCATCGCCATAAGCGACAACGTGTAGCCACAAGCGACAAGATGCAGAACACTTTGTCCAACGTCAACAAACGAGAAGGAGATCCCATGAGCGAACACACCCCGACAAACGGTAAAACAGCCTGGATCCGCGAAGAGCTGGAACAACTGAAAGAAGCCGGCCTCTACACCAACATCCGCACCATCGAATCCCCCATGGACGCCTGGGTACAGATCGACGGCCGCAAACTCCTCAACTTCTGCGCCAACAACTACCTGGGGCTCGCCAACCACCCCCGCCTGCGCCAGGCCGCGCGCGAAGCCGTCGAAGAGTACGGTGTCGGCCCCGGCGCCGTCCGCACCATCGCCGGCACCATGAGCCTCCACGACAGACTGGAGACCCGGCTCGCCGAGTTCAAGCGCGCCGAGGCGTGCATCACCTTCCAGAGCGGCTTCAACGCCAATCTGGCCGCCATTCCCGCCCTCGTCGGCCGCGGCGACGTCATCTTCTCCGACGAGCTGAACCACGCCAGCATCATCGACGGCTGCCGTCTCAGCCGCGCCCAGGTCGTGCGCTACGACCACAACGACGTCGACGACCTCCGCCGCAAAGTCGAAGAGACCGTCGATTACAACCGGCGCCTCATCGTCACTGACGGCGTCTTCAGTATGGACGGCGACATTGCTCCCCTGGACAAAATCGCCGACGTCGCCGAAGAACACGGCATCATCCTCATGGTAGACGACGCCCACGGCGAAGGCGTCCTCGGCGAAGGCGGCCGGGGCATCGTCGACCACTTCGACCTCCACGGCCGCGTCGACGTCGAAGTCGGCACCATGAGCAAAGCCTTTGGCGTCGTCGGCGGCATGGTCGCCGGCAACCGCGTCATCGTCGAGTGGCTACGCCAGCGCGGCCGGCCCTTCCTCTTCTCCAGCGCCATGACCGTTCCCGACGTCGCCGCCTGCATCCAGGCCGTCGACCTCCTCGAATCCTCCACCGAGCTCGTCGACAGATTGTGGGAAAACGCCCGCGTCTTCCGCCAGGGCATGGACGAGATGGGCTTCGACACCGGCCAGAGCCAGACCCCCATCGTGCCCGTCATGCTCGGCGAGGCGCCGCTGGCCCAGGAATTCAGCAAACGCCTCTTCGAAAAGGGCGTCTTCGCCATGGCCATCGGCTACCCTACCGTGCCCCAGGGCAAGGCCCGCATCCGCGTCATGAACTCCGCCGCCCACAGCGCCGCCGACATCGAACAGGCCCTCGAAACCTTCGGCGAAGTGGGCCAGGAACTCGACGTCGTCTAAACTTTTACTTCACGAACTTGTGAAACTCCGGGAGGCTCGGCGAACGGATTTGCGTGCCGGAGACGACGTTCGGGTCTCCTGGAGGTCTGTCCTGGCCCTCGTTCAGGTCGGCGTCCCGCAGCGCTCCTACTCGCCCATGGCCCAGACCAGTCCCAGTTCCCGCGCTCGCTCCGTGTACGCCTGGATCTGCGCCACGCCCACGTCGTACATGCGCGGCCGCGACCGCTCCTCCTGGTAACGCTTGAACCAGGCCACCGTCTCCGCCATCGTCTCCTCCCACGTATACGCCGGCCGCCACCCGAGCCGGTTCGCCGCCTTATCCCCGCTCAGGCGCAGCACGCTCGTCTCCTCCGGCGCTTTGACGGCGCCATCCGTCGTCCACGACCCCTCGCCCCACAGCGCAATCGCCTTCTCCGCCACCGCCCGCGCCGTCACGCCTCGCATCTCCCCCGGCGCAAAGTTCCACCCCTCGGCAAAAGCGTCGCCGTGGCGCAACAACTTCGCCGCCAGCCACAGATAGCCGCTCAACGATTCCAGCACGTGCTGCCAGGGACGCACGTACTCCGGGTTGCGCAACCGGATCGGCTCACAGGCCATCAGCGCCCGCATGCAATCCGGCACCAGGCGGTAATCGGCAAAATCCCCGCCTCCCACCACGTTGCCCGCCCGCGCCGACGCTACGGCCGGGCCGTCGCCGAAATATGAGCGACGATAAGCCGCGATGGCCATCTCCGCCATCGCCTTACTCGCCCCATACGGATCGTGCCCGCCCAACGGATCGTTCTCCCGGTAGCCCCACACCCAATCCTGATCCTGAATTGCGTAAACCTTGTCCGTCGTAATACACACCACCGCCTGCACGAAGTCGGCCGTGCGGACCGCCTCCAGCAGGTTAATCGTCCCCCCCACGTTGACGTCGAACGTCTCCACCGGGTCGTCGTAAGCCCGCAAGACCAGCGGCTGGGCCGCCAGGTGAAAAATCACGGCCGGGCGATGCGTCTCAATCGCCTCCTGCACCGATTCCAGGTCGCACACGTTGCCGCGCACGTCCACCAGGCGCTCCCCCAACCGGCACATCTCGAAGTGGCTGGGCACCGTCGGCGGTTCCGGCAGGCTATAACCCGCCACCCGCGCGCCCAACTCGTTGAGCCACAAACTCAACCAGGACCCCTTGAAACCCGTGTGTCCCGTAACCAGCACCGGCAATCCGGCAAATACGTTATCAAAACTCTCTTTCATCATCCTCAGGGAAGGGCTCGTCCGGCCGCCGCGCGGCTACCGGGCCAGCACTTGCAAAATCTCATCTCCGTAAGTCTCCAGTCGCCAGGGGCCAAGGCCGTCGATCGCCTCCAGCTCCGCCCTCGTTTGGGGATTGGTCCGCGCCAGTTCCCAGAGCGTATCCCGGCTCACGATCACGTCCGACTCCACGCCGCGCTGCCGGCCCCGCTTCTTGCGCCACGTGCGCAACCGTTCATACCGGCCGAGTACGTCGTCGGGCGGCTTCGGCTTACGGCGCGGGCGCCGGGGGGCGGGCGCCCCCCGTTTTTCGCGAATAATACGCAGGATGTCGTCCCCGTAGCGCCGAATTTGGCCCGACGTCATGCCGTGAATATTCCGCATCTCGCGCTCATTGCGCGGCCGGCGTTTGGCCAGTTCCATCAACGTCTTGTCCTGCAAGACCTTGAAATGGGGGCGATCCCGCCGCTCGGCTTCCTCATCGCGGTAAATATTCAACGCCTTGAGGATCGCCTTGCCTCCGGGCGAAAGGTGGCGGGCGCCGTTAATCGTCCAAAAGCTATCCGGGTCGAATTCGTTGGGCGGCACGTCCACCGTGCTCTGCTCGGCGAAGATCTCGGCCGCCTCGACCGTGCGCCCCACCTCCTCCAGTTCGCGCGCAAAGTGCTCGCGCAAATCCAGAAGATAGTGAGTGTCCGCCTGGGCGTAAGCCAGCTGGTTCGCCGACAACGGCCGCTTGCACCAGTTGGCCCGCTGGTACCGCTTGTTCAGCTTCACCCCGAACAACTCCTCCAGAATGTTCGCCAGCCCCACCCGCTCATATCCCAAGATGCGCGCCGCCCACATCGTGTCGAAAAGGTTCTCCAATTCCCAGCCATACTCCCGCTTCATCAGAATCAGATCATACTCGGCCGCGTGGAACACCTTCTCCACGGCGCCATCCGCCACGATCTCTCCCAACGCCTCTAGCCCAAAATCCGCCAGGGGATCGACGATGTAATCCTGGCCGGGCACCGTGATCTGCACCAGGCACACCTGCTCCTGATAAGCGTACATACTGTTCGCTTCCAGGTCGATAGCGATCCGCCGTTGCCCTTGCAACTGCTTCAGACAACTGCGCCACTCAGACCACGACCGCACATGTTGGTACGGCGGGAGGTCCGGTTTTCCGCGGTTTCCACGACGTCGTTTTCCGTGACTCATACCTTCTCTACACCACTTTTCTCAACTCACGCACCCGGCATTTCCGCCACAGCGCAGCACATTGTACCAGCCCCACCCAGAATCAACCATCGACGGCCACCGTTTCCCGGAAACTCACGCGCACAATCCACGCCCTACCCCGGCACCGTCGCTCCCCCCCACAACCGTTTCCGGGAAACTTCCCTTCCCACACCGTTACATTTTCTCCGGATGCTGGTAGAATGGACCCTCATGGAGAGGCAGGAGTTAGCGATCAAACCCGTCCGGCCGTGGGATCTTCCCCTGATGACTCGCATGGCCTACGCCAACATGACCGGCGTCGACGTCGAATTTACCCGCTTCGCCCGCAACCCGCTTCTGCGCGCCCTGGGGTACTTCATCCTTCCCCTCTACCTGCTGACCTCCGGCCGCGGCTTCAAAGCCGTCGTGGGCGATGAGACCGTCGGCTGCGCCTACCTCCACCTGCGCCGTCTCAGCGGCCTCGCCTTCAACGTCCACGTCAACCGCTCCCACCGCCGCCAGGGCATCGGCCGCGCCCTCATGGAACACCTGGAAAGCGTGACGCGCAGCCGCGGGCTGCCCTGGATCGGGCTCCAGGTCGACGAAGGCAACCGGCCGGCCCAGCAACTTTATCACAGCCTGGATTACCGGCCGTTCCACCCCCACTACCTCTACCACGAACAAGGCCCGATGCCCATCCCCCGCGCCGCGCCCGGCATCGTCCTCGAGCTCCTGACGAGAGGCGAGGGCCGCCGCCTCTACCGCCGCTACGCCCGCCTCGAACGAGAGGCCGGCGACGCCTGGGCCGCCCGCGTCGTCGAAACCGACTTCGACGAAGGGCCGCCCTCCGGCGGCCGCACCTGGCGCTGCCTCTGGAAACAGCAGGAAGTCGGCTGCCTCTCGCTGGACCACGGCCGCCAGGGGCCGGTGGCCACCCTCCTCCTGCGACCCCACCACTGGGGGCAAACCATGCTCACTTACGGCCTTCTACGCCAGTTATTAAAACAGTTAGACGGGGCGCCCACCCGGCTCAGCCTCTACCTGGGCAGCAGCGGTCACCACCGCACCGCCCTCCCCATCTTCCGCGAACTCAACTTCCGCACCCGCCGCCGCCCCCGCATCCTCATGCTAAAGCAACTCCGCCAATCCTCATAACGATCCATCTCGCAAACCTCACCCCAAACCCATTCATCACCGAGAGCATCCACGCCGCTACCCGGCACACATCGAAACGCGCCCACCCTCATAACCCCCAACCGACGAACGCAGCCTCCAATCCGTCATCCTGAACGCGAGTGAAGGATCCCGACGGACGCTCATTCCGAACGAACGTCCTCCGGCCGCGACGCGCCCCCCCGTATCCATATCAACAGTCAATCACCAACCACCCACTAACCGTACTCCTGATACCATTCCCAAAAGCGTCGCACCCCCTCGTCCACCGACACCTGCGGGTCATAATCCAACAACGCCCGCGCCTTGCCGATGTCCGCGTACGTCCGTTCCACGTCGGCCGCCGGCTTCGGCGTATCCACCAGATTCGCCTTCCGGCCCGCCAGCGACTCCATCATCCGCACAAAATCGTTGAGCAACACCGGCTCCCCACGGCCCAGGTTAACGATCTCATAACCCAGCGGCCGGTCCAGCGCGCTCACAACCCCGTCCGTAATGTCCCCCACGTACGTCCAATCCCGGTACATCTCTCCCCCATTGTAAAGGGGAACCTCCCGCCCCTTCGTAATGCTGTCCGCCAGCTTGTACGCCATCATATCCGGCCGCCCGTTCGGCCCGTACACCGTAAAGAAACGAATCGCGGTAAAGTTCATCCCGAATAAGTAATGATAAGAGTAACCTAGAATCTCCGCCGCCCGTTTCGCCGCCGCATACGGCTGCAACGGCCGGTCACACGGATCCGTTTCCACAAACGGGATCTGCTCCGTCGCCCCATATACTGAAGAGGTCGAAGCGAAGACGAAATTGCCCACCTCCTCGGCCCGGGCCGCGTCCATCAGGTGCTGCGTGCCGTTATAATCCACCTCCACGTACTGCTCCGGATACTTCACTGCGTTGCGCACGCCCGCCAGCGCCGCCAGATGGGCCACGGCCGCAAACCCTTCCTGGGCAAACAGGTCAAACATCCCCTGACGGTCGCGCACGTCCCCCTCGACCATCTTGAAATTCGGGTAGTCGTTCAGCCGCCGCTCGTTCGCCCGCTTCTTCGCCGGGTCATAATAGTCGTTAAAGTTGTCCAGACCAACCACCTCGTCGCCCCGCTCCAGGAGCTTTTCCGCCAGGTGACTACCAATAAATCCGGCCGCGCCGGTCACCAATATCTTCATCTATGAACTCTCCTTTAACTTGGCTGTGGCCGGCGTCCTCGCCGACCCAACATTCCGCCCTCCGTGGACAACTTATACCTCTTCAGCCGGCCGAATATCCTGCACCACCAGCTGCAAATCGCGCCGGCCGTTCCACTCATTCACGCCCACCGTATACGCCAGATCCACCCGCGCCGGCAATCGCCCGGCCCACGCGCCCTGGCGGAAAGCGATGCACTTGAACCCCCGCTGCCCGTCGCCCACCTGCATCTGCAGGTGCGTCCCATCCTGCCCCACCGCCCGGTGGTTAAATACCTGCACCCCCCGGCTGACGAAAACCGGCGTCCCGTTCGCTTCCCCGGTGGGCTCCAGCCGCTCCAACTGCCCCTGCAACGCCCAATCCACGTCGGCCAGCCGGATCTCCGCGTCGACGTCCAGCGTCGGGATCAACTCCCGCTCACCCAGACGCTCGTCGGCAATCGCCGTCAGCCGCTCGCGGAACGGCTCCAGATTCTCGTTGCGAATCGTAAAGCCCGCCGCCTGTTGGTGGCCACCGTGATGCGCCAGCAAATCCTCAACCTGATCCAGCGCCTCCGTAATGTGGAACTCCGGAATCGAACGGCACGAGCCGCGGCTCTCCGTCTCCCCCTTCTCCATCACAATCGCCGGCCGGTAATGCTTCTCTGCCAGCCGGCTCGCCACCAGCCCCACGACGCCCGATTTAAACGCCTCGTCGCCCGCAATGAGAATGGGCGCCTCGCCGTCCACCATCTCCTCCGCCATTTTCCCCAACCGCCGCGTCAGCTCACGCCGCTCGCGGTTGAGCCGGTTCAACTCCTGCGCCAGCCGCTTGGCCCTCAACCCGTTGTTCGCCGCCAGCAGGCGCGCCGCCGCGTAGGCGTGGTCCAGACGCCCGGCCGCGTTAATCCGCGGTCCCAGCCCAAACCCGATATGTTCTGCCGTAATGCTCCCCGGTTTCAGGCCCGCCACCTCCGCCAGGGCCGCAATGCCCGGTCGCCGGCAACGGTTCAGCACCTCCAGCCCCGCCTTCACCAGCGGCCGATTCTCCCCCGTCAGGGGCACGATATCCGCCACCGTCCCCAACGCGACCAGATCTAAAATCCTTTCCTCGGCAAACGCCGCCTGTCCGGGCAACGCCTGGCGTAGCGCCTGCACCAGCTTGAACGCTACCCCCACACCGGCCAGCCCCGTGTAGGGATACGCCGCGTCCGCCCGCTTGGGGTTCACCACTGCCACGGCCGGCGGCAGCCGCTTGCCCACGCTGTGATGGTCCGTGATGATCACGTCCAGTCCGAGGGCGTTGGCGTGCTCCACCTCGGCCACCGAACGGATGCCACAATCGACGGTCACCACCAGGTCAGCCTCTTTCTCCTCCCGCAGCCGGGTCAGCGCCTCCGCGTTCAGACCATACCCTTCATCCACGCGGTCCGGTATATATGGCTGCGCCTGGTTGCGCGTCAGCCCCATCCCGCGCAGCGCTTCCACCAGCAGCACCGTGGCCGTCACGCCGTCGGCATCAAAATCGCCGTAGACCACGATCCGCTCGTCCTGGGCAATCGCCCGCTCAATGCGCGTCACCGCCTTCTCCATATCCGGCAGCAGGAACGGATCGTCCTTCTCCAAATAGCGACCCTCCAAAAACGCCTGAATGTGGGCCGGATCGGTCAGTCCCCGGTTGTAGAGGACCTGGATCAGCACGGGGGGAAGGTCGGCGAGGCGCCGGCCGATCTCGGCCGGCACAGGCGGGGCAATTTTCCAGCGGGTTGGGCGCAACGTTTCGGGCCTGCTCATGATGCGAGGATGGTAGCACAGGAGTTCGCATCCTACAACCGGCCGGGCGACATCGCCCATTCTTTGCCGAGCAAGCGTTCTCATAGCAAAATTGTTTCCGGGAAATTGATCCCCAACCGCGTCCATCACGACACCGCTAATTTTACGGAAACAGCCAAGACAAACATCGTCCCTTCCTTTTCCAGACGGCATTTTCTGACCGGCATCGATTCCGGAAAACTTTTGAATAGCCACGCTCACCAATCAAAACGGAGGCAAACGATGATCACCCTGCTCGCCAACGTCGCCGGCCGGGCCGCCCGCTACCTCTCCAACCTCGAACGACGCCGCGTCTTCCCCGCGCCCGAGGCCATCGACGGCCTGGACGCCTTCGACGAGCCCTTGCCCCACCAGCCCACCGACCCGGCCGACGTCATCAACCTGCTCGACGAGGCCGGCTCCCCGGCCACCGTCGCCTCCGCCGGCGGCCGTTACTTCGGTTTCGTCACCGGCGGCAGCCTGCCCGCCGCCCTCGCCGCCAACTGGCTCGCCGGCGCGTGGGATCAGAACAGCTTCGACGACGTCGCCTCACCCGTCGCTGCCAAAGTGGAAGAAGTCGCCCTCCGTTGGCTGCTCGACGTGCTTCGCCTGCCCGCCTCGGCCGGCGGCGGTTTCGTCACCGGCGCCACCATGGCCAACTTCAGCGCGCTCGCGGCCGCCCGCCACGCCCTTCTCCACCGCGAAGGCTGGGACGCAGAAGCCGACGGTCTCTTCGGCGCGCCCCCCATCACCGTCGTCGTCGGCGACGAGGTACACGTCAGCCTCCTTAAAGCCCTGAGCATGCTCGGGCTGGGGCGCGACCGCGTCGTGCGCGTCCCCGTCGACGGTCAGGGCCGCATGCGCCCTGACGCCCTCCCCCCGCTCTCCGGCCCGACCATCATCTGCTGCCAGGCCGGCAACGTCAACACCGGCGCCTTCGACCCCGTGGGCGAGATCTGCGCCGCCGCCAGCGGCGCCGAGGCCTGGGTCCACGTCGACGGCGCCTTTGGCCTCTGGGCGGCCGCCGCGCCCGCCCGCGCCCACCTCGTCGCCGGCTGCGACCGGGCCGACTCCTGGGCCACCGACGCCCACAAATGGCTCAACGTCCCGTATGACAGCGGCCTCGTCTTCTGCCGCCGGCCGGAATACCTCGCCCGGGCCCTGTCCGCTACCGCCGCCGCCTACTTGCCCGGCGGAGAGCAGCGCAAACCCGCCCATTTCACGCCCGAAATGTCACGCCGCGCCCGCGGCGTCGAGATCTGGGCCGCCCTCCGCTCCCTCGGCCGCGCCGGTCTCGCCGACCTCGTCGAGCGCTGCTGCCGCCACGCCGCCCGTTTCGCCGAAGGCCTCACGGCCGCCGGCCACGACGTGCTCAACGATGTCGTCCTCAACCAGGTCCTCGTCTCCTTCGGCGACGCCGAAACCACCCAACGCGTCATCGCCGTCGTCCAGGACGACGGCGCCTGCTGGTGCGGCGGCACCGTCTGGCAGGGCCACACCGCCATGCGCATCAGCACTTCCTCCTGGGCCACCACCGACGAAGACGTCGAGCGCAGCCTCCAAGCGATGCTGCGCGCGGCTGCCTGACGTTCGCGCCAGAACTGATCTTTTGGATAGCGCAGAATGGCGGGCGTTGCGAAGAAACGACTGGCTGAATTTGCATCGGCGAACGGCTGTTGCCAACTTCTCACGGAGAGTGTTGGCAACAGCCTTGGAGGAGAAAACGGGTGATTAACCTGAAACGCGCCATAGCATAAGCCGGGTCTCGACAACCTCCAGGTGCTCGATCCTGCCATCGTGCACGACGGATGTCAGTTTCAGCTGTCCCCAGACATGGCCATGATCGGCAACGTCCAGCGTCAGATCCACCGTGTCGCCTGTCATGGCGATCTGCACGATCTCATACGCCCGATCCTCACCGTGTAAGCCCTCGAGGAAAATGCCAATCTCATCAGAGCCTTCGTACCATTGATCGGTCACTGCGTAACTGGCGACCGCGTCTGCGGAGAACATCGCTGATGCCGCGTCCAGTTCGCCGGAGTTGACGGCCGTAAATAAGTTGTCGACGGCATAAACCGCTTCGAGGTTGGCTTGAGCCCCAGACACGAGCACAAAAACTGACAAGACAACAACGGACAAGACGCCTAAGAACGCTCCTGCTCTCATACTTGCCTCCTTCTGCTTGAGCAAGCGACTGCAACTGCACCGATCCTACACAACGAAGGTTTGGTTGAGCGTTTTTTCTACCGTTTTCTACAAAAGTCGTTTCACACAACGTTATCGCCGTCTTCAATCACACAGGCGAACCAAATATGCTATACTGCCAATAAGAAGTCACTTTGCATCCCCGAAAAATGGTTGAAGTATGACTTTAAGGATCTCCTTGCTCGGTCCGGCCGAGATTCGCCGCGATGATCAGGTGCTGGATTTACCTGGGTACCGGCCGCTGGCTCTGTTGGCCTATCTCCTCATCACGGGAAAACCACAGAGTCGCAAGCACCTGGTCAACCTGCTTTTCGACCGGCCGGACGATCCGCGAGCTTCGCTGCGTTGGACCTTGCTGCAAATCCGCAAAACCATTGGTAGAGAAGCAATAGTCGCCGATCGGCAGGAGATTGCTTTTAATTTCCAGAGCGACTATTGGTTAGACGTATCTGCGTTCGAAGCAGGCGACCTCGACCAATATCATGGCGAACTGCTCGAAGGCCTCGACCTGCGTGACGCACACGAATTTGATGCCTGGCTGTTGGTTGAGCGCGAACGGCTGCGCGCCCAGTATCAGGCCGGTTTGGAGCGGCGCCTGAATAAGCTGCAAGAGACGAAGGATGCAGAAGCCATAGAAGGCACGGCCCTGCAGCTACTGCAACTGGACAACTTGCGCGAGGATTGGCATCAGGTGTTGATGACCGCCTACGCCAGTCAGGGGAAATTCGAAGCTGCCCAGGCGCAATATGATCTGTGCTGTCAGATCCTCAGGGAGGAGTTGGCCCGCGATCCTGCTTCGGAAACGGTGGCCCTGGCTGAGGCCATTGAGCAACAGAAGGCTGAGCTTTATCGGGTTGTGGCAGCCAACCCCCGCTTACTCTCTCGCCCTCTGAATCCACAGGGCAGACGGCAACGGAGCCACCAGCGCCTGTCCCAAACGAAACCGTTACGGCTGAATCGATAAGATCAGAGAAGGGATCAAGCTGGCCTCTGAGGAGAACGGGCATTATCGCTCTGACAGCGATGTTTTTGCTCGCAACTGCTTTTTTACTCAACGTGATCAATGACCAGGAATCGACAGAAAGCCCCGCTGCGCCAGGCAATAGAAACCTTGACGCACAAAACCTATCCAGACGTGAACTTGCCGGAACCACCGTCACCATTGCTGGGCCAATTCAACGTGAAGAACTGTTCGAAGAGTCCCTGATGCCATTCGAGAAAAAATCCGGAATACACATTGAAGTAGGCAGTTATCGCAACGATTTTACCCGGGTTCTGCCGAGCGTTGTTACCTCAGGGCTTACGCCCGATATTGTCATGTTTCCTCAGCCGGGATTTTTGGCCGAATTTGTGCGTCAGGATCAGGTCGTTGACCCGCGGACGTTCCTTGACGAGGCCTATTTGCGAGAGCAGTATGGCGATGCGCTCTTTGAGGCAACCCTCTTGGAAGGCCAGGTGGCCGGAGTGTGGTATGGCAGCAACGTGAAAAGCTTGGTCTGGTATCCCAAAAAAGCTTTTGATAGTGCAGGCTATGAGGTTCCGCAGACCTGGGACCAGCTCATGGCGCTGTCCGACCAGATCGTGGCCGATGGACGTACGCCCTGGTGCATCGGGCTAGAATCAGGCTCGGGCTCAGGCTGGGTCGGCACGGATTGGGTCGAGGATATTTTGCTACGTACCGCCTCCCTGGATACCTACGATGCCTGGACAACCGGCGAGTTGCCTTTTGATTCTCCCGAAATTCGCCGCGTTTTTGCCATCATGGAAGAGATCTGGTTAGACGATTCCTACGTGTACGGGGGGCCGCCGACAATGGTCTCTGACACGTTCTCCGAGAGCGTAAGACACATGTTTGAAGATCCGCCGGCCTGTTTTTTGCATCGTCAGGCTTCCTTTATCGTCGCATTTTTCCCTGACGATGCTGTATATGGTCGGGACTATGACTTCTTCTACCTTCCGCCGATAGACGACAAGTATGGAAGACCTGTTCTGGGCGGCGGAGACATCATGGCCATGTTCAATGACCGGCCGGAAGTGCGCGCGGTGATGCGTTATCTTACGACGGCCGAGTCAGTCAAACGGCTGGTAGAAGAGGGTGGGGTCATTGCATCACATCGAGATGCGCCCTTTGAATGGTATTCCGATCCGACCTCCTTGAAGACTGCACAGATTCTGTATGAAGCAGATGCTTTTCGATTTGACGCCTCTGACTTAATGCCCGGCAACGTCGGCACAGGAACGTTTCGGCAAGGAATCATTGACTGGGTGAATGGGGCCGATTTGGATTCCGTGCTCCGAGAGATAGACAGCAGTTGGCCCGACGAGGAATGACCATCGGCTTGCCTGCTCCCAGCGCGCTTTGACCAGAGCCACCACCGAAGATGACGTAGAATGAATCCTGAAAAGCGATACTGCCCGCGGCCGCCTGACCGCCGCGTCAGAGACACCGCTCGGGGCGACCCATGCAACCTCGAACGCCTCCCGCCCGTATAGAATGATGAGTCCACCAAAGGCCGGCCACTGCGCCGGATAGCGACCGCGGAGGTCCACAGTGAGTGAAAGCAAACGGGAAAAATTCGAGTCCGCCGATATCGACGCCCTGAAAGAAGCCGAGAAAGAAAGGCTGCACGCCGACGACTACCCCGATCCGGCCGCCCACAAAGAATCCACCGCCGTCGCTCCCTCGCGTCGGAGGCGAAAAGGCAGCGTCTGGCCGCTGCTCATCCTCCTCTTCCTGCTCTTCTACGTAACCAGCGGCGCCGGTTTCTGGAGCTTCGGCTGGCTCCTGTTCCTCATTATTCCCATGGTGTGGGGTTGCGGCCGCCGCGTCTGTTAGTCACCGCGGGCGGGGTGTGAGTGGCGGAAGAAGATCATTCCCCGACCCAGATCCAATTTCCAGTCCTGCCGGCTGCACTGTGAGGATGGGCTCTGTCGCACATCTCTTGGCCACAACAATTCCCATATGCTATGATGTAAAGGCGGAGTGGGCAGCCGCCTTTTGTGGAGCCTGTCAGAACAGAAGCGCTTTCCAAAAACGCGCCGCCCCTTCTCAGAATGCGCGCGTGCCGCTCATTGAGCTCAGGCGTCGTTTTCAATGAGATACCTTGTGCCATTTCGGGTCATTTCCGGGGAGAAAAAAATGCGAAACCTGCGACGACTCTTCATCCTCGTAGTCTGCCTATTCCTGCTAATTTCGGTTAATTACGCCGCCTCCACCGACAATATCCAGACGGCTCAACCGAACCACCCACGGCCGGTCGACAACCTGGGCCAACCAGACTGGTACGCCTCGGCGCGAGCGCCTCAAACACGCCCCGACGAGAGGCCCGCAGAAAGCGCGCCCGTGTTGACCGCTGATTATGGATGGACCAAACTCACTTACTATGCCCTGCGCAACGGAAACGTCAACGTCTACGTCGCAGACGGAAATGAAACAGCTTTGACCCATTCGCCCGCCACCGATCTGATGCCCCGCCTGGATCGAGGTGCCCAAAACGTGGCCTTTGTTTCCGACCGTGACGGGAATTACGAGATCTATACCATAGTCGTTGACGGCACCGGCCTCACCAGACTCACGGTCAACCCAGGCTCCGACGCCAACCCCACCTGGTCCCCGGACGGCAGCAAGATCGCGTTCGAGAGCTACCGCCACGATCAGTGGGACATTTACATAATGAATCGAGATGGCTCAAACCTGGTTCGCTTAACCACCCACGAAGCGCCCGACGCCATGCCCACCTTTTCTCCGGACGGACAGCAAATCGCCTTCATGTCAGCCCGCACCGGTGGCTACCGGATTTGGGTCATGAATGTCGACGGTAGCAACAAGCGGCAGCTGTCAAATCAGCCATACAGTGAGAACCCAACCTGGTCACCGGACGGCAGTAAGATCGGCTATGATGCCGACGACGATCTGGACGGCTTCCAGGATTTATGGGTAATGAACGCCGACGGCTCAGATCAGCGAACGCTTTTAAACCCCTATGGGGAAACCGATACCTATGCCCGCAGTTGGTCGCCAGATGGGGAGTCGATAGCCTTCACCTGGGTGGACTGGATCGACTACCAGGGGAACTGGTATTGGACCGATTCCTACCTCTATCATCGCGCAGTTTCCTCCTGGGACGGCGGCCAATTAGTAGACACTGGATTCAATACCGAATGGTCGCCGGATTGGCAGACTGAGGATATCGTTCCACCGGTTACGGCCGTGCAGCCTCTACCCCGTTACGTCGGCACCGACGCTTACTGGGAAACCCCCACCTACATTGACGTGCGCTCCAGTGACGCCGGAGGTTCAGGCGTCAGGAGTTACGACATCCAGACAAGGGACGGCGAAAATGGGGAGTGGACCGATTGGCAGAATTCCACGCCTGAGACCAGACACGTCTTTGATCCCCTGCCAGGGCATACGATCTATTTCAGGAGCCGAGCTGTCGACAACGCCCTCAATACAGAACCATGGCCATCAGGCGAAGGCGATGCCATGGTAACGTTCTACGATTGGTCCATCGAGGGAACCATCGGCGACGTTCGCGACGTCCCCGTTCGCGGCGCTTCCGTTAACACCAATCCCATGGCGTTCGAGAGCTGGACAAGCGACTCACAGGGTGCGTATAAAGCCTTCCTGGCTACTGACCAATCTTCTGCGGGGGTCGATTGGGATCGAGACGGTTACCTGGACCTGCCCTCGACACAATTCGCCACGAGCTTTGCCGACGTCGATGCGACGATGGACGTCACGCTACCGCCGGCAAACAACCAGCTTCAGGACTGGGGTTTTGAGAGCGACCAACTTTACGGTTGGGAACCGACCGGTGCTTTCCCCTCTGTGATCACAGACAGCTACAGACACACCGGCGATCAATCTGTTCTGTTAGGGCCTCCGTTTTCCATGGAAGTGCCCGCACTCATTGCCGAAAACATATACTCTTTTGGCATCGGGCCCTGGAGCACGATCGATCGTTCGGGCAACCTCCACGTCGTTTGGAGGTCGTCAAGCGAACTATATTACGCCCAAAAGCCGCGTGGGGGAAATTGGGGAGCGCCGGTACGACTGGACGGCAACCCGGGCTCAATCGTTGATCTCGTCCTAGCGGCCGGCGACGATGGCGCCATTCACGTACTCTACAGGACCTATGAGCAGATTAGCCATGTTCGGCGTGATGCCGGGGGAACCTGGTCGGCCGCTCAGCCACTCGTCAACGAGGGAAACCCCATAGAATTTCAATTTGCAGTGGACGGGAGTGGCGTGGGGCATTTCATATGGTCTGGTCGAGAAGGAGGACAGGGATTCAGCATCTACCGTAACGTCGATGGCGACGGCAACTGGTCGGCCCCGTACGCCATCGGTGAGTATCGCACGCGGCAACTACAAATCGGCCCGCGTGGCCACTTACACATCTTGGGGGAGTATGCGATTAGCAACGTCTATTATATTTCGCGATCACCGCAGGGTAACTGGACGAACTGGACAGAGATTTGCGATGACTGCGATAAACACCAGCTGATCGTGGATGCCGATAGTAACGCTCATTTTCTCTTTTCGCAGGACACCTTTCACTGGCCCGACGATCTCTATTACAAGGTGCTCAATCATGGAGGCGCATGGTCTGCGGAAAGGCAGGTGCCAGGCCTGCCCGGCTCAAAAGCAGCCGTTGACACTGACGGAACGCTACATCTGATCTCAGTGCTTTACAACAGAATCTACTATTCTTATCTCGACGACAGTGGACAATGGTCAGAGTTGGTGGCCATCAACATGCCATACAACCTACATAAGCGCCCCATTCATAGGATAGGCAACGAGCTTTACTTCTCGATGCACAGCCACAGGTATGAGGATGGGCCGCGTGACTTGTGCTATTTGCATCTGGCTGGGCCAGACACCGGCCCACCGGTGTGGTGTGCCAGAAGCCCGGCCGTCGACATTGACACCGTTCCAGACATGTTGGTCGATCCTGAGGGATTCCTTCACGCACTATGGATAGATGGAGATAAGCGGACGCTCGAGCACGCCTCCTCACTCCCGGCCCCCACGACCGGCAGTGCCGGCATTCAGCACGCCGTGACCGTGCCCATGACGATGACCAACCCCACCCTTTCCTTTTACCACGCCATGGGTCCCGTCACACCGGAGAACAGCGCCCACTTTGACGTTACCTTCTCGGACGACGTAACGGAAACCCACGTATTCACGTCGACCGCCGGTAGCGCCTGGCAGCACCAATGGATCGATATGTCCCCCTGGCAGGGACGCGCCGTTACCATCACCTTTACCATGGATCAGGAAACCGCAACACTCCGGTCTTGGGTAGCGCTGGACGAAGCCACGTTAGGATCGGCGTACCCCGACATCTGGATCCGCGGCCAGAAGAGGACGGACGCGCTACCAGGGGAGCAGATGTCACTCAGCGTCGACTACGGGAATCGGAGCACAGCCCTGGCGGCCGGCAATCGTCTGACCGTAGCCTTGCCTGAAGGCTTGGCGTTCGACGGCGCGACGATACCGCCAATCGACGTTGGACCCGAACTCTCCTGGAATGTGGAAGACCTTACCGTGAACGGCGGCCCGCTCACCCTAATTATCACCGCGACGGTGGATCCAGCCCTGGAAGTAGGCGACATGCTCGTCGCTTCCGCCCACCTGGCGAGCAATACGCCCGAATTAGAACTTCTGAATAACTTCCACGCCTTGAACATTAGAATCGGGCGCGAGATCGCGCTGCCCACCATCCTCAGTGTATCGAGCAGGCAGATAGATAGGTAGTGAAAGCCTCGGCCGAGCATTTTTATGTTAACCACCGTTGACGAGTGTCAAAATGAGCATTTGACGCTCATAATTGGCCCACATATACTAGAGGAACTAGTTTTCGGTCAGGAGGCTGGCCGTGGGTCAGAACGCTTATCGCTGACCGCGTTTCCATAGCCATCTACCATCCACGAGGCGGCCAGATCTGGCGCTGCGTTACACTTGGTCTGAGGAACGCAGCAGGGAGTGTGCTATGCCACAATTCAGCCGAGCACTTGGAGCCCCTTACCCCCGATTTCCCACCCATTCTTCCCGCCCTTTTCACCACAGCGCACGTCGCACATCGGTTCCAACTATTCTTAACATAGGAGGAACGAATGTTTCGTGTACGCTGGAAAACCCTCAGCCTGTTTTTCATTCTACCCATCTTGTTACTTCTCAGCACGGCAGCCTCTGCAGAGGCCCCGAATGCGGAGCGACCTGAGGCCCCCGAAGAGAACCCAACCACACCTGGTGCACCCGCCGGTATGCCCGGCCAAGGAATACCAGACCACGCCCGCGACAAGATCCACCCGAACCTGCGCCGGGAAGTCGAACAGGCGCCACCAGATAAGAGCCTGCACTTTGTCGCTCGGATTGCGGCCGGCACCGATCTCAGCCCCTACGCCGGGCAATGGTTTGCCCGGCCGTTCGTCGATCCGCTGGGCAACACCGTCGCCGCCGGCTTTGCCAAACCGACCGGCATACGCAAGATGGCGACCCTCGACGGCGTGCTCTTCCTCCAGCGCTCTGAATCGCTGGTGGAACCGCCGAAGCCCGTCGACCCGGACATCGAGGCGACGCTAAACGCCAACATAGAACCGCAAATCAATACCGATGCGGAAGCCAGTCCCGGCCCGGCGCCCGAGGGCTGGTACCATACCACCGGCGCCCTCCACGGCTCCCAGGAAGCCTGGGACAAAGGCTATACGGGAGCCGGTGTCCGTTATATGTCCAATGATTCGGGCGCCGACTACTGCCACCCGGACCTCTTCGGCACCTGGGCCTACATCGAAGATGAGAGTTCGCCCTACTACGGCTTGCCGGAGATGTTCGACTCCTACTCCAGCTACCAGGCGGCCCTGGACTTCAACCTGGGCATGGATCGCATCGCCAGCGGTCGCGCCGACTACGCCGACACGTCAACCGTGATCTCCGTCCCCATGCACCGCCTGCAGCAATCGCGAGGCACGCTCAACGCCCTATTCCAACCCATCGGCGCCCCGGTCGTTCGCACGTTCAAGCTGCCCAAGACTTCGATGAGCGGTGAGTACCACATCGGTTCCCACCCGGACAAGGCGCTGGCGGCCGTCGCCCCAATCATCAACCGCGGCCTCTTCCCTGGAGCGGCGATGACGGCCCAGGGCGAGCGCGCCGGTGTCCTCGTCGTCGACGAAAACACGCCGGGCGTATACGACACCGTTTACGTCGACCTCAACTACAATTACGACTTCACAGACGACGAGCCGGCACGGCTCACCCGCGACTTCAGCCACCAGGAAGCCGCCTGCCTGGATTACGACGGCGACGGCCTCAACGACATCTCGGGCGGCTTGGTGTACTTTATCTCGGACGGCTCGACCGCCGTTCCCACCCTTGACTGGCTCTGGGGCATTCCCGGATCCTTCTTCGGCAACGGCGACCTGGTCGCCTTCCACGTGCAGGACTTCGCCGAACCGGCCGGCAGCCACGGGCAAGGCACAACGTCGGTCGCCACCGGCCAGGGTGTCGTTGCTGGTTCCGTGTTCCTCGGTCCGGGCGGTTACGACGTCGCCGACAACATGGGTCTTGTCGTCGGCCCCGGCAAGGACGTGGTTTCCACCCAGAACGGCAACTTCTACATCTCGCCCTTCATCGAGGACGCCTACATCTACGCCGGGCTGGGCTATGACGCCACACCGGGCACCGGCGACGACGTGCAAATCATGAGCAACTCCTGGGGCTTCAGCGGCGTGGACAACGACGGCTGGGACTTCATCTCCCGCCTCATCGACGCCATCAACCGCTTGCTGGCGCCCAACACGGCCCTGCTCTTCTCCACCGGCAACGGCGCCGCCGGTTACGGCACCGTGGCGCCCCCCAGCCCGCCCAGCGGCATCGGCGTGGGGGCCTCAACCGAGTACGGCTCTATCGGCCTCTTCGAGTCCATCGCCTCGGCGGACCAGATCCGCGGCGGCGATCCCATGTCCTGGTCCAACCGCGGACCCGGCGCTCGCAACATCGCGGGCGTGGACGTCGTAGCCACCGGCGCCTTCGGTACCGGCGACCTGTCGCTGAATCAGGTGCTGTGGGGCGCGGTCGCCACCGCTAACTTCGGCGGCACCTCGATGGCCTCACCCGTCGCGGCCGGCAACCTGGCTCTCACGTACCAGGCCTGGTACGATCGCACCGGTTCCTGGCCGACCTTCGCGGAGGCGCGGGAACTGCTGATGGGCACGTCGAAGAACACCGACCACGACGTTTGGACGCAGGGCGCCGGCCTCGTAGACGCCGACGAGGGCACCGACGTCGCCGGCGGACATGATGGTACCTACGCCACGCCATCCGAATGGTCCGTGGGCGATTACCGCGGCACCGAATATCCGGGCTTCGCCCACATCATCAGCCCCGGCGAATCGGATACGCAGACCTTTACGCTGCACAACACGAGCGACTCCGATCTGAATGTGTCCTTGGCAACCAATCGTTTCACCAGGATCGGGGCGACAGACTACTCCTTCACCACGTTGGACGAAGCCCTCGACCACGGCGCCTTCACGACGCCGGACTACGCTTTCCAGATTGACGGTGACATCCCGGCGGGCACGGACATGCTGATGGTGCGGGTCAACAAGCCGCACGAGCAGTTCGACCCGAACGAGGATCTGTTCGGGCCGTTCAGTAACTGGCGCGTACACCTTCAGAACTGGACCGATCTCGACGGCGACGGCAACTTCTGGGAGGACGCCAACGGCAACGGCAAGGTAGACCTGGGCGAGATGGATGCCAACGAGCACATCCGCTTTACCTACGGTTACAACACGGGACCCACGCAACAGGCGCGCATCTCCAATCCGCTGGAACGGATGGACGATGGCGTTCTGCTCACCTTCCGTCACAGGGACAAGGCAGGCGTAACCAACACCGACCTGACTGTAGAAGCCTCCTACTGGCAGCGAGCGACCTGGGACTGGATCGCGGTCCCCGGCACGCCGTTGACGATCCCCGCCGGCGGCAGCGCAACCTTCGACGCGACCATCTCCGTCCCGGCAGGCGCGGCGCACGGCATGTACCAGGGCTCGATCGTCGTCAGCGACGGGCAGACAGAAGTCGTGATCCCGGTAACGGCTGCCGTGGCCGCTTCGGGCACCAGCTTCGACTTCGGCGGCGCAGAAACTCTCGCCGATGCCCTTTACGACAACAGCCACGTCTTCGGCTACACCGACTACGCGTGGCGCGCCGAGTCCGGCGACTGGCGCTTCTTCTGGACCGACATCGCCGAGGGCGATCTGCCGGCTTCCGGCTCCCCCTTCCTCGTCGTGGATAACGCGTGGTCCAGCAGCGGGACCGACATCGACACCATCGTTCTCGGACCAACACCGGACGGCTTCGCTCCCGAATCGTACTACGGCCCGTACACCCTTGCGCAGGTTGGCCGCAGCGCCAACAACTACATCGGCAGCGGGCGCTGGGTCTTCCAGACCTCCTCCGGCGGTCCGCGGGAGATCATCTCTGCGCCGGCCCAGGAGGGCTTACACGGCCTCCTCTTCCACCAGGTCCGCGTCGACACGACTGTCGCAGATGACCCCTTCGTCGGCCTGGACGAACCGTTTGGCGGCTCCGCCGGATTGGTCACGCTGGATCCGGGCGCGGTAACCGCCTCCGGTCCGGCCGGCATGGGTACCATGGAAGTGAGCATCAGCAGTGAGATAGCCCTCAACAACTTTGTCGGTGAAGGCTTCGGCCTTGGCACGCCGACGACCACCACGGAGACGGTGAATCAGGACGACCCGAACGACCCGTCGACCGCTTCATTCTCCACGGAGGTCGAGATCAACCACGCTGCCCGCCTCGAGGTCAGTACGGCCAACTCGGGCGGCGGATCCGACATCGACCTCTACGTCTACGATCCTGACGGCAACTTGGCGGGCGCGTCCACGACGCCGGACGACACCGAGACGGTCTCCATCCTCTTCCCGCAGGACGGAACGTGGAGGGTTGACGTACACGGGTGGAGCGTACCCGCTGGCACCGACACCTTCGAGCTGACGATCAACGCCATTCAGGGCTTCGACGTCCCGGCCGCTGGTCTGCCCGACGAAATCCCGGCCGGTGGAACGGCCACCTTCCAGGTGGCGTGGGACGCCTCCGGCTTCGATCCGGGCACGTACTTTGGCCTGGTCTTGCTGGGTCCGGCCGATGCGCCCGGCCTGCTTGCGGTGCCGGTAGAGATCACCGTGCAATAAACGCTGTTACGACAAACGATAAACCGGGGCGTTAAAGGCCCCGGTTTATCGTCACCGCATCGTCCGATCGCGCCACCAGAAATTGATAAACGCACGAACGCACGTGTGAAAAAGCGGATGAACTTTTAAACCCGGCAGTCGCTCTGGCCAGGGTCCTCACCGTGCCGGTGTCGGGCAAAAGCTCGAGGACCGCGCCATTACCGGACCATTTCGCAAAAACTGCAATCCGCCGCCGTTTTTCCGGTTTCGTCAACAAGCGTGGCGCGTATCCCGGTCGCGCACAGAGTTTGACAAGATGCGAAAACCATCTATAATAGAGTGCTGGAGCTTCTTCAGGCAGTAACTCCCCTTAACGGCACAACATTTAATTGTAGCTTGTGAGGACGAGGCCCGCGAGGCAAGCCGGCCGCCTGCTGGTATTTGGCGGCGCATTTTAGCCGGCCGCTCCCCGCGGTTAAACGCCTGCGAGAAGCAAGATTTTGACACAATTTGTTGCAACGGTCCGGTTTCCCCGAGACGGCGGCGGAGGAAGCATCCTCTTTTGACAAGGCATCCTCCACAGGCGTCGCATTCTGGGAAACGGCCCGAGCAAATCAGTATAAAGAGAGTTTAGAAACAACAATGGCTAAGAATTTACGCATCCTTCCCCTGGGAGGCCTGGGGGAAATCGGCAAGAACATGACCGTCTACGAGTACGGCCGTAACATCGTCGTCATCGACTGCGGCATCATGTTCCCCGAAAACGACATGTACGGCATCGACCTGGTGCTGCCGGACTTCGACTACGTCGTCAAGAACCAGGACAAACTACGCGGCGTCGTCATCACGCACGGGCATATGGACCACGTCCTCGCCCTGCCCTACCTGCTCCAGGAAGTAGAGGTGCCCATCTACGGTACCCCCCTCACCCTGGGAATCGTCGAGCGCATCCTCAAAGAGAAAAACGTCCTTCACCGCACCACCCTCAACGTCCTCGACATGGACGACGCCCTCCATCTGGGCCCATTCCGCATCACCCCCTACCCCGTCGCCCACTCCATCCCCGACTCCGTCGGGCTGGTCATCGACTCTCCCGCCGGAAAGGTGGTCCACACCGGCGACTACAAGCTGGACGAGACGCCGGCCGGCGGCCACATCACCGACCTTGTCCGCCTGCGCGAACTCACCGGCGACGGCGTCCTCGCCATGCTCGCCGACAGCACCAACGCCGACAAGCCCGGCCGCACCCAGACCGAACAGGCCGTTCGCGACACCCTCGACCGCCTCTTTGCCGAGGCCAAAGGCCAGCGCATCATCATCGCTACCTTCTCCTCGCTGCTGGCTCGCTTGCAGGAAATCATGAACCTGGCCCAGAAACATGGGCGCAAGGTGGCCCTGACCGGCCGGAGCCTGCTCAGCAATGTCGAGCTGGCGCGGGATTTGGGATACATC
>JAWVYQ010000011.1:0-37196 GCA_033722615.1 Promineifilaceae bacterium (SeqCode)
CATTGCCGAGCACGAAGACGAGGAAATCGTCGCCCGCCACGGCGGCGTCATGCGCGTTGACGACGAAGGCGTCCGCGTCGTTTGGGAAGACGTCGAAGAGCAGGATTACGACATCCCCGCTGGCATGCGCTTGCTGGTCGATGAGGGCCAGCGTGTTTCCCCCGGCGATCGCTTGACAGAGGGTTCCAAGAACCCACACACGATTCTGCAAGTTCAGGGTCGCGATGCCGTGACTCATTACCTCCTGCGCGAGGTACAGCAAGTCTACCGGCCGCAGGGCCAGAACATTAACGACAAGCACTTCGAGGTCATCATCCGCAAGATGTTGAGTAAGGTCATCGTCCGCCATTCCGGTGACACCGAGATGCTGCCCGGCGAACTGATCGAGACCTGGGAGTATCGGGAACGGAACGAACAGGTAGTGGCCGAAGGTGGTCAGCCTGCTCAGGCCGACCCCATCCTGCTCGGCATCACCAAGGCGTCGCTGAACACCGAGAGCTTCCTCTCAGCCAGCAGCTTCCAGCACACCATCAAGGTGCTGGCCGGTGCAGCCATCGCTGGCAAGGAAGATAAGCTGATTGGCCTGAAAGAGAACGTGATTATCGGCAAGCTTATCCCGGCCGGTACCGGCTTCCGCCGCGACGAACCAGAAGTCGAAGAAGAGGTGGAAGAAGAGGTCGAGGAAGAGGCCGAACCGGATTTCGCCAACGTTCTCATCGGCGACGACACCGACGAAGAACAGCTTGAGGCCCTGATCAAGGCCAAGGCAGCCGGCAAAGCCGACTGATAGAGGGTGAATTCCTCGCCGGTCGCGCTGAGATGAGGGCGGCTCTGAGAATCCGCCCGGCTCCCCGGCTAACTGGAACACAGAACAGGATCAAAAAAGGCGCTCCATCGCGGAGCGCCTTTTTTTCATTCCTGCCGCTGTAACAGGCGATCGGCGAGTTGGTGAAGAGCGGTGCCGGCTGGTCCTTCGGCGCCACTCGCTTCCAGATGTTCCAGCGCGCTTTTCGAGTAGGCGGCAGCCTGTTCACGAGCAAATTCCCGGGCGCTGCAATCGTTCAGCAACTGAACCACGCGTGAGACGAACTGCCCGTCGTTCTCCGCCTGCGCGTAAAGGTCGCGCAATTCCTCGCTCCGTTCCAATCCATAAAGGACGGGCAACGTCTTTTTGCGCGTTTCAATATCCGTCGCCGCCGACTTGCCGATCTGCTCTTCGTCCCCCCAAATCCCGAGAATGTCGTCCTTAACCTGGAACGCCAGGCCCAGATCGCGTGAAAATGCTGCGTAATGCTTCACCCGTTCCCCTTCGGCGCCCGCAATCAAGGCCCCCAGTTCGCCGCACAGGGCCAGCAGCGCCGCCGTCTTCCCCCCGATCATCTCCAGATACTCCGCCACCGTTACTACCGGTCGCGTCTCGAACGCCATATCTCGGTACTGACCTTGCGTCAGCGCCACACACGTCTCGTCAAACCGCCGCGCTGCATGCATCACGACCTCCGCGTCCACCGAGCGCTCGGCCAGCCGGTACAGGGCGTGGTGGGCCAGCGCAAACATGCTATCTCCGCTGTTAATCGCGTGCGGAACGCCCCAGATCTTCCACACTGTGTCCCGGCCGCGCCGTGTCGGGCTGGCGTCCTGAATGTCGTCGTGGATCAGGGTAAAGTTGTGCAGTAGCTCCACCGCCGCCCCGGCCGGCAACGCCCGCTGCCAGCGGCTGCCGGCTGCCCCGCAGCTTAACAACAGCAAAAGCGGCCGAATGCGCTTTCCCGCTTTCACTCTGGCCGGCCGTCCCTCATTGTCCGTCCAACCCATGTGGTAATGCATCATTGTATAAAGTTGGGTCGGAGCCCCATCCTCTGCCCGTAATACCTCCTGCATCTCCGCTTCCACCGCCGGGATCATATTCTCCGTGAAGGATTGTAGTTTGCTGGCCATTTGCATCTGTTCCGTATCGTTGTAGAAAGTCATCGTTACGTCAGCAACTCGTCGTAACTACTGTAAAGAGGCGTCTGTGAAAGCGCCTCCAGGTCGGCAGCACCGCTGCAGAACATGGCCACCCGGAGTTCGTCCGTGATCGTCCCTGCCAGTTCGACGACGCCCTCCGTGCCGGCCTCGTCGGCCGCCCGCAAGAAATCTCCCGCAATGCCCGCCAGGCTGGCCCCCAGCGCGAAGCACTTGGCGATGTCGATCCCGCTCTTTATGCCGCCGCTGGCGAAGACGGGCAATTCCGGAGCGCCCCGCCGGCACAACTGTACCGAGACGGCCGTCGGAATGCCCCAATCGATGAACGCCCCGGCCACGCGCGCGAGTCGCGCCGTCGGCGCCCGGTGCATCTCCACCTGGCTCCAGGACGTGCCGCCCGAGCCGGCCACGTCGATGGCTGCCACGCCGGCCGCCGCCAATTGTCGCGCCGTTTCCTCCGCAAAGCCCCAGCCCACCTCCTTGGCGATCACGGGCACCTCTAGCCGTCGACACACCTCCTCGACCCGGCTCAGCAAGCCGGCAAAGTTGCCGTCGCCCTCCGGCTGCACTGCCTCCTGCAGCGCGTTAAAGTGCAAGATCAGGGCGTCCGCGCCCACCATCTCCACCGCCCGGCGACACTCGTCCACGCCATAACCATAATTCAGTTGCACCGCTCCCAGGTTAGCGAACAGCAAAATGTCTGGCGCGACCTCCCGCACGTGATATGTGTCCGCCAGATCCGGGTCCTCAATCGCCGCCCGCTGCGAGCCCAGCCCCATCGCCATCCCCACTTCCTGAGCGCCGGCCGCCAGCGTGCGGTTAATGGCCCGTGCCTTCGCCGTCCCCCCCGTCATCGAGGAGATAAGCAGCGGCGTCTTCAACCGCTTGCCAAAGATCCTTGTGCTCGTATCGACTTCGTCGAGGCTCAGTTCGGGGAGCGCCTGGTGTAAAAAGAAGTAATCTTCCAGACCTGTCGTCACCTTCTTAAAGGCCACGTCCTCTTCCAAGTTGATGCGAATGTGGTCTGCCTTGCGCCGTTCGTGAATCTCAGTCGAATCCGCTTCGGCTGCGCTCCTTTTCAATGATTCCATGCACTATCTCCGCTCTATTCATGGTAGACGTTTGTCGACGCGTTTAACGCCACAGCGTTCTTCGTAGCCAGTATACATCGCTCCCCCATCGCCTGCGAGCGCGTAAACGTGTCCTTGAGCACATTCTCCAGGGGCTCAGTAAACGGCGCCGGCGTCGTCACAATCCGGCGTTGTAGAATAGCCGTTTCCCGCTACAATTACAGGTCGCAGGTTTCAATAACACCATACCGTAAGAGACACCGCCTTACACGGAGAGGCTCAGGAAAGGGCGTTACCCCCTTTTCTGCGCGGTCAGACTTCCTTTACCCCTCTCCGTGTTTCTCTGTGTCGGACAAGAGCAAGGAGTAATGATGCGCGTATTAATTACTGGCGGCGCTGGATTCTTGGGTTCGCATCTCTGTGACCGCTTCTTACAGGAAGGGCACACCGTCATTGCCATGGACAATCTTATTACGGGTACTACGGACAACATTGCCCACCTCATGGGCAATGAGCAATTCACTTTCGTCAAACATAACGTTAGCAACTATATCTACGTTGAGGGACCGTTGGACGCCGTGCTCCATTTTGCCTCTCCGGCCAGCCCCAATGATTATCTGGAACATCCCATCCATACACTCAAGGTCGGCTCGCTGGGCACGCTCAACACCATTGGCCTGGCCAAGGCCAAAGAGGCCCGCTATCTGCTTGCTTCCACGTCCGAGGTCTATGGCGATCCTCAGGTCAATCCCCAGCCCGAAACCTACTGGGGGCACGTCAACCCGATTGGCCCGCGCGGTGTTTACGACGAGGCCAAGCGTTTCGCCGAAGCCATGACGATGGCCTACCATCGGTATCATGGTCTGGAAACGCGCATCGTGCGTATCTTTAATACTTACGGGCCGCGCATGCGCCTGCACGACGGCCGCGTCGTCCCTAACTTCATCCACCAGGCGCTGACGGGACAGCCTCTCACCGTTTACGGCGACGGCCAGCAGACGCGCTCCTTCCAATATTGCAGCGATCTCGTCGAAGGTGTCTATCGCCTCCTCTTTTCTGACGAGTCCGATCCGGTCAACATTGGGAATCCGGACGAGATGACCATTCTCGACTTCGCCAAAGCTGTCAAGGAGGTTACTGGCAGCGACTCGGAGATTACCTTCGTCCAGCCCCAGGACCGGCGCGTCCAGGACGATCCCCAGGTGCGCCGGCCGGACATTAGCAAAGCCCGTCGCCTCCTCGACTGGGAGCCCAAAGTAGACCTCCGGGAAGGGTTGGAGAAGACGATAGCCTTTTTCCACACTCGTGTCTGATTCACTCTCTCTCCCGGCCCGGCTGTTTCCCTTTCCGACGGCCTTCTCCGTGCGGTCTGTCCTGCCCCTCCTCCTGGCGCTGTCCGCCGGGTGGGTCGCGGCTACCTGGTCCCTCCCTTTCGCTGCGGTCGCCCTCTTCGCGCCCGTCGTCCTCTTGCTCACCCTGCGCCGGCCGCTCATAGCCGTCGCCCTCATGCTCATTGCCGGGCCCTGGGGAGCGCTGGAAAACGTGGCCCTGGGCGGCTCCCTGCTGGACAGTGGGCAGTTGCTATTTCTCTTCGTCGTGGCCCTCTGGTTGGCCCGCGGCGTCCTGCGCCGCCGCGTCGTCATTCCCCACGCCTTCCTCAACCTGCCTCTCGCCCTCTTCCTCGGCGTCGCCGTCCTCTCCCTCCTGGACGCGACTTCCCTCACCTTTGGGCTTAAGGAATTGCTGAAGTGGATCGAAGTGGCGCTCGTCATGTGGATCGTCATCGACCTGGCCGGCGACGACGCTGCGACCGTCTATCGCCGGCCGCTGGCCCTCTTCCTCCTTGCCGGTCTCACCCAGGCTGCCATTGGCGTCTGGCAATTCGGCCTGCGCGGTGACGGCCCGGAACATTTCCTCATCCTCGACCGCTTCTACCGTGCCTACGGCACCTTCGAGCAACCCAACCCCTTCGCCGGCTTCATGGCCTGGAACGCAGCTCTGGGCATCGGGACCTTCGTTGGATTGATCGTTGCCTTCTGGCACGGTAGAAAAGAGCTGGACAAAAGAGAATGGGCGTGGTTGTTGTTCATCGGCGGGTGCGCCGCCGCTTCGACACTAGCCCTGCTCCTTTCCTGGAGCCGAGGCGCCTGGCTGGGCTTCGCCGCCGCCATGGCCGTCTTTCTTCTCTTTTGGCCCCGGCGCGCCTGGCTCGGACCCGTGCTCTTGTTGGCCGCCATTGGCCTCTTCGCTCTTGGCTGGCAACTGGATCTCGTTCCAGCGCCCCTGGTTAACCGGCTTGCCGGTTTCACCGACGACCTGCGAGTGGGTGACGTGCGCGGCGTAGACATTAACGATGCCAATTACGCGGTTATTGAGCGCCTGGCTCACTGGCAGTCGGCCGTCGATATGGCCCGTAACAATCTATGGTTAGGTGTGGGCTTCGGTAACTATGAACCGGCCTACGACGATTATGCGCTTATCAATTGGCCCTTTCCCTTGGGACATGCGCACAACTATTATCTGAACATTCTGGCCGAAACCGGCGTTCTGGGAACGGCAGCCTATCTTTTGTTTTGGGCTGCCGTCTTTTGGAAGACGCTCGGCTTGCTGCGCCGCCTAGGCTGGCCGGAGCGTGGTGTGGTCCTCGGTCTCTTGGCGGCGTGGACGGCTCTGTCCGTCCATCACTTGCTAGATAAGCTTTACGTGAACAATCTCTATTTGCATTTGGGCGTCATGTTCGGCATTCTACAATTGTTGGCGGCGCCTCGGCCCGGCCCCTCTGAATCGGCTGCCGGGTCTCGGTGTATGTTGCGTGAAGGTGGAATTGAATGATGGCACTTTTCGTCGACATTGTCTCTAACTTTGGCATTCCAGAACGGGAAGCTGAACGCTTCTTCAAATTCCTCATTGTTGGCACCGTCGGCTTTGGCGTCGACTTCGGCCTCTTAACCTTTCTCGTTGAGATTGTAGGGTTGGAACCGGTGGTGGCTAACACCTTTTCCTTCTCGGCCGCCGTCGTCAGCAATTTCACCCTCAATCGGTACTGGACCTATCCTGACTCTCGCTCCAAGCGCCGCCGCATTCAATTACTCCAGTTTGGGATGGTCAGCATCATCGGTTTGGTCATCAACAACCTCATCCTATTCCTCCTGCAACATCCCTTTGACGGGCTGTTGCGTGCCGTTCATGCGCCTCAGGGCCTCGACGGATATATCCCGGCCAAAATGGTGGCTACCATCGTCGTTCTCTTCTGGAATTTCTTCATCAACCGTTTTTGGACCTACAACGACGTCGATTGAACGGTGACCTGGTCCGGTTGCAGCCGCTCTTGTCTCATCGCCGGCCGCGCCGGTCGGAGCGCCGCAAAGAACTGTGAGTCGTGATCCCGTTATCGGCATTGATGTCACCGCCGCGGTGACGCAGGGGGGCGGCATCGGCCGCTATACGCGGGAACTGGTGCGCGCCGTGGTCGCTCACGAAGACGATCTGCAGTATCGTCTCTTCTCCGCTCGCCCACCGGCCGAACTGCCCGTGCCTGATCCTGTTCCCCGCGGGCCACACATTCGCTACTGCCCCGCCCCCCTGAACGACCGTTGGCTCTATCGCCTCTGGTACCGGCTACGTCTCCCAATCCCCGTCCAATGGTTCACCGGCCGCCTTGACCTCTTCCACTCCCCCGACTTTGTCTTGCCCCCCGTGCGCGGCGACGTGCCCACCCTGCTCACCGTCCACGATCTCTCCTTCGTCCACTATCCGCACACCTTCACGCCCCCCCTCGTCAACTACCTGAACCGCGTCGTTCCCTGGTCCGTCCGGCGCGCCACGCACGTCCTGGCCGATTCCCGCGCCACAAAGGAGGATTTACAGATGATCTGGGACGTGCCCGCGGAAAAAATCACCGTCCTTTATAGTGGCGTCGGACGTCACTTTCAACCTGTAACCGGTGGTCCGGCCCTTGCCGCTGTGCGCCGCCGCTACGAGCTTGGCGACACCCCCTATCTCCTCTCCGTCAGCACCCTTCAGCCGCGCAAAAACTACCGTATGCTAATCCGCGCCTTCCGCTCCGTTGCCCTTTACCACCCTCACCGGTTGGTCATCGCCGGCGGTAAAGGGTGGCTCTACGAGGACGTCCTCGCCGAAGTACAACGCCAGGGCCTCGAAGAACGCGTACACTTTCCCGGCTTCGTTGACGACGCCGACCTGCCCACCCTTTACAGTGGGGCCGACCTCTTCCTCTTCCCTAGCCTGTACGAGGGCTTTGGCCTGACTCTGCTGGAGGCGATGGCCTGCGGCGTCCCCGTCCTCACCTCCACTGCCTCTTCTCTTCCCGAGGTGGCAGGCGATGCCGCGATACAGCTTTCCCCTCACGACGAGGAGGCCTGGGCAGCCGCCATGCTCCGCTTATTAGCGGATGAGGAACGGCGGGCGCAACTGGCCGCGGCCGGCTTCGCCCGAGTCGAGCAATTTACCTGGGAGCGCGCGGCCCAGCAGCTACGAGGTCTTTACCGGCAACTGCTCGACCGAGCGGCCTGAAGCCATCCTCTCCCGGCTATTCCTCTTCGTCGACGCCTGTGCCCATTGCGTCGATGTCCGCGCCGAGTTCTATCTCGTATTCGTCGGCCGGCTCCCCCCCCGACGCAGTGTCCACCCCGGCAGATGGGACCGGCGGCACGTCGAGCAGTTCCTCCTCACCCATATCGACCTCGGGCTCGACCTCAGGTTCCGCTGCGGATGCTGTGTCGACGCCGGTAGAAGGGACCGGCGGCACGTCCATTCCCTCTTTTTCCTCTTCTTGTTCGTTCTCCTCCTCTTTTTCCGGTTCTGCTTCCGTCAGCGCGCCCTCTTCTTCCTCTTCCGGGGGTCCGTTGTAATCGTCCTGCATCGTTGGTCTCCTAAATCTCCTCACTCTTTTGCTTTCCGGTTTGGTTATTGTATCGGTTCCCGTGCGGCCGGGCCAGACAACGCTGTCTCTCCTCTCGTATGATAAATCGCGGCTTTGTCGCGGACGTGCTTGCCAGCGCCCGGCGCCCTCTCTATAATGCGACCCGACGTCTCACACAGAAAGCAATCATTGGAGTAGACTTATTATGGTTCCTATTTATCGCACCGATGGTGCCTGGGTGGCCGTCTACGAAGGAGGACATCTCTTTACCGTCGAGGGTGAATGGATCGGTTTCGTCGTCGGCCGGGAAGTTTTCGATCCGGCCGGCGAATATCTGGGCTTTCTCAGCGACGATCGGCGTCTGTTGCGCAAGCGAGCCCTGAGCGACCCGCCGCCGCGCCGCCAGCCCCCATCCCCACCGCCCCGCCCCTCTATCCCTGCTAACGTCCCTCTGGCCCCCCTGCTGCGCGAACTCCCCTTCCACATTGTCGACGTTTTTATGGAAGAGGGGGAAAATCTGATGTACGTATCCGAAACTCGGCCTGATATGCAATAGCTTTGGAGTAAAATGGAAGGAAAACCAGTCAGCCAATCTCGTGTCACCCTTACACAGGTAATGGGGCCAGGGCACGCCAATACGCTGGGCAACGTCCACGGCGGCGTCATCATGAAATTGTGCGACGAGGCCGGCGGCATGGCCGCCATCCGTCATGCTCGCCGCCCGGCCGTGACCATCGTCGTCGACTCCATGGCTTTCCATTCCCCCGTGCACATTGGCAATCTGGTGACCGTTTCCGCCGAAGTTACGTGGACCGGCCGCACCTCCATGGAAACTCGTGTGGTGGTCACTGCCGAGGACGTCATTACCGGCGAGACGACACACACCAATACCGCCTATTTCGTCTACGTCGCGCTGGACGAGGAGGGTCGGCCTACCCCTGTCCCCTCCCTCATCTGCGAGACTGACGAAGAGCGAGAGCGCTACGAGCGGGCAGCTGCCCGCCAGCAATACCGTTTGCAACAACGTCAGCAGGGAATTCTATGACCGAACAGTCGGGAAAGTCGAGGCTTCTGGATCTCCTGCGGCAATCGCCGGCTCACCAGATCGCCCAGATGGGCTACGTGGACCAGGGTGTCGCCGACGTTGAGCCCTTTCCTTTTCTGGCCATCGTGGGCCAGGAGGAGATGAAGCTCGCCCTCGTTCTCGCCGTCGTCAACCCGGAGGTAGGCGGCGTCCTCCTGTTGGGTCCGCGTGGCACGGCCAAGACGACGGCCGTACGTGCCCTAACCGACCTCTTGCCCAGCCGTCGCCGCAGCCTCTGTCCGGAAGGGTGTACGGAAGAGATGCTTGAACAAGGCGGCATGGCTGCCATTTGCCAGGATTGCGCCCAGAAAGTCGGATACGGTGAGCCGCTGACCACAGAAGAGCGCGTGCGCATCGTCAATCTCCCCCTCAACGCCCGTCTGGAAGACGTGGTCGGCGGCATTGACGAGCGGTTGGCGCTGGAGCAACAACGGGTGCGCCTGGAACGGGGCGTGCTTGCCCAGGCAGACGGCCACATTCTCTACATCGATGAAGTCAACATGTTGGACCGCGCCATCGCCGACGCCATTCTCGACGCGGCCGCCCAGGGGCATTACACGGTGCGCCGCGGACCACAAAAGCTGACTTACCGGTCCCGCTTTCTTCTGGTCGGCTCAATGAACCCCGAAGAGGGCAACCTGCGGCCCCAACTGATGGATCGCTTCGGCTTGCGCCCCGTCGTCCGCGGGCTGGACGATCCCGACGCCCGCTTCCGAGCCTATGAACGCGCCATGTGGTACCGGCGCGATCCCGAGGGGATGGCCGCTGCCTACGCTGATTACACGCTGGCCCTGGCCGCGGAGATCGAAGAGGCGCAGGCGCGCTTGCCGGACGTGACCATCTCTGACGGCGCCCGTGAAGTGGGTCTGGCCCTTACGGCCGGCATGAAGATCGATTCCAACCGCGCCGAGATCACCCTTTTCGAAGCGGCTCGCGCTTACGCGGCTGCAGACGAACGCAAGACAGTGGTGCCCACTGACGTCCACGCCGTGGCCCACATTGCCCTCCGCTTCCGCGGCACGGGTGGTCTCGAGGCCTTTTTTACGACGCTGCAATCAGAAGACGATCACCTGCAAACGCTACTTGACGATAACCTCGCCAATTCTGAAGAAGATGAACGCCAAGATGAAGAAGAGTGATTCTATGACCGAACGGATAACGGCGGCCGTTCCGGACCGCGAGGCCCTTCCCCGGCCGCCCCTCAACCTGGATGCATCGATGCCCCAGACCTTTCTGTTTCTGGCCTTCGTTGCCATCTTCGTCGGCTACTTTATGGTCTGGCTCCCTCACGAAACAGCCGGCCTCAGCTTCACCGGCCTGGAGATGGGCGAGCAGGCCAAATTCCTTCCACCTGTGCGTGAAGGCCAGATCGTGCCCGGCCGCTCGCTCTTTTACGTTCCGCCCATCACCCTGGCTTTAATGCTCGTCCTGCTCGCCGCCCGCTGGCCTAATCGCCGCTGGCAGACGTGGGCTGCGCGTGCGCTGGCCGTCGCCCTCAGCTTCCTTGCCTTTCCCGCCCTCGAGGCCCTGGGAACCGAGGCCGCCGAATGGTTATGGCGCGTTTTGATGATCGTCCTCGTCGTCCTTACCGCGGTGGCAACCAGTGTGGCCGGTCAACGCCTCTCCAGCCGCGCTCTCTGGTTGCTATTCCTTCTCGTTGCCCTGGCCGGCGCCATCTTGCCTACCTGGGCCTTCCAGGCTGTCCGTCCGCTCTTTGCTTCCCTGCTACAAGCCGAAATAGGTATCGGCCCGGGGGTGTGGCTCAACGGCGTCGGCCACGCCACCGCGGCCGTCATTGCGGCCATCGGCTTCGCGAGAGTGCAAGACCAGGGTTAATCGACGCGCGCGATATGCTGGGACATACAAAAAAGACGATGCTTAGCATCGCCTCTCGTGCGCTCCCAATTGTATCGTCACGCTCAATAGGCTCCCGTAACCCCGATTCCCAACCGGTCCGCGTAACGTCGATTATTAACCGGATTGTGTAACACCAGTTTCCAACTGGTCTCGTAACGCCGGTTACCAGCCGGCCGCGTAACGCGAGGTGCTTCTGGTTTACGCGCCGGTCATGTGCTCGTTGATGTAGTCCACTGCCTCGCCGACAGTGGTAATCTGTTGGGCTTCCTCGTCCGAAATTTCGCCCTCAAACTCCTCCTCGAACGCCATAATTAGCTCCACCAGATCCAACGAGTCAGCTTCCAGATCTTCGCGGAAACGGGCATCTCGCGTCACTTCGTCCTCATCGACGCCCAGCAGTTCCACGATGATGTCTGTTACACGTTCCAAGGTGTCATTGGCCATTTATTACTTACCCTCCTTAGCGTGGTCATCTGCAAAACAGTAGCGCAATTGTAAGTCCAATCAGAAGATTGTCAAGTATCGGCCGTCGTCACCAGACGGCGAAGCGATCCCAGCTAGCGGGCCCTGTCACCGTGTGCCAGCCAGACTGCAACGCCCAACAACAGGTAGAAGGCAAAAGAGAGGTCCACCAGAAAGAAGCTATGGTCGACCAAGCCGTGCGCCAGCATATTCGCAAAGGCGGCCGCCAGGCCAACGGCTACCGGTCGCCACATGTCAGAAACACGGTCCGACAACTGGTGCAGAAGCCGCCCTAACGACCAGAAGAGCCAACCGCCGGTCACGAGACCCAGCGTTCCCAGCCTGGTGGCAAAGTCCAGGACAATGTTATGGGGATGGTTGAGATTGGGCTCCTGCCAGGCCGCGTCGAAGATGTAGCGGCCGCGATAAGCATACAGAAAATTGTCCAGCCCCACGCCGAAAAGCGGGTGGTCGGCGAACATGTTCACACTCGCCTGCCACAGATTGAGGCGAAAGACGCTGGTAGCCGAGCGGAGGTCGAGCCGGGAAGCCAGCGCCGGCACGTTGAGGGCTGCTACCAGCGCCGCGGCCGCGACAATTGCCATCCCTGCCAGCCAGGGCCAGACTGGTCGCGACGCATCCCGCTGCCACACCACAAAGAGCAGGAGTAGGGCGGCCGGCAGACCTAGAAACAGCGCCCCCTTGCTAAACGTCAGCACCAGGGCCAGACTCACCGGCGCCAGCGCCAGCCCATAGGCCAGTCGCCGCCGGGGCATCGCGCGACCCATTAGCGCCACGGCCGCGAGCAACGGCAGCACCCGACCCAGATAAAGGGCCACGTTGTTGGGCGAACCAAAGAGCGATTTCAGGCGCAATAAACCTCCCCCTACGGTCACCACGTTCCCCTCCGGCCGGTATGTCGCCAGCCCGTAAAGGGCGATGACCACCCCGCCCAGAACAAAAGCGTCCAACACCCTTTGCATCTCCTCGTCTTTCAGGCGGACCATCCGCAAGAGCGCGTAAAAGAGGGCGGGTTCCACGATTACCACTCGCCACTCATTCACTGCCACGTCCAGCCGTTCCGTAAAGAGTAGGGAAAGGGTCGCTACGGCGACGAAAGCACCCACCGCAAAGTCAGCCCTCACCAACCGCTCGCGAAAACCGGATATAATTGCGCCTATCTCCACCGGACCCACAGGCTCCCCTTCCTGCCGCAGGCGCTGCATAAAACGCGCTAGGCGATGGGCTGCCCACGCGGTAACGGTTACCAGTAGAAAGAGTTCTACCGGCGAAAAGCGATATCCCAGCATCGGCTTTGGCTTTACATAAAAAGGGATGGTGAACGCCACCAGGGTCACGCCCCACGCCGGTCGGGCGTAGACGAGAAAGAAAAGGGCGATCAGGGCTACAACGTACACTACGAAGAACGGGGTAAAGTAAAAAATGGAGGCAGCCGCTGCTGTCAGCGCCAATTGCCCCCCGTCGCTCAGCCTCCGGTAGATGCCGGCCGCCTGCTCGCCCCAAGTCAACCACCCGCTGACGGCTACGACTAACGCCACCAGGATCGTAAGCGCCGGTTGCAGTCGCTCGCTCGCCAGCCGCCGCAGCCGACCCAATGCCGACCGTGCGGCTACCGCGTTCCAGACGGCCACGACGAAAGCGCCCGCGGCCAGCGCCAGTAGTCCCACCAGGCTTGCCCAATACACCGTCGCCGGCCGGTGATATGCGACGGTATAGCCATTCAAAGCCCACTGGTCCCAGCCCCGATGAGCCAACAGCTGCAGCGTATGCTCCCCCGGTTCCAGGTTCCGCGCCACCACCTCCGTCTCTAGATAATCCTCGGCCGGGTCGGCCGCCGTCAGTACCAGCGCGGGGCCGTTCTCGTCCCGGGGGAGGGCGTTGGCCGGCTGGCCATCCACCGTCGCGTACAGTCGGGCTCGAAAATCGGCGTGACGCACCCGCAACCCCACGTCCGTCCCCCAGAAGCGCAACGTCGCGCTGGCGTCGCCCGCATCAACGTCGGCATCCTGGGGAATGTCCGCCCCAAACGCCGGCGAGAACCGCCACGCACCCTCGTAATGCTGGCCGATGCCCTCTCCCTGTGCCAGGTGAAATCCGGGATAGGCAATCCCTTCCTCCATTTCCGCCGCCACCGTCGCCAGGGCTTGTTCCGCCGGCCGGCCGGCAATACTGAATCCCCGGCGCGGGTCGCCGGCCGGTCCCGTCGCCTCCCAATTTTCCAGGAACATGAAGCCCATCCACGGCCACTCGCGTCGGGCTCGCCGCAGGGCGCCGGCCGTGCGCGTCGCCTGCGTATCGGGATCCGTTTGTCCCCAGATAGAGGGCGCGCCCTCCCAGCCGGCCGGCAGGCTGTTCCAGCCCCAGTTGCCGGCCCATACCGCCTTGTGCCCGTTTCCGTTGCGCACCAGGACCTCGCGCAGCAGGATAATGCGGCTGAAATTGAGGACGTCCACGTCCACCACCCTGTCCTCCGGTCCACTGTCGAAACCGTACGGTTTGCCGGCTGCCACGTCGAAGGCATCGTCCGCACCTGCCTCGTATAGTTCTTGAAGAAAGAGAGGGTCCGCCAAATTATCCGGGCCGCTTTCCCGTGTCGGCGCTAACGGTGCAGCCACGATGACGGCGTTTCCATCGGCCGCGCGAATCGCCTCGGCCGTCGCCGTCAGTAGCGCGGCGTATGCGGCCGGGTTCGCCGGTTCACCGCCCCAATGGCTGGCCAGGTTCGGTTCATTCCAGATGATGTAATACGTCAACCGGTCCCCATAGCGCTCGGCGAAAGCGCCGGCCCAGGCCGCAAAGCTGTTTGGGTCGTCGGGCGGAGCAAAGTTGGCAGCCGGATCGCCATCCAACAGGGGGACCAGTTGCAAGCCATGGTCACCCACCGCGTTCACCAGGCGGTCGGCAGTTTCCCAATCAAATGGTTCCTGAAAATAAAATGGTTGCTTGACTGCTCCTATGCCCGTCGCGGCAATCTGTTCTAGCTCGACCGCCAGCGTTTCGCCCTCGTACTGATTCAGATAGACGTTCAGGGCCGGTTTCACTCCACCATAGGGAATAGGTTGGGGCAGGCCGTCCGGGATACCGCGTGTCAAGAAATCCCGGCGTGCCTTCAGCGCCCCGGCCGCCAGGAGCGCGAGAAAAGCCAGAAGCAGAAAAAGGAACGCCAGCCAGAGCCGTCGTCTTTCAGCATGCTGGCGTCTAGACCCTGTGCTAATTGTCAGGCCTCCGCAACAGGCGCCACAACACGGCCAGAGCAAAACCGGCCGACATGCCCGCGCCGGCCACCAACAAGCGCTCGATCCGTCGGACCGGGACCCTTTCCGGGAGCCCCAGCCGGTATTTGACGAGCGTGGCCAGCGTCGGTAGGCCGTCAAGAGGGCTTAGCTTCTTTCCCGCCGCCCGGGGCTCGTAACGAATTGGTGTCTGGTAAATGTGCACACCCCGTCGCAGGAGCTTGCTGCTGATTTCCGCTTCAATCTCGAACCGGTGGCTGCGCAGATTCAAAGATTGTAGCAGGCGCCGCTCCACCAGCTTATAGCACGTTTCCATATCCCGTAGTCGTGCGTCAAAGAAGAGGTTGGTCACCCAGGTGAGGAAATGGTTGCCCGTACGCATGAACAGGGAGCGCCCGCTCAGATCCCGCACTCCGTAAACGGCTTGAGCATTATAGCGCTCAAAGACCTCGACCATCAGCGTGTAATCCTCTGGAAAATATTCCAGATCGGCGTCCTGGATGATGACGGCGTCCCCAGTAGCGTGCTCCAACGCTGTCCGAATGGCCGCTCCCTTTCCCCGATTTTTCTCATGCGTAAAGAGGCGCACGCTGCTTCCATTTGTTTCCACAGCCTTCTGCAACTGCTGCACCGTCTCTGCGTCGGACGCGTCGTCCACGACCAGGATCTCTTTGTCAATGGGCACAGAGAGCACCCGCGCTAGCAGAGCAGGAAAGGTAGACGCTTCATTGTACACTGGAATGATGACGCTTAACTTCATCGGCCAGCCCTTTTGGCGTGTTTACTCTTTACCGGGAATCCGGTCGCGCAGATCGCGCAGGGGATCATCCTCCTCCGGATCAATTCTGATCGGGGCAACGCTGCCATCGCCGGCATCCTCGCTCGTAATGGCCGCCCCGTACGGTGCCCAGGTGGGGCGGCTGGCAGCGATGTCGTCCTCGGTGACGCGGTAAGCGCGTTCGTCTCCCACGCTGAAAAGATAGAGGTCGTCGTTGAAAATGAAAGCCATGTCCCGGCCGGTTGGTCCCCAGGCCATAAACTGCCGTTCCCGGGGGAAGCGGCTGTTTTCGCCGGCCGCCGGATAGATCTGGCGCGCGTTACTGCCGTCGGCATCCATCAGCCACAGCGTGTAGTTGCTGCGCAGACTGTCCAGCGGCGTGCTGGCTTTCAGAAAGGCGATCTGGCTCTCTCGCTGGCCGGTTCGATCGACGAAAGGGGACCAATACGGGTGGCTCCACATGCCCGCCTGTTCCACAAAACGGCCGGCAACGCCATTGGCCACGTTCGCCACCCACGTATCGAAGAACATCCCCTCCGGATCATTGCCGCCGTGCGCCGTAAACGCCAGATAACCACCATCTGGTGCCCAGGTCAGCGAGGGCACCCACACCCAGTTAGCCCGGGTATTATATTCGGTAAACGTGTGCAACTGAACGCGCCGGTCGGCGGCGCCGGCCTCCAGATCAATGACGCCTACTTCGTCCGCGTAACTGTAGGCGATGTAGCGGCCGCTGGGCGACCACGCATAATTCCCCCCCCACCAGCCATATGTGGCCGGATAGGCTTCTACCACCTGGCGTGGATTGGCCAGCGAATCGTCGCTGTTGCGCAGGCCGGCCACCCACAGATCATTGTTTGCTTCCCAACCGGGCGGCTGGTCTACCGGATTGCCCGTCGTGTAGGCAATCTCCCGCGAGCCCGTAAGCGATGGATTCCAATCCGCCCAGAGCACGTTGTCCACGCCCAATCGCTGGGGTTCTGCGCCTCGTTCTGTGCGCACGACCCACAGGCTGTTGTTAAATTGACCGGTATCGCTCATGATACGCGTGTATAGCAAGTGGCTGCCCGTGGGCGACAGGCTAAACACGCGGCCGTCCAGATTCCCCCCTGTCTCGATCTGCTCCGGGAGAACGGTCGATCCCCTGAGGAGGACGGTGTTGCCGCCGCTGAGGTAAGCAATAACCCCCGGAAAACTGACGGCTCCCGGGTTCGCGCCCACGCCGACCATCACAATCTCGTCCTGTGGCTCCTCGATGAGGGTCACCTGTGTGCGCTGCCGCTCCACCTCTTCTCCATCGCGGAAGATGACGCGCACGCGAATCTCTTGCAGGCCGGCGCGTCCACCCTGAATAATGCGCGGTGGCTCATCTGCGCCCAGGGCTTCGCTGCGTACGGTGCGCCGGGTAAAGGGAATGCTCTCCTCGATGACCTCAATCTGCTCGCTGACCCGCACGACGCTCACCGTCATCCCATCCTGGAGAGGAGTGAAAGGCGGCGGCGTAATCTCATCTGTCGGCTCCGTGGAAACGCCCGCCTCCTCCAACAACTCGCGCACGTTAGCCGCGTCCGTCGTCAGGTTATGGGTTGTGCCATCCACAGTGAGGCTGACCTGGAACGATTCAGGCCCAACGTCTACGGCCGGCTGGCCATTACACCCCCCTATCGCCCAAAGAAAGAGCAGCGCTAACCACAGCAGTACTTTCCGCTCGGGCACCGCCCGGCGTTGTGGTCCTTCCCGCGACTGCTTCCAAACGTTCGCCTGGATCATTGCCTGCCTGTGCCGTTTACTCGGCTGTCACGCCTGCTGCCACAACTCCTGCACTTCAGGAGCCAGCGTTTCCGCGACGTCCCGTTTCAGATCGTCGTCGATCATTCGCTTCACGCCACCGAAGACGGCCAGCGTCGGGATCCGGGCAAAGTCGGCGTCCGTGTTCCCGCTGCGGCGTGCTGCCATGCGCCGGAACGCGTAGCTGCTCAGATTCGGATCGCGAAAGTGGAGCAGCCAGAAGACGCCGGTTAGCGAATCGGCCAGCTCCTCCGGCAGCGCCTTCGCCAGCCGCTTTTTCGTGCGCCGGTCCAGCGCCGTCCCCAGCGTTCGCAATACGCCGTCGCTCCATCGTCGCGCATGTTCCGGCGACAGCAGTTTTCCCTCTTCCTGCACGTAGCGGTAAAAGTCGTTCAGGGCACCATTCTTCGTCATCGTTTCTTCCTTGATCATGAGCTTCTTTTTACCCCGGCCGTCCTCACGCGTCAACATCATCGTCTCCCGCCCCTCATTGTACCTTCAGGGTGAGTCAAGAGTAAACGTCGCCTAAAAATGTCGACCGGTGCGTTGACGTTTTGCCATAAATTGTTATACTACTTCGCTTGGTGTTTACCAAACTTGAAGTTTACACATCATCTCCAATTGAGCAGAAGAAAGGACTTTTTTCAATGGCTGAGCAATGGATTTCAATTGAGGCAGAACCCCGAAACATCGTTGGCAAGCAGGTAAAGCAGTTGCGACGGGAAGGGCTGGTTCCCGGCGTCATCTACGGGCAGACAGAGCCGCGTCATATTCAGGCCGACCGCGTTCCCCTTCGCCGCGTCCTGCGCCAGGCAGGCTCCAACGAGCTGATCAACGTTCATCTGGGCGACGAGACCATCACCGTCCTGGCACGCGAGATTCAGCAGCATCCTACTCGCGGCGACCTCATTCACGTCGACTTCTACGAAGTGGACATGCAGGAGAAGATCACGGCCGAAGTGACGTTAATCACCGTTGGTGAGCCCGACGCCGAACTGCAGATGTTGGGCCAGGTGGGTCAGTCCCTCCACAGCATCGAGGTCGAATGTCTGCCCGCCGATCTCATTTCCGAAATAGAAGTGGACATCACCGGTGTCGACAGCCCGGATGACGTCATTTACGTGTCCGATCTCGAACTGCCGGAAGGGTTGACGCTGCTCACCGATCCCGAAACGGCCGTCACCACCTTTAACTACTACCGCGAAGAAGAGGAAGAGGAAGAAGAGGAAGAACTCCTTTTCGCTCCGGCCGCCGACGAAGTCGAGGTCATTTCCAAGGGCAAAGAAGCCGAAGAAGAGGAAGAATTCGCAGCCGAGGAAGAAGAGGAAGCGGCAGAACAGCTCTAGCTCCCCCTTTTACCCCGTTGCGATCAAGGCCGGAACGATCCTCCGGCCTTTTTTCTTATCCCGTGAGCCCGCTTCGAAAAGCCGAAAACTCTCCCGGAAATCGGTCTCGTCCGGTCCTCTTCTGATTCCAGGGCGAACTCTTTATCCCGAATAGTGAACGGCTCAAATAGTCCCATGAACGTCAAACGGTGGCAGTGGCCACTCCTACTCATCATTTTGCTGGTCGCCGCCGCTCTGCGCCTGACCGGCCTGGACTGGGATAGTTATCAACACTACCATCCTGACGAGCGCTTCGTCACCTGGGTAGCCACGACCATCGAAGCCCCGGCCGGCCTCGATACCGCTTTCGATCCTCACCGCTCCTCCTTCAATCCCTACTACTGGCCTCCTGACGCCCACAGCCAGGGCATCGTCGTGCCTCAGGATGAGGATCGCCACTTTGCCTATGGTCATCTTCCCCTCTACCTGGGCGTCGCCGCCACCCGGTCCGTAGAAGCCGTCGCCCCCCTCCTGCATGACCGTCTCCCCGGCGACTGGCTCCTCGCGCGGGACATCCTGAACGGGGCAGGGTGGGTTGAGTTTCGCCATCTGACGGCCGTGGCCCGCGCCCTGACAGCCTTCGTAGACGTGGCCACCGTCGCCCTCGTCTTTCTCCTCGGGCGTCGCCTCTTCCGGCCGGCTGTAGGCCTGCTGGCGGCCGCTTTCCTCTCCGTCAACGTCATGCACGTCCAGCTCGCCCACTTCTTCGCCGTCGATCCCTATCTCACTTTCTTCATCGTCGCCGCACTATTCCTGATGGTCGTCGCCCTGGACGCCGCGGGCGAGCGGACCTTCCCCTTCCTACTGCTGGCAGCGGCGTGCATCGGCCTTGCCGTTGGCTCCAAATTCACAGCCGTCCTTCTCTTCCTGCCGTTGGCCGTCGTCTTTACTTTCCGCTGGGACTGGACCGATGATGCCTACTGGCGCCGGCTGCTTGCCGCCGGGAGCGTCGCCCTCGTCGCCTTTTTTCTGACGAACCCCTTTGCCTTGCTCGACTGGACCTGTACCGTCGTTACGCCGGCTCAGCGTCTGGGGCCGCTGACCATTCCCGCCATCGATTGGCGCTCCTGCTTCCTGGAAAACGTCGTTCGCCAGAGCGGCATGGTCCGCGGCGGTGCCGCTTTCCCCTTCACCATCCAGTACACGGGCGCCGTCCACTACCTCTATCACGTCATCATGCAGCTGCGTTGGGGGATGGGGCCGCTCATGGGCATTGCGGCCTTCTCCGGTTTCGCCTGGGCGTCCTGGCGTGGATTGCGCGCCGCGTGGCACCGTTGGCGCCGGCTAAAGCACCCGGCCGCCACCTCGCTTTCCATTCCTCCCGCCGAGGCCGCCGTTTTGTCCTGGACGCTTCCTTACTTTCTCGTCACCGGCAGTTTCACCGTCAAATTCATGCGCTATTTCCAGCCGTTGACCCCCTTCCTCATGATCTACGCGGCTGCTCTGCTCCTGGGTTGGCGCCGCCACAAGCACCGCTCCTGGTGGCCGCGGGCGGCCGTGGTGATCGTGTTGCTCGGGACTGCCCTTTATGCGCTGGCCTTTGTCAATTTGTATGGGCAGCCCCACCCCTGGGAGGCTGCCTCCCGCTGGATACACCGAAACGTGCCGGCCGGCGCCCTCATCCTCAGCGAAAAGTGGGACGATCCCCTTCCTAGCAGTCTGACAGTCGACGGCGAATATCGGTCGCGAGACGTTTACGAGAGTGGCGAACTGGTGTGGCTCTCCGGCGTTGGCCCGCAAGACGACGAGGAGAAGTTACAGCAGAATCTTGACCTGTTGGCGGCTGGCGATTACGTTGTCATTGCCTCCAACCGCAGTTACGCTGTCGTGCCTCGCCTTCCTGACGTCTACCCGCTTTCCAGCCGTTACCATCCCTTGCTGTTCGACGGCGCGTTAGGCTACGAACCCGTTTACGTTACCGGTCGCAGCCCCACTCTCGCCGGCCTCTCCCTATGGCCCGACCGTTTCGGCCGCCCTCGCCTCCAGCCGCCCCCCCTCGTCGTCGATTTCTTGCGGGCCGTTCCCCGTCTCTCCTTTGGCCCGGCCGACGAGAGTTTCACCGTTTACGATCAGCCCCTAGTCATCGTTTTTCAAAACACCGGCCGCCTTTCGCCGGCCGAGATGGAGCAACGCTTTCGCAGCTATGACTCCCGGCCGCAAGAACGATAAAATAGCTAAACGATCATAAAACTGCATGCAGAAGGAGTAGCCACTATCAACCGGAAATACCTCTTCCTCACCGTCTTTACCGGCGGTATGAGCACCCTCGCCATAGAGTTCACCACCAGCCGCATGCTCCAGGCCGTCTACGGCACCTCGAATATCGTCTGGGCCAATGTCATTGGTCTCGTCCTCCTTTTTCTCACCCTCGGCTACTTCCTGGGTGGCTGGCTGGCCGACCGCCACCCATCTGCCCGCCTCTTCTACTGGCTCGTCAGCTTCGCCGGTTTCAGCAGCGTCTTCTTCCTGCTCCTTACTGCCTCCCTCTTGAAGACGGCGGCCGCGGCCCTGGCGGCCGTCAACGTCGGCGCCGTTCTCAGCTCTCTCCTGGGCGTCTTACTCGCCCTTTCTGTTCCCGTCACCCTACTCGGCTGCATCTCCCCCTTTGCCATCCGCCTCGGCGTCCGCGACGTGCAGGAGGCCGGCCGGATCAGCGGCCGCGTTTACGCCGTTTCCACCTGGGGTAGCCTCCTCGGAACTTACCTCCCCGTCCTCGTCGTCATTCCCCTTGCCGGCTCCCGACTGGCCGCCCTCATCTTCGGCAGCCTCTTGCTCCTGGTTGGCCTTGGCGGCCTCTTCCTCACCGGTCGCCGTGCTGCGCTCTCCTCCCTGATCCTGCCCCTTCTCCTGATCCCCGTCGCCCTCGCCTGGGCCGGCGGCAACGTCAAGGAGTATCCCGGACAGATTTACGAGACTGAGTCTGCCTACAACTACATCCAGGTCATTCGCCGTGACGGCTGTAACTACCTCTTGCTCAACGAGGGACAGGCCTATCACTCGTACTACTGCGACGGCGACCGGATTCCCCGCATCTCCGTCTGGAGCATCATGCTTGCTGCCCCTTATTTCCGCGAGACGGCCGCTCTCGAAGACACACCCGTGCAGCGGCTTGCCGTCGTCGGCCTGGCGGCCGGCACCATTCCTCGCCAGTTCACCCGCGTCTTCGGTCCCATCCCCATCGACGGCATCGAACTGGATCCCGCCATCGTCGAAGTGGGCCGGCGCTATTTCGCCCTCCAGGAGCCCAACATCAACGTCATCATCGGCGACGGCCGTTACGAGTTGAACCAGCTCCCCGGCCGCTACGACGTCATCACCATCGACGCCTACAAAGTTCCCTACATCCCCTGGCATTTGACCACGAAACAATTCTTCCAGGAGGTGCGAGCGCGTTTGGCGCCTGACGGCGTCGTCGCCGTCAACGTCGGCCGGGCGCCGGACGACCGCCGCCTCGTGAACGCCATGGCTGCTACCATGCTCACCGTTTTTCCATCCATCCACGCCATCGACGTTCCTGGCTCCTTCAATACCGTCCTCGTGGCTACAGCCCAGCCGACCGATGTTGCCAATCTCCGCCGCAATCTGGAGCGCCTGGATCCGGACGCTCATCCCCTTCTGCATCGCGTGCTCGAGGAAGCGACCGCCAACCTTGTGCCCGTCAACCCCTCCGACCTGATCTTCACCGACGAGCGGGCGCCGGTAGAAATCATCGTCGACTCTCTCGTTCTGCGCTATCTTCTGGAAGAAGGACCGGCCGGCCTCCCCGGACTCGCCGGCGGCGAATCATGACTCACCAACCAAGGAGAAGCACGTCCATGTCTCGATCGCGCCTGTTCACCACCGTCAAGTGGCTGGTGGTCGTCGCCATGCCCATCTTTCTTGGCTTCTCGACCATCCGGCTCTTCGTCAACAACGCCGAACTGTACGTCCGCTACGAATATGGCAAAGCCAGCTTTCCCCCCGACCTCCACAACATCGGAGAAGTCCAGCGGCAGCGACTGGACCTCGAACCATTCACACCCGAACAGCGGCGGGAATTGGCGTTAGTGGCCGTCGAATACTTACAACGGCCAGAACCACCGCCGGCCGTCATCCATCTGCTGGAGGAACAACGCCTGCCGGGCACCGACCGTCCCCTCTATAACGAAGCCGAGATCGACCATATGCTGGACGTCAAGCGTCTCACCGACGCCATCGCCCGCATTAACTGGTTTGCCGCGGCCATTGTTCTCGGCGGGCTGGGCATCCTGGCCGTGCGCCGGCAAACACGCCATATTGTTTACGAAGCCCTTTTCCACGGCGGTGTGGCCACCGTAACCGTCCTCCTCTTTATCGGCCTGTTCATCCTTCTCGCCTGGAATACTTTTTTCGTCCAATTTCACGAGCTTCTCTTCCCCCCCGATTCGTGGAGCTTTGCCTACACGGATTCCCTCATTCGCCTCTTTCCCGAGAAGTTTTGGTTTGACTTTGGCGTGCTCCTCAGTGTCACAGCCCTCCTCCTCGGTGTGGTCACGGGCCTGCTCGGCTACCTTCTCCGTCGCAAGTGAGCTGGGCCAGGTTTTCCTCCTCGCCGGCCACAAAATGACTCCGGGCGGACGTTAGTTAGAATGCTGTAAATAAGGGGGAGCCGCAGTTGTCACGCCGCCCTGCAGGAGCTTATAATCTACGTAAGCTGCCGCGTCTACGGGGATTGTGTGGCCCTGCTGGCGGAAAGCCTGTGTCTACCTAAACGTAGTAGGATGGAACGAATGGATATCTTATGGATGGTCGGCGCCTTTGCGCTCATATTGACCCCGATTATTTTCGTTCACGAACTGGGACATTTTATCGTTGCCCGTTTATTCGACATTCGTGTTGAAGAGTTTGGGCTTGGCTTTCCCCCCCGGGCCGTCAAGCTGTTTGAACGAAACGGTACCGTCTACTCGCTCAACTGGATTCCCCTGGGTGGATTTGTGCGCCCGGCCGGTGAAGACGATCCTTCCGTTCCCGATGGCCTCGCAGCTGCCTCCAAGACGGCCCGCTTCTTTACCCTGGCGGCCGGCGCCATCGCCAACTTTATCCTCGCCTTCTTCGTCTTCTGGCTCGCGTTTATGATCGGTCCGTCCGCTGTTGCCGTTGGCGAAGTGGACAATGGTTCCCCGGCCGAACAGGCCGGCCTCATGGAAGGCGACGTCATCGTCGAAGTCAACGGCCAGCCCGTCGAAAATAGCGGCATTCTCGTCACCGAGGTGCGGGAGCACGCCGGCGAACCGGTTGAGCTATTGGTTGACCGAAATGATCAGTTGAGGACCATTTCCGTCGTGCCGCGCGGCCCGCAAGAGTACGAGCAGGGTGAAGAGGGCCCCATCGGCATTCGTCTCACCTACGAAAGCAGCCGTCGTTGGGCCCTCGGTCCTTTCAACGCTGCTCTGGCCTCCGGCCAATCGATCACTGAAATCATTGGGCTCACCGTTCGCGCTCCGCTGATGCTCATAGAAGGCGAGATCACTGCTGCCGAAGCGCGGCCGGTTGGCCCCGTCGGCATCAGCCAGATCGCCGGCCAGACGGCCGAGCACACCTTTGCCACCGGCGACTGGTTCCAGTTGTTGCGCATTGCCGCTTTCATCAGCGTTGCCCTCGGCTTTACCAACCTGTTGCCCATTCCCGCTCTCGACGGCGGCCGCATCCTCTTTGTCCTCATCGAAGCCGTGCGCGGCCAACGTATTGAACCGGAGCGCGAAGGCCTCGTCCACCTGGTAGGCATGCTCTTTCTGTTAGGACTCATGTTCCTGTTGATAATTCACGATATTACTAATCCAATTGTGCAATAGTATGGATATGGATCGAAACGACCTTCCCTTTTCAGAAGTCCTCGATAGACTCTTCAACGAGCCCGACGTCTCCATTGCCCTTATCTACCGGCTCTCGGACATGTCGGGTGAGGAGATGAAGCGCTTTACCGAGCGATGGCCGGAACAAGAGGACCGTCGCCGCCGTATTATCGCCCGCCATATGGCCGATATTAGCGAGGAAAATTTCATCGTCGATTTCAGCCCGGCCTTCCGCTTCCTCCTCTCTGATCCGGCGCGTGAAGTTCGCCTGGCGGCCCTCGATGGGCTTTGGGACACCAGCAACACTGACGTCGTTCCCCCCATTATCGACCTCATGCAGGCCGATGCTGATGAGGACGTCCGCGCCTCGGCGGCCGCTACCCTGGGCCACTTCGTCCTGATGGGCGAGTGGGGCCAGATTGACCATGACGTGGCTGACCGCATCGTCGAGGCCTTGTTAGGCCAGTTCGACCACAGCGATACCGCTGAATCGGTGCGTCGGGCCACGGTGGAATCGCTGGGTAACGCCGCCCACGACCGCATTCCTGATATCATCGGCGAATCTTACCATCGCGGCGATGAAGCGATGCAATTAAGCGCCATGTTCGCCATGGGGCGTAGCGCCGACCGGCGCTGGGTGTCAATCATAAACGACGAGATGCTCAATACGTCGCCGGAAATGCGCGTCGAAGCAGCCCGCGCCGCGGGCAACATCGGCGCCAGCGACTGCGTCGACCGCCTCATCGAACTCCTGGACGACGAAGAACTGGACGTACAACTGGCGGCCGTCACAGCCTTGGGCCAGATCGGCAGCGAGCGCGCCTATGAAACGTTGCAGCGCTTTGCCGAGGATGCCGAGACCGACCGTCTGGCAGAAGCGGTCGAAGATGCCCTCGACGAGATCGAGTGGCTTGGTGGCGAAATTGACCTTTCCCTGTTTGAATGGGACGAAGATGACGACGTCATAGCCTGACGGCGCGCAGCTAACCCCGCGCCTGCACCGACACCCGTGAGTGGTATCGTCGAAGTTCTGACCCAGAACATCCTGCCCATCTTCATCGTCGCTGCGCTGGGTTTCTTGCTACAACGCAGCCAGGCGCTGGATGTGCGCACCCTCTCCAGCGTCGTCTTCAACGTCTTTACCCCCTGTCTCGTCTTCTCCTCGCTCGTTGGCAGCCGCCTCCCTCTCGCCGATCTGGCGCAACTGGCCGCTTTCAGCGTCATCGTCGTCCTGGCTATGGGCCTCTTCGGCCTGCTCGCCGGCCGGCTCCTCCGCCTTTCCCGCCCCGACGTCGTCGTTCTGTTGCTGACCATCATGTTCGTCAATGGCGGCAACTTCGGCCTGACCCTGAATCAGTTGCGTTATGGTGAGCCCGGCCTCTCCCGCGCCCTCGTATTTTTCATCGTCAGTACCATGCTCGTCTACACGGTGGGCGTCTTTCTTGCCTCCATGGGAAACAGCGATTGGCGCCACGCCTTGCGTCGCCTGTTGCGCGTGCCCGCCTTCTATGCGGTGATTGTTGCCGTTTTCGTGTATACTATGCAGTTGGAAGTGCCCGGGCCGCTGATGAGCGCCATCGATATTGGGGCCGCCGGGGCTATTCCTGGCATGCTCATTGTGTTGGGCATGAACATTGCCAGGCTCTCCAGCCTGTCATCGTTACGCCTTGCGCTCCCGGCCGCTTCCATGCGCCTGGTGTTGGGGCCTTTAATCGCCCTCGTCACGGCCGGCTGGTTGGGTATGCAAGGATTAAACCGCTCCACCTCGATTATCGAGTTTAGCATGCCCACGGCCGTCGTCACCACCGTCATTGCCACTGAATTTGACGTACAGCCCGGCGAAGTGACCAGCATCGTCGTCCTCTCGACGCTGCTCAGTCCAATTACGCTGGCCATATACATCAACCTGTTTTCATTGTGAGTGTCCTTACTGGTGGTTTTCCTGCATTTTTGCGCCTATTCCGGGTGACGTTGCGCTTTGCCCGCCGCTGGCCCCCATTGACCCTTGCCGTCCTTTGGGCCTGTCTCGCCCTCTTCCTTCTTCTCCCATCGCCCGTCCTCGGGCAGGAGTCGGATCTGGAAAGCGAAACCGACGTGGATTATACTTTCGGCCAGATGATGCGCTTCCATATTCAGGCCAGCAGTGACGAGCCGATTGAAGATGCTGCCCTCTTCTTCAATACGCCCCAGATGGACACGACCTTCGTTGTCGAATTCGACGTCGAACCGGCGCGCCAGATTACGCTGACCCACGAGTTGCCGCTGACGCAGGTGCGCTTTGCTCCCTTTACAACCGTCACCTACTGGTGGCTTGTCACTAGCGGCGATGAAGAGCATAAAGTGCCGGAACAGCAACTCGTCTACGTCGATAATCGTTTGCAATGGCAGGAGATGTCGGCGGGAGAGGCCGTCGTCCACTGGGCGGAGGATGAGAGCTTGCAGATCGGGCAGACGGCGCTCGACGTCGTGGCCGAGGCTCGCCCGCGCCTGGAGACCATCATTCCCACGGCCGGCACGACGCCGTTGCGCATTTACATTTACCCCAGTATGGCCGACCTGCGCACTGCTCTGCGTCTCACCGGCCGCGATTGGGTCGCTGCCGAAGCTCAACCTGAATTGGGCGTCATCCTCGTCACGGCCGTCAACCCGCGCACGGCCGCCTACGATCTGGGACAGAGCATTCCCCACGAGATGACCCACCTCATGCTTTACGGTGCCACCGGCGTCGGTTATGAGGATGTTCCCCGTTGGTTCGAAGAGGGGCTGGCTACTTTCTTTGAAACCTCACCTGATCCCAACTTTCCCCTGGTTGTGGAGGATGCCATCGTCCGGCAGGAGACCATCCCCTTTGCCGAGTTGTGCGAGACTTTCCCCGCCGGTGAGGAACGCGCCCGCCTGGCCTACGCCCAGAGCCTGAGCCTCATACGTTACATCCGCGCCGAGTACGGCAATAGCGCTCTCACCGACCTTATCCACGCCTTCGCCGACGGCGCCGATTGTCACACCGGGCCAAGCCGCGTGCTCGGTGTCACCCTTGACCGCCTCAATGCTGAGTGGCTGGAACGCGAGCAACCCCTCTCGCCGGCCGCCCGCTTCTGGCAACGTAACGGCGTCTGGTTTCTGCTCCTGGGCGGCGGGTTTGCCCTGATGGGGCTGCTATTGCTCCCTCTGAGACAAAGGCCTAACAGAGGGGCCGAGGAGGTATAACGCTTTGACGAACAACGACTCTAACGACTCTGAAGAACGCTTTCACCATCTCCTTCGCACCGGTACTGCCTTGTTAAAAGAGGGGAAGGCCTCCGATGCGCTTCCCTATCTCAAAGAGGCCCATTCGCTCGATTCTGATAACTTCGACGCTGCCTTTAACCTCAGCGGCGCTCTAATTCTCACGGGAAAGTTCAGCAAGGCCGTGCCCATTCTGGAGCGCCTGAGCGAACGAGAGCCGAACAATGCCATGGTCTGGACCAACCTGGGAGCCGCCTACCTGGGTAATCCCGTTCTCGCCGTTAGTAGACACCAGAAGAAGGCCATTAGCGCATTTAAACGCGCTCTGGAGATCGATCCCGAAGCGACCAGCGTCGCCTACAATATCGGCCTCATCTACCGGGACCGCGACGAAACCGAGAAGGCCATCTACTGGTTCCGCGAAGCCGTCAAAGCCGATCCCCGCGATCAGGATGCCCAGCGCATCCTTGCTCGTCTAACAGCCGAGGAAGAGTGACACTTTGCCGACGTCCGCTTGCCATTTGTGACATGCTCCATTGGCGCCGTGGCCCAGCCCTCGGTTGGCTATTCCCTCAATCCGCCAAACCGTGACGGCCTTACCCCCTCTTCTTTCAGATCGTTTCAACCCACCGGCATTTTTAGATCCTGTTAAGGTCCCTGTGTTACAATAGCAGCGCTATGACGAAAGAACTGATTGTAATTGGCGGCGGCCTCGCCGGAAGTGAAGCAGCTTGGCAGGCGGCCGAACGCGGCATTCACGTCAAACTGTACGAAATGCGGCCGCGCAAAACCACGCCGGCCCATACCACCGATCACCTGGCCGAGCTCGTATGCAGCAATAGCCTCGGCTCGGTCATTCCCACCAAGGCGCCCGGTCTCCTCAAGGCCGAAATGCGCGGCCTTGGGTCCCTGATTCTGGACTGCGCTTTGGGGGCTGCCGTTCCCGCTGGGTCTGCCCTGGCTGTCGATCGCGACCACTTCGCTGGCGCCGTCGGCGAGCGCATCGAGAACCATCCCAATGTCGAGTTGATTCGCGAGGAGGTGCGGCAGATACCTGACGAACCGTGCATCGTCGCCAGCGGCCCCCTCACGTCCGATCCGCTGGCCGAGGACATCGCCCGCCTCTCCGGGAAAGAATACCTTTACTTCTACGACGCCCTCTCGCCCATCGTCAGCTATGAGAGCGTCGACATGAACAAAGCCTTCCGCGCCTCCCGCTACGATAACGGTCAGGAGCAAGAGGGAGACTACGTTAACTGCCCCATGACGAGAGAGGAGTATGAGGCTTTTTACGAGGCTCTCGTCAACGCCGAACAGATCGAACTCCGCGAATTCGAGCGCGAAGACGCCGAGTTTTTCGAGGGCTGTTTACCGGTCGAGGTTATCGCCCGTCGTGGCGAAGACGCTTTGCGCTTTGGCCCGATGCGGCCGGTCGGTCTGGAAAACCCCCACACCGGCCGCCGACCTTATGCTGTGGTTCAGCTCCGTCAGGACAATCTGGCCGGCACCCTCTACAATCTTGTCGGTTTCCAGACCAATCTGCGCTGGGGTGAGCAGCGCCGCGTCCTGCGCATGATCCCCGGTCTGGAAGAGGCCGAATTCATGCGCTATGGGATGATGCACCGTAATACCTACGTCAATGCCCCTGCGTTGCTTCATCCTTCCATGCAATATCGTAACCGCGCCAACCTCTTCTTCGCCGGCCAGATCGTCGGCGTTGAAGGCTACGTGGGCAACGCTGCCAGCGGCATGATCGCCGGCATCAATGCCGCCCGCCTGCTCAGCGGTCGCCATCCCCTTCTCCTGCCGCCTACGACCATGCTTGGCGCTCTCCTCCATTACGTCACTCATGCCCGCCCCAAGAATTTCCAGCCCATGAAGGCCAACTTTGGCATTCTGCCTATGCCCGAGCATCGCATGAGCAAGAAAGAACGGTACCAATACTATACCAAGCGCGCGCTGACCGATCTTCGCCGCTTTGCCCGCGAACACGGCCTGGACTTCGACCGCGAGGCGGCCGAAGCGGAGATCGTCCTGCCGTCAGCCGTATAAGGTAACGGAATGCCCCATCGCTTTCGCAAGTTATTTTGGCCTCTGATTACTTTGGCCCTTTTGTTCCTGGGTGCCTGTCAGTCGTCCACAGCCCCCGATACGCCCACGACCACGCCGTCACCCGAAGGGTTGGCCGTGGTCTCAGAGACGGCGACGGAGACGCCGGTGGCCTATTTGCCGCCTGCGACCTCGGCGCCGGCTGCTGAGCCCGATGCCTATCCGCCGGCGGACGCACAAGGCGGGTCCGAAGCTGCCTATCCGGCGGGGACGGGAACGGCTACGCCTGCCCCCATGTGCACCCCGCCCTCCTGCGCTGAAGGTGAAGTTTACCATTGCCCTGGTGACTGTCCCGGTGGCTGCGGTACGGTTTGCGCCACCCCCACTCCTGCCTCCCAGGATGGGCAGGAACTGACCTTCAGTGGCGAGAATGCCTTTACTTATCTGGAAGACCAGATGGCTTTTGGACCGCGTTATCCCGGAAGCCAGGGGCACGGCGCGGTTAGCGACTACATCATCCAACAATTACAGACCCTGGGCTGGGAAACAGAAGTGCAACCCTTAACTTACCAGGGCGTTCAGGGACGTAACGTCATTGGGCGTGCCAATCAGGGCGTGGGCCCCATCATCATCCTCGGCGCCCATTACGACACTCGGCGCATTGCCGAGCATAGCGCTGACGAAGAAGATCGTGATGATCCCGTACCCGGCGCAGTCGACGGGGCCAGCGGCGTGGCCGTTCTCCTGGAACTCGCCCGCACCCTCGATTTAGAAGACGTGCCACGTGAAATCTGGCTTGCCTTCTTCGATATGGAGGATCAGGGCGGCGGCGGCATGCCCGGATGGGAATGGATCGTCGGTTCCACCTACATGGCTGAGAACTTGACTGTCACGCCCGAGGCCATGATCCTCGTCGATATGGTCGGCGATGCTGATCAACAGCTTTATTATGAAGGGCACTCCGATCCGGCGCTGCGCCGCGAACTCTGGCGCATTGCCGGCGAACTCGGCTACGGCGAGGCCTTTATTCCCGAGATGAAATATACCATCACCGACGATCACGTCCCCTTCACCCGCCGCGGCATTCCGGCCGTGGACATCATTGATTTCGATTATCCCTACTGGCATACGGTTGAAGACACCGCTGACAAGGCCAGCCCGGACAGCCTGCTGCGGCCCGGCCGTACGCTGGAGGTATGGTTAGAGGAACACGTTGAGTGACGAGATTGGTCGCCTGAAAACGTGGTTGCGCGAACATACGCAGGAGATTTGCCGCCAGTCATTGGAGCGCGCCCCCAACCTCCTCGTGGGCGAGCGTGAAGTGAACAACTTCCTTTCTATGCTCATGACCGGCGTGGACGAGACGCCTGACACCCAGCTTGCGGCCGTGCAATCCTGGGCTGCCTCTGGTATCGGCGAAGACGCTCTCCTGGCCAACGACTGGCTCACGCTCCTTCGCTTGCTCAAAGAGAGCGTCAACCGCGCGCTGCGCCGCGACTTCTCGCCTTTGCTCATTCTCGAATTCTGGTCCGCGCTGGATCCCCTCTTCAACCACGCTTTCGTTGAGAGTGCCCGCCTGGCAACCGAAACCGACCGCGCCACGCATCTGGAGTACATGGTCGAGCTGCGCGGCCAGCTGGAGCGGCTGAACCGGAGCAAAGCCAACTTCGTCTCCGTCGCCGCTCACGAATTGAAGACGCCGCTGACGCTTTTGGAAGGGTACACGAACATGTTGCGCCAGGAAATCGCCGAGGAGGAAACGCGCCTGCACACTTATCTCGACGGGTTCAGTAACGGTACGCGGCGCCTGCGTGCTATAATTGAGGACATGTTGGATGTCACCATGCTCGACGCGCAATCACTGGACCTACACTTTCAGCCATTGCATCTGCACAAGATCATAGAACTGGCACTGGACCAACTGTCACCCGCCTTTCGTGAACGGGACATCGAAGTCGCTGTTGGGCCGCCGGCCGTTGGCGAAGTCATGTACGGCGATCCCGAGCGCCTTTGCCAGGCTTTTAAAAAGGTGATTGAAAATGCCGTAAAATACACGCCTGACGGTGGCCGTGTCACCATAACTAGCTGCCGCACGCGCCGGGACGAGGCCACGGTCGATGTCGACGGCTACGTAGACGTTCAAATCGTCGACACCGGCATTGGCATCGACCCCGACGACCTCGCCGCCATTTTTGACAAATTTGCCACCACCCGGGACGTTTCCCTCCACTCGTCCGGCAAGACGAAATTTAAAGGGGGTGGCCCCGGTCTCGGCTTGCCCATTGCTCGTGGCATCATCGAAGCTCACGGCGGCCGTGTCTGGGCCGAGAGCCCCGGCTACGATGAGGAGCGCTACCCCGGGAGCACCTTCCACCTGGAATTGCCCGTGCGCCTGCAACCACCCGAATGATACTATCTGACGCTTTTTGTCCTAAAGACACGCTTCGCCTCAGCGTTTGAGGCTTGGAGGTAATTATCGCAAACGACGATTTGTATCCCACGACATCACCCCGTGAGCGAGCGTACCTGATTGGCGTCGAACTTAAACGGGGGCGCCCGCTCCTTCCTGTAGAAGAAAGTCTTGACGAGCTCGAACGGCTTGCCCAGACGGCCGGCCTTGACGTCGTCGGCCGGACCTATCAGCGTTTTGATTCCCCCGACCCGGCCACTTACATCGGTTCGGGCAAGGTAGAAGAGGTCAAAACCGCGCTGAAAGAATTCGACGCCGACGTTGCCCTCTTCGACGATGAGCTATCGCCTCGTCACCAGCGCGAACTCGAGCGCGCCTTCGGCGAAGAGATCAAAGTCATCGACCGCACGGCCCTGATCCTCGATATTTTCGCCCAGCATGCCCATACGGCCGAGGGCCAGTTGCAGGTCGAACTCGCCCAGCTTGAGTATCGCCTTCCCCGTCTAACCCGCATGTGGACTCACCTGGCGCGGCAGGCCGGCGGACGAGCCGGCGGCGGTCAGGGAGGCGTTGGCGTGCGTGGCCCTGGCGAAAAGCAGCTTGAAATGGACCGTCGCGACATTGGTCGCCGCATTGCCACCGTTAAAGAAGAGTTGGAGAAAGTCCGCTATCGGCGCGAACAGCAGCGGGACAAGCGGCAGCAGACCGCCTTGCCCGTCGTGGCCATTGTCGGGTACACCAACGCCGGCAAATCCACCTTGCTCAACCGTCTCAGCGGTTCCGAGATCTGGTCGGCCGACATGCTTTTCGCCACACTCGATCCCACAACGCGCCGTGTGGAGATGCCCTCCGGCCGCGAAGCCCTCTTCACCGATACCGTTGGCTTCATCCAGAAGCTGCCCACCCAGATTGTGGCCGCCTTCCGCGCCACGTTGGAGGAGATCGCCGACGCCGACGTCATCCTGCACGTCGTCGACGCCACCCATCCCAACGCCGTGCAGCAGATTGAAGCTGTAGATGACACACTGGCCGTACTCGAAGTTGACCACTTGCCCCTGGTCATGGCCCTCAACAAAGTTGACCAGCTTTCCCAGGACGTCGATCCGCTGGAAAAACTGGGGGTTGGGCATACGGCCGTGCCCATCTCCGCGCTTGCCGGTTACAATATCGAAACGCTCCTTCTGGCCGTGGAAGCGGTCATGGAGCGCTATCTCGACACCGTGCGCGTCTTCCTCCCATATGAACGAGGCGACCTCGTCTCACTCTTTTACGAGCGAGGGCAGGTAGAGGAGGAGAGTCACGAAGCAGAAGGCGTCTGTATTTGGGGCCGGTTACCCGAACGGCTGCTCCCTACCTTCGAACCGTACACCGTTGGCGAAGACGAAGAAGAAGAGGAACTCAAGATTGCCGATGGATCAACGAATTAACGAAATCGTTGAACGTATTAACGCCTTCATGGTCAGGCGGCCGGGCGTCTTACCCCTCGTCGGCGTTGGCTTTATCCTCTTCAACTTTTTGCTCCAGATCTATCCGGGTCCCGATGCCTGGATCGCCGACAGCAATCTCTTCCTGCACGTGGGCCTCGTCCTCAGCGTCGTCGGTCTGCTGCTGGTCAACGTTTACCGCCATTAACAACTCGGATCAAGTATGAACAAAGTGCACCAGATCGCGCAGCGGCATCGTGTCCAGGAGGCGCTGGCCCGTTTTCGCGGACAATTAGACGAAGTCGTAAATCTAATGGTGGCCATCCAACAGATTCCTGCACCGACCTTCGATGAAAGTCAGCGGGCCCAGTTCGTCGAGCGTCAATTTCGCGAGCAGGGGTTGCACGACGTGCAGCAAGATGAACTCCACAACGTCTATGGCCGTCTTCCCGGCCGTTCCCCCAACGCCCTGCCCGTCGTCGTCTCGGCCCACAGCGACACCGTCTTTGGCCCCGAGACCGATCTGACGGTGAGCCGTAACGGCCAGCGGATCTACGGGCCCGGTATTGCCGATAACTCCCTTGGCGTCGCCGCCCTCCTGCTGCTGGCCGAGACGTTGCAGACCTGTGAACTTCGCCCCCAGCGTCCCGTTTGGTTTGTGGCTAACGTCGGCGAAGAAGGGCTCGGCGATCTCAACGGCATGCGCGCCGTTGTCGACCGTTTCGGCAAAACGGCCGCTTATCTGGTGCTGGAAGGCGGCCTCTACGGCTACGTTTGCCATCAGGCTATTGGTGTCCGCCGCTATCGCATCGACGTCCAGGCGCCTGGTGGCCATTCCTGGGGAGCCTTCGGCGCTCCCAGTGCCATTCACGTGCTCGGCCGCCTCATCGCCGCTGTCGACCGGATCGAGCTTTCTAAAGACCCCAAGAGCACCTACAACGTTGGTCTTGTCGAAGGCGGCACCGCCATTAACGCCATCGCCCAATCAGCCCGTATGTTGCTCGACCTCCGTTCCGAAGACCCCGAGGCGTTAGATGCGCTTGTTCATGAGGTCGAAACGTTGGTGACGTCGGCCGGCGAAGAACCGGACGTCACCGTTACGATGAACCTGATCGGCAGCCGGCCCGCCGGTCGCCTCTCCAGGGAGGCGCCTCTTGCTCGTTGGGCCGTGGCCGCCCTCGAAGCCGTTGGCTGCGGGGAGATCGAATTTACGGCTGGAAGCACCGATGCCAATATCCCCCTCAGCCGTCATTTTCCGGCTATTTGTGTCGGCCTTTCCCGCTCGGGCAACACCCATCGCCCTGACGAATATGTCGAGGTCGAACCGATACCCTCCGGCCTCGGCCAGGCCCTCCTTCTCTTGCTGGCCGCAGCCGATCTGTAGTCCCCTGGCTCTTCCCCCGGTACGTCCTGAGTTGCCGGCTGTTGCTGGCCTCCCCCGCCGTTGTTTGTTAGAATAACGCAAGAAAGGGAGATAATCTCGCTTTGAACGTGCCCTTGGTGGTAGACGCTTAAATAATATCGGAAGTTTTGCGGGCCCTGTGCTTACTTCTCACATTTATCTGGGAGCATCGTTCAGCCGGAGTGGGAATGGTGACTGATGGCTGAGTCTGAAAGTCGTTACACGGAGCAGTTTCGCACTGAGGGAAAGCCTCCTGTTGGCGAGACCGAGTTTCGCACCGTACCCTACGCGGCCGATTCGGAGTCGGCGCGCGAGGCTCCTACCTGGCGCGTCCTCTTTATCCTCGCTTCCGATCCCACCCGTGAATTCGCTTTAGAGATAAACGGCGAGGTCACCCTCGGCCGGAACGCTGGTCGCCGGGAACAGCCTGATCTGATCGACCTTAATCCCTTTGGCGCGGCCGAAAAGGGCGTTTCCCGTCGCCACCTTCTCTTGCGTCCTACGACTACCAACCTCTTCATCATCGATCTGGGAAGCACGAACGGCACCCTGCGTAACGGCCGTTCCATTGGCGTCAACACCCCCTATTCTCTCGTCGATGGGGACACCATCGCTCTCGGTCAGTTGCGTTTCGTCGTGCGTATCGCCGATCGCCCATCCCTGGCGACATTGCCTCCCGAGCAGAAGGTCGATCTGGCCGACGCCCTCATCGAGATTGCCAAAGCCATCACCTCTCAGCTCGACCTCGAGGCTGTGCTCAACCAGGTCGCCGAGATGGCTCAGGCCCTGACTGAGGCCGGGGAGGTCGGCATCTGGCTCGTTGATGAAAACAGCGGCGAATTGCGCCTGGAGGCCGCCCGCGGCATCGAAGATGAGGAGATCTTGCAGATGCGGCTCACCGTTGATGACTCGCTCATTGGCGAGGTCATCCGTTCCTCTCAGCCGATGAGGGCCAGCCGTTCCCCAGGCGAATCGGAGATCAAGGTCAAGACGGGATACCTGGTCGAGGCGCTGGCTTACGTGCCTCTGGCCCTCGGCGGCGTTACCTTTGGCGTGTTGGCCGCTACCCACCGCGTCGTCGGCCGTAAATTCAGCCGGCGCGATGAGCGTCTTCTGGAAGCCATCGCCGACTTCGCCGCGATTGCCATTCAGAACGCCCGCCTCTACCACGTCACCGACGAGGCTTTACAACGGCGCGTTCAGGAGCTGGCTGCTCTCAACCGGCTTGCCTACACTGTTTCTTCCTCTCTCGACCTCAATCGTGTTTATGAAGTGCTGGTTGAGCAAATCAATCGCCAGTGGCCGGTCGCGGCCGTGCGCCTCTACCTGCTGGACGAACAGGGTCAGAAACTCCTTCGCCACCGGCCGGGCGATGGCGAGAAGCCTTATCCCGTCGACGCCGGCATAGTCGGCCGGGTGGCGCGCACCGCCAGGATGGTCGTGACTGCCAACGCCGCCCACCATCCCGACTATGATCCTGCTGTTGATAACCTGGACGGTGAGGCCCCTCGCTCCCTTGCCTGTCTGCCTCTGGTCATCAAGAATCGGGTCGTGGGCGTCCTCGCCCTCTTCAATAAGGCCGATGGTGCCTTCACTGAAGAGGATGTCCAGCGGCTGCGCGCTTTCACCAGTCCCGTCGCCACCGCCATCGAAAACGCTCGCCTTTTCGCCGAGTCGGAGCGCCGGCGCGCCGCCATTCAGGCGACGGCCGAGACCCTTCCCCAACCCCTGATCATCCTTGACGAGGACGGCAATCTCCTCGTCGCCAACGATCGCGCCATGAGTATACTGGAAACCAACATGTCCGCGCTCTTTGAGGGAGTGAGTAGTGGCGTCGGTCAGACCACCGAAGTTGAGATCGGAGAGGAGACCTACTTGACGACGACCGAACACGTGAAAGACGTGGGCACCATCGTCGTTATGCAGGACATCACCGAGGCTAAGCGGCTAGAAGCGGCGCGCTCTGAATTCCTCCATATGCTGTCCCATGACATGAAGAGCCCGCTTTCGTCTGTTCTGGGCTATGCTCAGTTGCTCGGCAAGACGTTACCCATGGAGGAGCGCCACCGTAATTTCCTTCTCCACATTCAGAATGCCGCCAACCGCATGTTGGAGATGATCAACCAGTTGTTACAGACTGTCGACGAAGACGCCACGGTGCAGCAAGAGGGAGAAAGGGTCGAGCTGGATTCCGTCATCGACCAGGTGTTGCAAGACCTGGCGGGTGCTGCGACCGGCAAATCGATCACGTTGAGTCAGGAGCTAGAAGGGGAGCCTTACCCCATTGAGGCCAACAGGACTCGCCTCTACCACGCGCTGCTCAATCTGGTCGAAAACGCTGTCAAATACTC
>JAWVYQ010000012.1:0-36134 GCA_033722615.1 Promineifilaceae bacterium (SeqCode)
GAGCAGATGTGGTGGGAGGCGAAGCGGTAAGCGCCAAAGCCCCTATGCTTTTCTCACCTTACACCGGAGCGGGTCGGGAGAAAAGGGCCACCCGTCGGAGCCATCCCCTTTCCTGGTGTTCCACTCGTAAGCCGGCCGCCGTGGCCGTGGCCAGAATCTTGGGCGGTGGATGGACGAAAAAGCGGAAATCGCTGCCTTTCAGCCGGGACCGCAGATTGATGACCCACGGCATCAGGTAGCTGAGCAGCCAAAGGTCGCGGGGAAAGCTGATGGCCAGGTAGCGGCGGGCCTTGCCGGCCGCCGCCCGTACCAGGCGTTCCATGTCTGGATAGCAGCAGACGACCATGTTCATTACGACGATGTCGGCATCTTGCAGGTCACCGGCCGCCTCGACAAAGTCCGTAACGTGGCGCTCCACGCGACCCTCCATACCCGCATCCTCTAACAGTCTGGAGGCCGCTTCTTCGTAAGCGGGCGAGAGTTCGACGTTGACGGCCCGGGCTACCCCGGCGCGAAGGAGTTCGATCTGCATATCGCCGATGCCTCCGCCGACTTCCAGCAGAGAGTGTCCGTCGATGTCCCGCTTGCGCAAGAGCGTGACGATCTGCTGCGCCGTCGACTTTAACCCCTGCTCCCGGTAGCGGGCAGCATCTCGGGCGGCGCGTTCGGTATCAAATATCGCTTCGTACTCCTGGGAATGACAGCAATCGATCATCGCCTGCCTCTCGCGTGGGCCGTTCCGGCCGCGTTTCGCCGTTTCACGATTCATTGTAGCGAGGCACTAAAAGCCAGACCAGTCTGACCGTAAAGCGCCCATTCGTCGGAGACCAAGGCAAGCGCTACAGCGATCAGAGGGCTGGACCGGCCGGCATAACCTTTCCTCTCCACCTGACCAGTTCCCTATTCCGCCCTTTGTCTGGACCGGGAACTGCCCGTAGGGATCAAGCGACTTTATGCCTCCGACCGATCCTGACAGTAGCGCCTTCGTCTATTATGGACGGTGAGTGTCGGAAACGACGAAACTTTAACAATCAAGGAGGCAACCATGTCTAAGAAACTTTCTCTAACCGTACTCGTGTCTCTGTTGGTCATCGCGCTCCTGGCTACGGGCTACCTGGCCCTGCAGACGCAGGCGGCCGAACGCGATGCCGCGGAAGCGGCCAGCGTGAGCGAAACCTTTTACCGCTGGTATCTGGCCTATCCGGGCAACCCCTTTGCCGAACAGGCCTATCGCGAAAGCCCGCTGGTCACGGCCGACTTCGTCGCCGAGATGGACGCCGAAATTGAGGCGATGCGGGCAGCCGGCCCGGGCGGAGCCGACCTGGTGCTCTGCGCCCAGGATATCCCCGGCGAGATGCGCTACGGCACCGCCACGGTCGAAGAAGGCAAAGCGACGGCTATCGTACAGGAGGTCTGGAATCCCGGCACGACGTATGAACAGGTGCACGAAGTGGAGGTCATCCTGGAGCAAGTTGAAGGCGAATGGCTCATCGACGACATCGTCTGCCCTCTGCCTTGACTTCCCAGAGAGGTGGCCAGAAAGTAAGAAAAGGCCCCGCCGAGACCGGTGGGGCTTTTTTCTGTAGACAGGGAAGTGCCCGGTTACTCCGCCAGCAGATCTTCCTGCAAGGTCAGGGCAACGGCTTCGGTACGGCTGCGCACCCCGAGCTTGGAAAGGACGTTGCTGACGTGAAACTTGACGGTGGCCGTGCTGAGGAACAACGCTTCGGCGATCTCGGCGTTACTCATGCCCTGGACCATCAATTCCAACACGTCCCGCTCGCGCTCTGTGAAGGCGGCTGTGGGAGAGGGAGGCTGCTGCGTGGCGTGAATGAGGACCTGGGCCGCCTCCGGCGAGAGCGTCGATTTTCCAGCGTGGGCCGCACGCACGGCCTGGGCCAGTTCTTCGGCCGTCACATCCTTTAACAGGTAGCCAATGGCGCCGGCCTTGAGCGCTCCCTGCACCAGCTTCTCATCGCGGAAGCTGGTGAGGGCCAGCACCTGTATTTCCGGGTGGCGCTGGCGTATCTTCTGCGTCGCCGTCACGCCATCCATCTCGGGCATCACGAGATCCATGAGGACGACGTCCGGCCGGCACCGTTCACAGAGAAGGAGGGCGTGCTCGCCGCCCCGAGCCTCTCCGACCAGTTCGATATCGTCATAGGCCACGAGGAAGGTCGAGAGACCGGTGCGCACGACGGCGTGGTCATCGACAAGCATAACGCGAATGGGGGTCTCATCAGACATGGCGCTACCTCACCTGTGATGGTTACTTTAAAACAATTGTCAGGCCTGCACCAACGGGGCGCGAGTGGCAAACGTACCGTTCGCACGGTGACAAAGCTCACTTCTCGGCGATAGGGGCGACGACGGTGACGCGGGTTCCGGCAGCGGGCGCACTCTCGATTTGAAGGTCGGCGCCGACGTTCACCGCCCGTTCGCGCATGATGGCGAGGCCAAAGGCGTCGGAGTGGCCGTCGTCGTGGCCGAGGGCGAACCCCTGGCCGTCATCGGACACGCTCAACAGCACGCCGGCGGCGCCAAACGCAATGGTCACGGTCACGCTCGCTGCCTCGGCGTGCTTGACGACGTTGTTGAGCGCTTCCTGGGCAATACGGTAGAGGGCGATCTGCACGTCCGGGGGCAACCCGCCGGCCGGAGGTGCGCCCTCCACCTCTAAGGCGACTTGCAGCCGCGCACGGCCGCGCACGGCTTCCGTGAGCTGGCGCAGGAGATCGGACAGGGCGCTCTCCGCGAGGGCGGCCGGGCGCAGTTCGAGCAACAGCGTGCGCATCTCAGCCAGGGCGCCGCGATTTAGTTCGCGCAGATCTTCCAGCCGCGACCGGGCCAGCGCCTGATCCTTCTCCCATACCCGGGGCAACACCTCAGCGATGAGGCTCGCCGAGAAAAGGGTCTGGGTCACGGCGTCGTGCAGCTCGCGCGCCAGGCGTTGGCGCTCCTCGTGAGCGGCCGCTTCCTGGACGCGGCGCAGCAAGTGCGCATTCTCCACGGCCACGCCCATCTGCCGGCCGATGCTGGTCAGCAGTTCCACGTCTTCGGGTGAAAAGGTGCGCGTTTCGGGCGCCAGCACAAAGAGGGCGCCCAGCACCTGCCCGCTGGCCTGCAGGGGGAACGTGGCGAGCGCGTGAAAGCCGCTCTGCCGGGCGGCCGGGCGCGTCAGGCGGGCATCCTGCGTCAGGTCGGGCACGAGCACGGGCTCGCCGCGGACCACGACCTCCCCGGAGAACCCTTCGCCTACGGCCAGGCCGTCGACGGCCTCGGCCAGCGCGTGCCCCATGCCCCGGTGGGCGGCCAGCGCCAAGCGCTCCTGAGATTCGTCCAGCAGGTAAACGCCGCCAGCTTCCATGTCCATTACTGCCAGCGTCTCGTCGAGGGCTACCTGCAAAATGACTTCCAGATCATCGGCGTGGCCGATGACGGCGGCGATGGCGTTGAGGGCGGCCAATTCCCGCGTGCGCGCTGCCAGCCGCTCCTCAAGCCGGGCGTACGAGGCGGCCAGTTCGGCCGACATGACGTTGAAGTGCTGCGCCAGCGCCTCGATCTCGTCGCCCGATCGCACGGTCACCGTGCGGCCGATGTTGCCCTGAGCGACGTCCCGCGTCGCCGCGCCTAACGCCTCCAGCGGGCGCATCAGGCGGCGCACGCCGATCATGACAACGACGGCGGGCACGACCAACCCCAGCCCGAGCAACAACAGCAGGAAATTCTGGTAGCGGGCATAAGGGGCGATGAGGGAAGACCATCGCTCCTCGCTGACCAGCCCCCAACCGGTCCCGGGAACGGAGGCGTAGGCGGTGACGACGGCTTCGCCGGAACCGTCCACCGTGCGCAAGGCGCCGGCATTTCCTGCCATCAAGGACCGTACGGTGGAGAGGGCGCTGTAGTCAGAGCCGATGGCGGCCGGACCGGTATGGTAAAGGAGACGCCCCCGGCCATCCACCAGATAGAGCTGGCGGCCGGCGGGCAAGGGGAGGCTGAGGACGCTCCCGGCAAAGTGTCCGGCGGCCGGCTCATCCAGACGATGGAAGCCGACCACGGCGCCCTGGAACGATCCTTCGGGGCCGACGACGGGGACGGCTACGGCGGCCGTGTACAGGGTCTTCGCTCCCGGACCGGCCGGAGTCGCTATCAGGTCTGAGTACGTGCGCTGCCGGCTTTTTTCCACGGCGAGGAAAAACGGCTGATCTGACCAACTGACGCCCAGCAGGGCGGGCCGGCGGGGATGCGACGCAACCACGGTTCCTCGCTCGTCGACGACGGCCACGCCGCCGTCGAACGGGGACAGCGCCTGCGCCGACTGGCTCAGGAGTCTCTGCTGCGCGGCCTCCGTCTCGCCCGCCACCCCGAGCACGCGCGCCACCTGCTCCAGCGGCGTCACCCGCTCTTCTAAGGCGTCAGCCAGTTGCATGGCGGCCACCTGGATCAGTTGCCGGTCGCGCTCCATTACCACGTCGGCCGTCGTTTGCCGGTAGCCAAAGAAGGCGACCAGAGCTACGGTTCCGAGGATGAGGGCGGCGGGGATGAAGGCCCAGGCGATTATTTTGGTGCGATGGCTAAGGCGTCGACGGCGATGACGTCCATCTTGTTGCAAGCGGCTCACGAGCGCTCCTTTCATGACGGGATCAGGCGGCCGGATCGACGCTGCTGAGCAACCAGCGCCCGTCCACCAGGACGAAGGTCAGGCGCAGCTCGTGCGTCGTCCCATCCTGGAAGGCCAACGTGACCAGCGCGCTGTTCGCGGTGTCCCCCGGCCGGACGTGGAACCATTGTGGCGTCGTCTCTGTTAACGTGAAGGGGTCGCCGCCCTCGGGCATGCCGGGCAAGGCAGCCTCCAACTTGCCGTCCACAGCCATTATGAGGTCGGCGGTGAGATAGTCGCCGCGAGCGTAGGCGCGCTCGCCCATCGGGTCGCCGTGATAGCCCAGGTAGGCTGTGTAAAAGGCGTGCGCCCGTCCGGCCGGCGTGTCGCCACAGTGCTGGTCGATGATGACCCACATCCACTCCCGCTGCTCCAGCTCCAGGGTCAGCAGCGAGTGGACGCCTGTGGTGCGCAGAACGACGGCGGCGCGCCGTGCGCCCTGGGGAGCGTCGGGTTCGATAAAAGCAGACTCGACGACGAATCCGTGAGGCCAGGAGGACGTGCAGAAGGTGAGGCCGCCCTCTGCTTCCATGGTCAAACGGAGCAGACCGGGCAGCTCATTCACCTTCTCCGGCTGCTCGCGGTAGGGGATGGCCCAGTCGTACAGGGCGGCGATTTGTGTCTGCAGCCAGTATTCGTCCGGCAGATCTTCGCCCTCGCTCAAGGTGCTGCCCAGATCGACAGCGTGCACTTCCTGGATGGCCCAACGGTTGTCCCAGTCACGGGTGAGCAGTACGGTGAGAGGGAGCGAAACGCCGTTGTCGAAGATGCGTTGGACGCGAGCGAGGGCCAGGTTCCTCTCTTCATCGACGGTAACGCTGTCGAGTTCCACACGGAGATCGGCCAGGGCAGCGGTGGCGGTGTGAAGAAGGGGATCGACCTGCTCGACAGGAATTCCGAGCGTGGCGAAGTAAGACAGGTCATTCTCTAACACCTCCACGCAGGCCGGCGTCAGGTAGTCGTTGTCGCGGTGGGCACCGCCGGCATAGCCTCCCTGCGCCAGATAACGGGTAAAGAAGGCGCGCACGACGTCGGCCGGGTGCATCTCGGTACGCGGGTCGGCGGGCGCGGCAGCTTCTCCAGAGAGGGGAACGACGCCGTCGACGAGCCAGCGCCCTTCTTCGCGGACCAGCTTCACCGTCAGCGGCCGTATCTCGTTTCCCTCGACCCAGCGTTGCACGACGCGCACTTCGGCGCGATGGCCGTCGGCCCACGCCTCTTCGACTTCCAACATAGCGGGGATGCCCTCGGCGAGGAAGAAGGGATCGGTTGTGGCGCTACCAGCGGCAACGCTTTCCGGCGCCGCGGCGGCAAAGGTCGCGCTGAGAAAGGGGCTGTCGCGATAGAAGTCGCCGGTCTGGGCCAGGAAAGCGGCCAAATCAACCTGGCCTGTATGGGGCTGATCGAATTCGTCGGCATAGGCGTACCAGCGGCTAAAGTAATGGCCGGAGAAAAGGGCGACAACCTGCTTTGCGCTTGTCGCCGGGTCCGGCGGTTCGCCCTCCACGTCGACGATGTGCCAGCTCCCGTTCTCACGCACGACGATGACGTCGATCACGGTTAGCTCGCGGCCGAAAATGAGCTGCACCGGGACGCCGGCTTCGTTTCCGTCCGACCACATCTCATGTGTCAGGATGAAGAATCCCTGAGGGTGATTGCGGGCACGGAGAAAGGGATCGTACGCGACCTCTGTCGAAGACGCTTCTATTTCGGCAAGGAGAGCATCCACCTGCGTGACGAAGGCGGGGGCCAGATAGGGGCTGTCACGATAGGCTCGATCGGCCAGCGGATTCCCGGCCGGACCCAATGCATAAGACACGCTACCCAGCGTTCGGTCATAGTCGGCATAGGCGAAATACCAGTTATAGAATAGTTGCACGACGCCGTGCGGGGTGAGCGGACTGCCTTTTTGAATGCGTTCGATCTTCCAGCCGCCGTCTTCCCGGATCAGATCTAGCGTCAGGTCGTACGGCTCTCCCTCGGCTGCATCCACGCTCCAATACTGGTGCAGCACGACCTGGGCCGCCGTTGCGTCCGCGGCGACGGCCTCGACGCGGATGGTGGCCGGCGTATCCTGGGCAAGGAGGAAGGGGTCGGCACCGAAGCGGCCGCCCTGCGTCGCCTGGGCCACAACCTCGACCTGGCGTTGGCTCAGATAGGGGCTCTCGGAGAAGTCGCCGCTGCGATCGGGATCCAGATACCAGGTGTAGAAGGCCTCAACGACGCCGGCCGGGGTTTCCGTGTCGGGCTCTGCTCCGGGAATGGAGAGCTGCTGCGTGGGGGGTTCGCTCGCCGTGTCGGCCGGCGCGGTGGGGCCGAGTGTGGCCTCCGGCTCCGGGCCGACAACGGGTTGGCAAGCGGCCGCCAGGACCACGATGAAGAGAAAGTAGAGAAAACTGAGCGCGTCATTCCTGGCATTCATGTGTCTGCCTCCATTTTGCACGTCTACCGGCAGGGCTGAGTGGGGAGGATTTTCTAGATGGTTCATTCGCTAAATCCGTAACCTCCGGGAGGCTGCGTAACGCCTCTCGCCCTCTAAGAACTTCTTGCTGAGCCTCCCGGAGGTTGGTTCCGTTCCGGTGCCTGCCTTACCCACATGATAGACGCTCTGGTCGCCGCCCGGATCATTCCCCGGTGGAGGGTGGATCCCGGTAAAGTGGCTAGAATATGGGCTGGTCAGTTGACCAGGTAAGGACAGTTGACCTGGGGGAATGGCGGGCGGTGCCAGCGCCGCGGCGGCCGGGTTATAATGGGCGGCGATCTGTTTCTGACCCGCGCCGCGCCGAGGGCAAGGGCCAATTGGAGGATGGATATGATACGCCGGTGTACGCACGACGACTTTGAAACGATTTACAAGATCATAAACGACGCGGCCGCGACGTATAAGGGCATCATTCCAGAGGACGGCTGGCACGAGCCGTACATGCCGCGCACCGAGTTGCAGAATGAGATGGACGCCGGGGTGCGATTCTGGGGCTACGAGGAAGCGGGCGAGATGGTAGGCGTGATGGGCATTCAGGACGTGGAGGACGTGACCCTCATCCGCCACGCTTACGTGCGGCCGGACAGACAGCGGCGGGGAATCGGCGGACGGTTGCTGAACGCGCTGCGGCAGCAAACGGAGCGCCCGCTCCTGATCGGAACGTGGGCGGCGGCCGGATGGGCCATCCGCTTCTACGAAAAACACGGTTTCCGCCAGGTATCTCGCGATGAGAAGGATCGGCTTCTCGCCCGATACTGGTCAATACCTGAGCGACAGATCGAGACGTCGGTCGTGCTGGCCGACGAAAAGTGGTTCCGGCAGGAGGCAGCGGGGGCCCGCTGACCTCGAGAGTCCATCGAGACAGGGGTATGGTGACATTCGTTAAGGGAAAGACGTGACGTTTAGCACCTGTTAGCCTTACGAAAATGGACAACCATGTGAGAGAAACAAATTTGCCGGTCGCGAGAGTAAGGTAAGGTTAAGCGAAGAATATGAAAGCGGGTATCGTTTCCGCTATCATTTTTTATCGGCGTTAATATATTATAGATATATTAAGCGCCGTGGCGGGGATTGGGGGTAACTGTGCACAGCAACTACTTCTCACTGGACACGGCGCAGTTCCGGAGGTTGGCGGACGCTCAGAGCGAAAAGCTGTTTTGGGCCTGTCTTGAAGTGTTGGAGCGCACGGGCGTGCGCCTCTTCGACGAGGAGGCCCTGGCCCTGCTGAGAAAGGCGGGCGTGCCGGTCGAGGATGGGAACCGGGTGCGCATTCCGTCCGGGCTGGTGGAGAAGGCGCTGACGACGGCGCCGAAGCGTCTGACACTGTACGATCGCCATGGCAGGCCGGTTATGCCGGTAACGGGATATCGCAGCTTCTTCGGCCCGGGCTCCGATTGCCTGCACGTTATCGACCACCGGACGGGCAAACGGCGGGAGGCACGATTGCAGGACGTGGTCGACGCGATGACGGTGGCCGACGCCCTGCCCAACATCGACTTCGTCATGTGTATGTTTTTGCCGCATGACGTTCCCCAGCCGGTCGTGGACCGCTACCAGATGGAAGTGATGCTCACGCGCACGACCAAGCCCATCTTCTTCGTCACCACCGACTTTTCGGGCTGCGAAGACGCGTTGGACATGGCCGAGGCTGTGGCGGGCGGCGCGGAGGCGCTGCGACAACGCCCGCGCGCGGCCTGTTACGTGAATGTGACGACGGGGCTGATTCATAACCGGGAGGCCTTGCAGAAGCTGTTGTACCTGGCCGAGAAGGGGGTGCCGGCGGCGTACGTGCCGTCCACTCAGGGCGGGGTGACGGCGCCGGTCACGCCGGCCGGCGCCCTGGTCGTTTCGCAGGCGGGCGCATTAGTCGGATTGGTCCTGTCACAACTGCAACGGGAGGGAGCGCCGTTCATCATGCCCGGCTGGGGAGGCAATATGCTGGACATGCGGACGACGGTGCAGCCTTACGCCGATCCCGACAAGCGGGCCCTGGCGCCTGATTTCGTCCATCACCTGGGTTTGCCGATGTTTGCCCTGGCCGGATGTAGCGAAGCTAAGGTTGTGGACCAACAGGCGGCAGCCGAAGCGGCCCTGACGCTGATGACGGACGCCCTTTGCGGGGCGAACATCGTCCACGATCTGGGCTATCTGGAGTCGGGGCTGACCGGCTCGCTGGCGCAACTGGCCATCTGCGACGAGATCCTGAGCTGGCTGCAACATTTCACACGGGGCGTGGACGTGAGCGACGAGGCGCTGGCGCTGGATCTGATCGACGAGGTTGGGCCGGATGGGAATTTCTTGGAAAGCGAGCACACGTACGCCCATTTCCGCGAGCGCTGGTATCCACGCCTCTTTGAGCGGGACAATTACGAGGGATGGGTGGCGGCCGGGGGCAAGACCCTGGTGGAACGGGCGGCGGAACGGGTGGAAAGCATTCTCTCCGAATACGCCCCTGAACCACTCCCCGACGACGTCGCCGGGCAGGTTCGCGCCATCCGGCAACGAGCGGAGGAGCAAGTGGCGACAAGCAGATGAGCAGGAGAATGTGAACTTCTGCCGGAAATCGTGACGCGAGGTGCAAGTATGTATGAAGAGCTGACAACCGTTCTCTCATCAAAAACGCAAACCGTGGAAATCAGCCGGGGATGCCCGACGGTGATTATCGGGGAGCGCATCAACCCGACCGGACGCAAGAAAGTGCTGGCCGCACTCGAAGCGGGCAACTTTGACATTGTGCGTGAAGACGCCGCGAGCCAGATAGCGGCCGGCGCCGCTATTCTGGATGTCAACGCGGGCGTTCCGGGGGCCGACGAAGAGGCGCTGCTGCCGGACGTGATGCGGGCCGTCATGGAGGTGACCGACGCGCCGCTGTGCATTGACACGGCCGATCCGGACGCGTTGGCGGCTGCGCTTTCACTCTACGAAGGCAAGGCGCTGGTCAATTCGGTCAACAGCGAAGAGCGGGCGCTGAAGGCGATCCTCCCGCTGGTCAAGGAACATGGCGCCGCCGTCATCGGCCTGTGTATGGACGACGACGGCATCCCGGAGACGCCGGCGGAACGGCTGGCCGTGGCCGCCAAGATTATCGAGCGGGCCGGCCAAGCGGGCATCCCCCAGGAAGACGTGATTATCGACCCGCTGGCGCTGACGATGGGGGCCGATAGCAGCGCCGGCCGGGTGGCTTTGGAAACGACGGCCCTTGTCGTCCAGGAGTTCGGCGTCAACGTGACCATGGGGGCCAGCAACATTTCCTTTGGACTACCGGACCGGAAATATATCAACGCCGCCTTCATCGCCATGGCGATCCACGCGGGCATGACGTGTCCCATCACCAACCCACTGGTGACCGAGGTGAAGACGGCGATTCTGGCGGCGGATCTGGCCATGGGGCGCGACGATTATGGGATGAACTGGATTCAGGCGTACCGGCAGCGCGCCGCATCGTAGCAAACGGGTTGGCGGCGCGCCGGAGGACGCCTTTTAAGGTTAGATTGGCATTTATGGAGGAGGTAAATCCACTATGAGCGACGTACTTTCGGAGATCTCGGCGGCCGTCATTAAGGGAAACAAGGACAGCATCGCCGACCTGACACAAGATGCGCTGGAGACGGGTCAGGAAGCGCAGACGATCCTGAACAAGGGCCTGATGCCGGGGATGGATTACGTCGGCGTCGAGTTTCGCGCCGGCAATATGTACGTGCCTGAAGTGTTACGCTCTGCCCGAGCGATGCAAACGTCGATGGACGTCCTGAAACCGTTGTTGGTCGCGGGCGGCGTGCAGATGATGGGCAAGGTGCTGCTGGGCACGGTGAAGGGAGACATGCACGACATCGGCAAGAACCTGGTGGGAATGATGTGCGAAGGGGCCGGGTTCGAGGTGCACGACCTGGGGAAAGATATTTCTCCGGAAGCGTTCGTCACGGCGGTGAAAGATTTCGAACCGGACATCGTCGGTATGTCGGCGCTGCTGACGACGACGATGCGCTCGATGCAACACACGATCGACGCCCTTCAGGAAGCCGGCGTGCGCAACCGCGTGAAGGTTATGATCGGCGGCGCACCGGTAACCGACACCTTTGCCCAACAGATCGGCGCCGACGGCTACGCGTCGAACGCTGCCTCGGCCGTGGATCTGGCCAGGCAGTTTGTCGACGGGGCCTGAGCCTGGAGTGGCGCCCCGTTTGAGCGGGCGCTGAATCGCGGGAGGTTTCAAATGAGAACGAATTTTAAGGCGAATGCGGGCGTGCGCTTCCAGATGCTCTCTGAGGATCAACTGGAGGAGTTGTTTAACGGCGTTCTGCACGTCCTGGAATATACGGGGCTGGAAGTTCAGCACGAGGGAGCGCGAGACGTTCTGGAGGAAGCGGGCGCGTGGGTGGACGGCGAAAGGGTGCGCATTCCCGCCTACCTGGTCAAACAGGCGCTGGCATCGGCCCCGCGCAGTTTTACCATCTTCGCCCGAGACGGCAATCCAGAACGCGACATCCACATTGGCCCCGGCCGGGCGCACTTTGGCCCGGGCCCCACGCCACCGAACTTCATCGACATCGAAACGCTGGAGCGCCGGCCGTACGTGCGCTCCGACGCGCGCATCGTGGCGACGATATGCGACGCGCTGCCGAACATCGACTTTTGCGAATCGTTGGGCACGATCAGCGACGTCCACCACGAGCTGGCGGCCACGTACGAATTCGCGGAGATGTTCCCCCGAACCAGCAAGCCGATCGTGGCCTGGTCTTACGGGCGAGAAGACGCGGAGGAGATCCACCGGATAGCGGTGGCGGAGGCGGGGGGACAGGCGGCCTTTGAGAAGCGGCCGAATTACGTGCATTATTGCGAACCGCTCTCCCCGCTGGTCAGCACAATCGAGGCAATGGACAAGCTGATCTTTTGCGCCGAGCACCGGATCCCCGTGATCTTCACGCCATGCCCCCTCGCCGGGGGGACTGCGCCGGTGACGGCGGCGGGGATCGTGATTCAGGCGGCGGCCGAGTCGTGGATGGGGCTGGTGGTGGCTCAGACGCTACGGCCGGGCCTGCCCTTCTTCATGGGCGGCGTCCTCTCGGTGATGGACATGAACGCAATGATCCTTTCCTACGGCGCGCCTGAACTCTCACTGATGATGGCGGGCGCCACGGAGCTGGCACACTACGCCGGACTGCCCCTGTGGCAAACGGGGGGGTGCACGGACTCCAAGACGTTGGACGAACAGGCGGCGTTAGAAGGGTCGCTCTCCGTCTTCTTCTCGGCCCTTTCCGGCGGCGACCTCTGCCACGATGTGGGCTATACGGAGAGCGGGCTGACCGGTTCGATCTTGCAGACGGTGATGATGGACGAGGCGATCGGTTATGTGCGGCGCATCACGCGGGGCATTGAAGTGAATGACGAGACGCTGGCCGTGGACGTGATCGACACGGTTGGGCCTGACGGCCACTACCTGCGCGAGCCGCACACCCGACGCCACTTCAAGAGCGAGTTCTGGTACCCGACGCTGAGCGACCGCCGCAATTTCGAAGAGTGGGAGATGATGGGAGGCACGACGATGGGCGAGCGCACGGTGACGCGCGCCCAGGAGATCATGGCGACCCACGAACCGGCAGGGATCCGCCCGAAGACGGAGCGCGCCATCGAAGAGGTGCTGGCCGCGGCCGAAGAACGGGTGGAATGACGGGCCAAACCGGGCGAACCAGAAAACGTTAGCCTGAGACAGGAGAAAAGGTGCAATGAATAGAATGCTCGAGAAACTCTCAACGGCTATTTTGGAAGGAAGGGCTGAGAAGACGCCGGACATGGTGCATCAGGCCCTGGACGAAGGGCTGGCGCCCAAGACGATCCTCGACCAGGGGATGGTGCTGGGTATGAATGAGGTGGGCGTCCGCTTCAAGCGGGGGGATATGTACGTTCCCGAGGTGTTGATGTCGGCCGACGCCATGCACGCGGGACTGGAAGTGCTGCGCCCCGAATTGACGGCCACCGGCGCTTCGCTGAGCGGGAAGATTGTGATGGGTACCGTGGAGGGAGACCTGCACGATATCGGCAAGAACCTGGTGGCCATGATGTGTGAAGGCGCCGGGTTTGAAGTGATTAACCTGGGCTTCAACGTCAAGCCGGAACGGTTCGTCAATGCCATCAAGGAGCACCAACCGCAGATCGTGGGCATGTCCGCTCTGTTGACGACGACGATGCGCTCGATGGGACATACCGTACGGGCCATCGAAGAAGCCGGCCTCCGCGACCAGGTGAAGATTATGGTCGGCGGCGCCCCTGTCGATCAGGCGTTCGCCGAGCGCATTGGCGCCGACGGCTACGGTTCCAACGCGCCGGCGGCGGCCGATCTGGCCAAACAGTTCCTGGACGTCGCGTGAGACGACGACGGGAAGCGGAAGTCAGAACGTGACCGCAGGAGAGAAATTGCCTGTCGTGATTGTCGCCTGCCAGGTGTTGCAGAGCCTCATCGAGAGCCTGCTGCCTCCGGAGACGGCGAGCAAGGTGATCTTTAAGGATTACGGCCTGCACCGGCTGCCGAATATGATGCGGTCAGCGCTACAGGAAACGATTGACGGCATCGAGATGCCAAGCCTCGTCGTGTTGGGCTACGGGCTATGCGGGAACGGGCTGAAAGGCCTGAAGGCCGGGAAGCACACGCTGCTCGTCCCCCGGGCCGACGACTGCATCGCCATCCTGCTCGGCTCGCGCGAGCGTTACCTAGAGGAGTTCGCAGCGGAGCCCGGCACCTACTACCTAAGCAAGGGCTGGCTGGAATGTGGCAGCCACCCGATGGGAGAGTATGAGGAGTACGTGGAGGTGTACGGGCAGGAAGAGGCGGAGTGGGTAATGGACATGCAGTACCAACATTACCGTCGTCTCGTCCTGGTGGCCCACAGCGAGGAGGACATGGCGCGTTACCGGCCGGAAGCCGCCAAGGTGGCCCGTTATTGCACCCGCTGGAATATGCGCTACGAGGAGATCATGGGCTCGGAGCGTTACGTGCGCCGCCTGCTGGAGGCAGCCAGTGAGCCGGAGGCGGCAGGCGACGAGTTTCTGGTCGTCAAGCCCGGCGGCGAGATTCGCCAGGATCAGTTCGTATGACGTAGGGAGATACCGTGCGGCCGGCGGCGCTCGCCTGCGCCACCGGCGCCAGGAGAATGAGCTATGCAAGTACGCAGAACGAATTATCGGGTCAACAACACACCGTCGTTCCAGGTATTGAGCGAAGAGGAGGTGGAGGCCATTTACTACTCGGCCCTACGCGTCCTCTACAAGACGGGGGTCCGCGTCTATGACGAGGAAGGGGTTGAAGTGGCTTACTCGGGCGGCGCGGCCGTCTCTGACGTTCGCGACGACAGCAGCCTCGTACATATCCCGCCGTGGATGGTCGACAAGGCGCTGGCGACGCTGCCGCGCAAGGTGGTCATCACGGGCCCCGACCGCAAGCATCGCATGGAGCTGTACAAGAATCAGATCTATTTCGGCACGGGTTCTGATACGCCTTTCACGATCGATCCCCGTACGGGCAAGCGGCGGCGGGCTACGTACAACGACGTCCGCGATTTCGCGCGCCTGGTGGAGGCGTTGCCCAACCTGGACTTCCACATGTCCATGGGCATCGTGCAGGACCGGGCCGTAGGCACGTACGACCGGTGGCAGTATCTGGCGATGCTGGAGGGCACGACCAAGCCGATCAACGTTACGGCCGTCGATCTGGAGGGAGTCCGCGACCAGTTGGAGATGGCCCACATCCGGCTGGGCGGAGCGGAGGAGTGGCGCAAGGGGCCGATCTTTTCGCTGTACATCGAGCCGGTCTCCCCGCTGAGCCATTCCCAGGAAGTGGTGCAGAAGCTGCTCTTTGCCACGGACAATAACATCCCGTTCGTTTACACACCGTGCCCCCTGGCAGGGGCGACGTCGCCGACGACGCTGGCGGGCACGCTGGTCCAGGGATTGACGGAAAGCCTGTTCGGCATCGTCCTGAGCCAGTTACGCAAACCGGGCGCGCCGATGATTATCGGCGGGCTGATTTCGAACATGGATATGCAGACGGCCGTTTACAGCTACGGATCGCCGGAGATGGCGTTGCTGAGCGCCGGCTACACGGACATCACGAAGTGGCTGGGCGTGCCGATGTACGAGACGGCCGGGTGCTCGGACGTTAAAGCGTTCGACGAACAGGCGGCGATGGAAGCGACGATGAATATCGCCACGGCCGCCCTCATCGGCGGCAACATGATCCACGACGTCGGCTACCTGGAGCAGGGCCTGACCAGCTCGATGCAGATGGTGGTCGCGGCCAACGAAATCATCGACATGGTCAAGCGCATCCTGCGGGGCATTCCGGTTACCGACGAGACGAAGGCTTTGAACGTGATAGCCGACGTCGGTCCCGGCGGGCATTTCCTGGAGCATGACCACACCTACGAGCGGTTCAAGGAAGAGATCTGGCGGCCGTCCCTGATCAGCCGCGAGAATTGGGACGCGTGGGTGGAGGGCGGCAGCAACCGATTCGGCGAACGCGTTCAGGAACGGGTGCTGGAGGTCCTGGACGCCGACACGGAGCCGCTCCTGGACGAGGCGATGTGCCAGGAATTGCACCGTATCTGCGAACTGGCCGACGCCCGCCACAAAGACGAAGAACTCGACGTGCAGATGTTCGTGTGAATGAGTGAACGGGTTCTAGGCATCGACACGGGCGGCACCTATACAGACGGCGTCCTGCTTGATTACGGATCGCGGCGCGTGCTGGCCACGCATAAAAGTCTGACGACAAAGCGCGACCTGTCCCTGGGCATCGGCCGCGTGATCGACCGCATCGCCATCGACGACCCGGCGGTCGTGAAAATGGTTTCGATCTCCACGACGCTGGCGACCAATGCCATCGCTGAAGGGAAAGGGAAGCGCGTCGCGCTGTTTCTTTTGGGATACGATCCGGAACTGATCGCGACGTTCAAGCTGGAGAGGCGCCTGGCGACGCCCCACTTCTTCTTTTTCGCCGGCGGACACGACATCTACGGCAACGAAAAAGAGCCCGTCGATCTCGAGGCGATCGTGGCCAGGGCCGTTGCGCTGGAGGACGAAGTGGACGCCATCGCGGTGTCAGGCTACTTTAGCCCGCTGAATCCGGCGCACGAAAGCTGTGTCTTCGAGGCGCTGTCTCAGGCGTGTGACCTGCCCATTGTGCTGGGGCACCAGCTCTCGACGAAGCTGGGGTCTATCGAACGAGCGACGACGGCGGCGCTCAACGCGTCGCTGCTTTCTGCCCTCAAGGAATTCGTCGCCGCCGTGCGCCGGGCGATGGCGCGACGGGGTATCGACGCTCCGCTGATGGTGGTGCGCGGCGACGGGACGTTGATGAGCGATACCTTTGCCGGGCAAACGCCGGTGGAGACGATTCATTCGGGGCCGGCGGCGAGCGCTATCGGCGGCCGCTTCCTCTCGCGCGTGGACGACGCTCTGGTTATCGACGTCGGCGGCACGACGACGGACATTGCTCTGGTGAGCGGAGGGCAGGTGACGGTTACAGAGGAGGGGGCGACGGTGGACGGCTACAAGACGGCCGTGCGCGCGGCGCGCCTCCTCTCGCTGGCCCTCGGCGGGGACAGCCACCTGACGCTGAACCCACGTATGGAGATGGCTATAGGGCCCGAGCGGGTGACGCCGCTGGCGTATCTCGCCTATGAGATCCCCCAGGTCCGGCAGCACCTTCAGGCGCTGGCCCGCCGCGACCTGGAGCGGCTGACGCCAGAGTGGCTGGAGGTCTGGTTTCTGCTCCGCGAACCGACGGACGCGGGCTGGCTGCGCAACGGCCGCAACCGGGCGTTAATCGAAGCGCTCCGGCCGGGTCCGCTCCCGCTGCCCGAGCTTCTGCGGCGCCTCGACCTGTTCCACCCTTCTCAGCTAGGCGCGGGCGACCTGGTGCGCCAGGAGATTGTCGGGAAGGCGGGCATGACGCCCACCGACCTGCTGCACGTCGACGGGCGTTTCGCGCGGTGGGACAGCGAGGCAGCGGAGATAGCGTTCGACATCTTTTGTCGCTTCCAGGGCAGGGAGCGGGCGGGCGTGCAGCGGGACGTCTGGAGGCGGATGACGGAGAAGATCGTGGGCGCCATCCTCACTTTTCTCAGCGGCCGGCGCCTGGAGGCAAGCGACGACGAGATTGGCTGGTGGCTCTTCGAGGATGGCCTGTATGACGTCAACGCCCACCTGGATACACGCTTCCGGCTGAGGCTGCCGATCATCGGCATCGGCGCACCGGCGGGCATCGTGCTCGAGGACGTCGCCGCCGCATTACACACCGACCTCATCCTGCCGGAATACCACGAGGTGGCCAACGCGGCCGGCGCCGTGGCGGCCAGCATCATGGTCGACGAAGAGATCGTCATCTACCCGCGCCTTTCGGAGAAAGGGTTGAAGGTGATCGGTTATTACGTGCAGGTGAGCGAGGGGCGGGAGTTGTATGGAGAGTTGGAAGCGGCGATGGCGCGGGCGCGCCAGTTGGGCCGGGAACGGGTGCTGAAAGGGGCATTGGAGGCGGGCGCCGACAGCCCGCGGGTATTGGTGGAAGAGATCGTCACCGGCATGGACAGCTATCGCATTCGGGCGAAAGCGCTGGGCAACCCGCGGCTGATGAAGTGACGAAGGTTGAAACGCTGACGGTGAAGGCATGCCGACTCTGACAGTGATCTATGGCGAAACGGTAAAGACGGTCGAGATTGCGGCCGGCGCCCTGTTGGGCGACGCGATCAAAGCCACCGAATTGCCTCTGGAACAACCTTGCGCCGGCCGGGGGACCTGCGGCAAGTGCAAGGTACTGGTCGAGGCGGGGATGGCGCCACCGGACAGCGTGGAACTGGAGAATCTAACGGAGGGGGAGCTGGCGGTCGGCAACCGGCTGGCGTGCCGGGCGCGCGTGCGCGAGGACGCCCAGGTGACGCTGGCGCCCGTGGTCATTTACTCAGACAAGGTTTTCCGGGCCAGCAATCGTTACCAGCGGGAGCGGGACGCCCCGCTAGGGCTGGCCATCGACCTGGGCTCGACGACGGTGGCCGCTTTTCTCGTCATGTTGGAGGACGGCGAAGTGTGCGCGGGAGGCGCCAGCCTCAACCAGCAGACGGTCTATGGCGCGGACGTGATCTCGCGGCTGGCGGCCGCGACGGCTGATGTGGCCGACGCCGAACGGATGGGCCGCCTGGCGCTGGCTTCTATCAATCAGGCGGTGGATTCGCTCAATCTCTCTTTGCGCATCCGGGAGCGTATTGAACGCGCAGCCATCGTGGGCAACGTGGCCATGCACCACCTGCTCCTGCAACTACCGCTGGAGACGCTGGCGGCCCTTCCCTTTCAGCCATACAGTACGGCGGCCGTTCGCGACGCGGGCGGGATGATGGGCGGCATCTTTCCCCAGGGAACGCGGGTGTCGCTGCCGCCGCTCATCGGCGGCTTCGTCGGTTCGGATGCGTTGGCCTGCCTCGTCTATTTCGGTTTCGACGAGCCGCCGGGGCCGATGGCGGCCATCGACCTGGGGACGAACGGAGAGGTGATGGTCACCGATGGGAGCCGTATTGTCACAGCGTCGACGGCGGCGGGCCCGGCATTCGAAGGGGTCAACATCTCGTGCGGTACGCGCGCCGTCGACGGCGCCGTGGTCGCCGCGCGCGTGCAGGAGGGACAACTGGCGTTGAAGACGATCGCCGACGAGCCGCCGGTGGGCCTGACCGGTTCGGGATTACTGAGCGTGGTCCACGAACTGCGCCGGGCGGGCGTTATTGAGCCCAACGGCCGTATCGCGCCGGAGCCGCGGATTTTCGGGGACCGTCTGCGAGAGGACGCCCACGGCGCGCGCGCCATTTCTCTGACGGCCGACGGCGACCTGGCGTTATCTCAGTGGGACGTGCGTGAATTGCAGAAGGCGAAGGGCGCCATCCGCGCGGCCGTGGAGATCTTGCTGGCTCAGTTGGGCCTACGAGCAACCGACCTGGAGCGCGTGATCCTGACGGGCTCTTTTGGGGGACAAATCGACGTCGACGCCGTGCTGGCGCTGGGCATGATCCCGCCGGTGCGCCGGGAGGTGGTGGAAACGGAAGCGAACGGCGCGGGCCTGGGTGCGGCCACGTTCCTCTGCGACGAAGGATTTGCCCGCGGGGAGCGGCTGGCTGAGCGGGCTGAACAGATTGACCTCGATCTGGACCCGGATTTTAACACCCGCTTCGTGGAGTCGATGGCGCTGGTGGCCGGCAACGGGGAGGGGTGAGCGACAACGGCGGATGCTTTAAGGTAGTGGTGGGTCCGTCAGCCCCACACGGCCTCGGCCGCCTCGACGATGGTTCGCAGTTTGTACGCTTCGTCGTCTACGTCAAGGGCGTTGCCGACGACGGAGGTGGCGAACCCGCACTGGGGGCTGAGGGCCAGTTGTTCCCGCGGGAAGTAGTTGGCGGCTTCCTCGATCTGCTGGCTGAGTCCGTCTACCGTCTCGCGGCGCGGTGATTTGGTCGTGACCAGCCCGAGGACGACCATCTTGTCATCGGGGACGTCCTGCAAAGGTTCAAAGGTGCCCGAGCGCTCGTCGTCGTACTCCAGCATGAGGCGGTCGGCCTTGATGCCGCGGAAGATCGGTTTGGAGATCAGCTCATAACCCCCTTCGGCCAGCCAGCGGCTGCCCTGGTTCCCGCGGCAGAGGTGGAAGCTAAAGGTGACGTTGGGAAAGTCGCCGATTACGGCGTTGTCCATCTCGATCCCTCGCTGTAAATATTGCTCGACAGTCCAGCCCTGGGATTCGTAGAATTCGCGCGTGCGGCGGTCGAGCAACAGGGGGTAGTGGGGGGCGTCGATCTGAATGTAGGTGGCGCCGAGGCGCACCAGTTCCTCCACCTCTTCGCGCAAAATGTCCACCACGTCGGCGAGGAAGCTATCGAGGGTGGGATAGGCGTCGCCGGAGTGTTCGGGGGACCAGAAGTTGACCCAGAGGCTGGGGCTGGGCAGCGTGATCTTGGGAATGCGCGTCGTGCGGCCGCGCAGATAGACGAACTCCTCAACGGAGAGGTGCCGTTTGCGGCGCAGCTTACCGGTAACGCCCAGTTGCCGGGGGCGTTCGCGACTCCAGTCGCCGACTTCTTCGTCCCCTTTCCAGTCGCCCCAGAGGAAGGCGTCGATGTCCCACTCGCCGAACCCTTCGACGGCGGCCGGGAGCTGGCTCTGGAAGGAAAGGCGGCGCTGCTCGCCGTCGGTGACGACGGGCATGCCGGCCTCTTCCTGTAAGGCGATGGCCTCGTCGACGGCGCGGTCTTCGACCACTTTGAACGCGGCCTGGGTGAGGCGGCCGGCTTCGAGTTCCTGTTGTGCCTGTAGGAGTTCGGGCGTACGCAGCAAACTGCCAACGACGTCGGCGTGGACGTCGTGTAAATCGGTGCGGATGTCTCTCATCTGGTCGTTACCTCCCTTCCGTTCTCACGTTATGGAAAAGTCAAGTTCGCCGCGCGAGCGTAGCTCCAGCGGCAGCAAGGCAGAGTAGATGAAGCGGTGAAGGGGCGTCTCGACACCCGCCTCAGCGCCCAGGCGCACGACGGCCCCATTCTGCGACTCGAGTTCGGACGGCCGCCCTTCGAGGATGTCGCGCTGCATGGAGGCGGTGGCCTCGGGCGGCAAATTGTCCATGAAAGTGGTGGCGGCCTCAATGGCCTCTTCTTCCAGGGCCACGCCGCGCGCCCGGCCGACGTCGTAGATTTCGCGCAGCGCCTGCTGTAACATGGCCCGCGTCTTCGGACGGCTGCGCACGACGCCGATGGGCGCCCGCGTCACGGCGCCGACGCCGCTGAAGGTGGCTATGAGAAGGAATTTGCGCCACATGGCCACTTTAATGTCGGCGGGGATCTCTGCGGTCACGCCGGCCGCCCGGTCGAAGGCCGCACGCAAGCGCTCCAGGCGCCGGCTGAGCCGGTTATCAAGCTCGCCGAAGGCGACGTAGGGTTCAGCGCCAACGTGGTGGATGACGCCGGGGGCTGCAATGTAGCTGATGATGCGACAGAGCCCGCCGGCGACGTGCTCCTGGCCGAGTTCGGCCGCCAGTTGATCGGGCGCTTCGACGCCGTTCTCGAGGGGAACGACGACGGTATTCGATCCAACCAGCGGCGCCATCATCGCTGCCGCTTCCGGCACCTGCCACGCTTTGACGGCAACGAGCACGACGTCGACTTCGCCGACTGCGGCCGGGTCGTCGGTCGCCTGGGCGGGTTTGACGACGAAGTCGCCGGCGACGCTCTGCACCTGCAGGCCGTTGTCGCGTAGCGCCTCCAGGTGAGAGCCGCGGGCGATGAAGGTGACGTCCTCGCCAGCCTGGGCCAACCGGCCGCCGAAGTAAGCGCCCACACCGCCAGCCCCGAATATGGCAACGCGCATTGTTCATTTCTCCTCGGGATAAAGGATGGTTCGATGGCAAGCAATTACCAGTGTGCCATCTCTTCCGGTAATTGCAAGCCGGCCGTGTCCCAAAGATAGGTCTTTTACTTTCTCATTGCCGAGGTGCCGGGCGCGCTCTCGACAGGGAGGGGAACATGGGCTACGCTATTATCAGGATTAGGCAAACGCGCGTTTTTTCCGGGTTGCCGGATCAACAATGAAGGAAAGACAAAAATGGAAAGATTCCTGGTAGCCGTCGACGAAGATCCCCAGGCAGAAAAGGTGATCGAGATAGCGGGCGAACTGGCGCAGAAGGTGGGAGGATCGATCGTCGTGTGTCACATCATGCCTGAGGAACAGTACCGGAAGATAGAGGAGCGTCAAAGACAAGAAGAGGTGGAGCAACCGATCTCGATTACGGAGGCGGAGCAGCGGGCGCGAGCGCTCGCCACAGATGCGGCGCTCGGCCTGAAACCGTATGGCGTCGACTTCGAGGCGGAGGGGCGAGTGGGTGTGCCGGCAGAGGAGATCGTGACGCTGGCGCAAGAGATGGACGCCGACTTGATCGTTATGGGATTTGAGGGGCTGCGCGGGCTGGAACGGCTACGAGCGCTGGGCAGCGTCTCGCGGGCCGTGATGGAAGAGACGAAACGGCCGGTTCTGATCGTTCCGGCCGTCCCCGAGGAATAGGCGGTCGCCGTAGATTAGGCGGTCGCCGTTACAGTTCCTCCATCTCGAGAGAGGTGGTGATATCCACGCAGCCGCGGATGGTGCGGGCCACCGGGCAATAGTCGGCGTGTATGTCGTGGACGCGCTCGGCCGTTTCTCGATGCTCGGGATCCAGCTTGAGATGGTAGCGGACGTGAATGCGGCGGATCACCAGCACGTTTTCTTCTAATTCTATCTCGCCGGTGGCTTCTGAGATCAGCCGGCCCTGGTCTGCCGGAACGTTGCGCGCCTCCAGCGCGCCACCAAAGGTTCCGGTCAGTCAGCCGGCGGCGGCCGCCACGACGTAATCCAGCGTGGCCGTGTGCGGATCGTGGACGTCGGGATCGACGCCGTAATGCTCGGCAATTTCGGAGTGAACGCCGAAGGAGGTGGGGGTTTCTTTCCCGGGAAGGTGGGCGTGGCGCAGGGGCCCCTTTATGCGTTCTATACGCGCGTGCGAGCGATATACTACTTCGTCAGACATTGTTGTCCTCCAGTTAGCCTTTGACGGCACCCATGGTGAATCCGGCCACCAGCCGGTCCAGGAAGATATTGTAGACGATGCCCACGGGGATGGCCACGATGACGGAGGCTGCCAGCAATGATTGCCAGAAGAAAACGTCGCCGCGGACCAGCTCGATGGGCACGCCCACGCTGATCGGGCGGGCGTCGGAAGACGAGATAAAGGTCATGGCATAGACGAACTCGTGCAGGGTCAGTGTGAAGGTGAAGACGACGACGGCGATGATGCCCGAGAGGGAGAGAGGCATGACGACCTTGAAAAAGGCAGCCAGGCGGCTGTAGCCGTCGACCATGGCCGCCTCCTCCAGATCACGCGGGATCGACTTGAAGAAGCCCTGCAAAATCCAGGTGGAGAAGGGAATGGAGATGGTGGGGTAGACGAGGACCATCGACCAGATAGTGTCGTTGAGATTGAGGGCCGTCACCACGCGGAAGAGGGGGATAAAGAGCAGGGTCGGCGGCACCAAGTAGACGAGAAAGATGGCGATGCCGGCCCGTTCACCCCAGCGGCCGGTGAGACGGGCCAACGCATAGGCGGCCGGAATGGCTATGACGAGGGTAATGATCACGACGAGCACGCCGACGATGGCCGAGTTACGAAGGAAGATGGGGTAGTTGGTTCCCTCAAACAACAGGCGTAAATTCTCCAGCGTCGGGGGGTCGTTGTAGATAAACGGGTTGTTCTGGGGGCGATAAAGGTCCCGGTCCTGTTTGAAGGTTGTGATGGCCATGATGGCAAAAGGAGCCGCGGCAAAGAAGCAGAAGGCGCCCACGACGGCGTAATGTCCGATGCGCTTTAGCAGCGTGCGCAGGTCTTCCATATCAGGTCACCTCCATGCGGCCGGCAGAACGCAAAACGAGAATGGCTGTCGCCAGCAAGACGGGGAAGATAAAGAGGGCAATGGCCGCACCCTCACCGAGCGAACCGCCGTCGATGCCTTTGAACCACGCCCAGAGCGGCAACACCTGTGTGTAATAAACGGGGCCGCCGCGCGTCAGCACAAATGTGACCACCATGTCGCTGAAGGTAAAGATCAGGCCGAACAAGAGTGCGATGAACATGATGGGCAAAATCATCGGTATTGATATCTGAAAGTGAATGCGCCAGAATTTCGCTCCATCTACTTCGGCCTGCTCCAGAATGTCCTTGGGAATGGAGGTCAGGCCGGCCATGAGAATGACGGTGGCCAGAGGCAAGATTCGCCAGACGTGAATGGTGATGACGGAGGACATGGCCAAATTCTCAACGCCCAGGTAGGTGAGATGGTTGCTGGCACCCAGTAGCGCGTCCGGATGGCCCAGCAGGCCAACTCGCTGGAGCACCCAATCGATGGTGCTGAATTTGGAATCGAGGATCCATTTCCAGCCGATGGTCCCCAAAGAAATGGGCGTCGCCCAGGGCAAGATGATCAAGACGCGCGCCAGGGTCTTGCCACGGAAGTCGCGGGACATGACGACGGCGAGAATGTTGGCCAGGATGATGACGATCACCTGGGTTGCAATGGTAAAGAAAACGGAGTTGATCAGCGCGCGCTGAAATTGGGGCGTCTTGATAACGTTAGCAAAATTACGAAGACCAATGAAATCGAGCGATGCATCGCCAACGGTGGCGTCGGAGAGGCTGAAGGCGATGGCCAGAAAGAAGGGAACGCCGACGAGGCCGATGATATAGAGGACGGCCGGACCGAGGAAAAGGGCGCCCAACAATCCCTCGCGGTCCGCCAGGAATCGGCCCGATGGCTGCTCGACGGTCGGATAAGGGGTCGCTTCTTCTATTCTCTCTGCTGTCTCTGCCATAGATTCCCCCTTTATTGCGGCTCAGGCTCCGTCCGTAGGCCCGTCGCCTTATCGAAGTAGCGGAGGTCGTCTTCGCGGACGGCAAAGTCGTGCGTTGTCCCGGTCTCCACGGACACACGAACGGTGGACGGCAATTTTGAAATCGTCCGGTTTTCCTCAGCGCCGGAAACGGTACCGTATAACAGCCGGTCTGAACCCAGATTCTCTACGCGCCCTACGTGAAAGGGAAAGGTGACGTAAGCCTCCTCATTCCCAGTGACGTCCCCGGGGAGGAAATTCTCCGGGCGGAAGCCCAGAAGATGGCCGTTGCGCTCGAGGAGATTCATCGGCGGGGAGCCGAGGAAGGTGGCGACGAAGGTGTCGGCCGGATCGTCGTAGATTTCCTGAGGTTCGCCAACCTGGCGCACCTGACCGGCGTTCATCACGGCGATACGGTCGCCGAGGCCCATGGCCTCAATCTGGTCGTGGGTGACAAAGATGGTGGTGATGCCCAGATTGCGCTGAAAGCGCTGCAACTCATCGCGCGCGGAGACGCGAAGCTTGGCGTCAAGGTTGGAGAGGGGCTCGTCCAGCAACATGACGGCCGGCTCTTTCACCAGGGCCCGAGCCAGGGCCACGCGCTGGCGCTCGCCGCCGGAAAGCTGGCGGGGCTTCCGATCCAATAGGCGCTGGATGCCTAAAATGGAAGCCGCCCACTTCACTTTCTCCTCAATCTCCATTTTCGGCGTCTTTCGCGCTTTCAAGGGAAAGGCGATGTTGTCGAAAACGGTCATGTGCGGGTAAAGGGCGTAACTCTGGAAGACCATGGCGATCTCCCTGGCCCGGGGCGGCAAGGGCGTGACGTTGCGGTTGCCGATGATGACCTCCCCTTCCGTCGGCCGCTCCAGCCCGGCGACCATGCGCATGAGGGTCGTTTTACCACATCCAGACGGCCCCAGGATGACGACGAACTCCCCCTGCTGAATGGAAAGGTCGACGCCATTGACGGCCTTGACGTCGCCAAACTCCTTTCTCAAGCCTTTAAGTTCAACTAAGCCCATTTTCTATTACCATTACACCCTCAAATGCCAGTGGGCCGGCACCATGCTACCGGCACGGCACCCCCACAAAAACAATTGGAGTATGAAGGAGGCTGTCCGGTGCTCAGTGAGCACCGGACAGCCAACCGATAGTTAAGTCAGTTGTCTCTTACTGATCAACGCAGCCGACGAGGCCTCTGTCGCGCCATTTGGCGAAGATGTCGTTGATCTGTGTTTCCATTTCGGCCACGGCTTCTTCCGGCGTGAGCTCGCCGAGCGCTGCCTGGCCCATGATCGTGGGAACGATGTTGGTAGCGTAGACTTCGGCGACGGCCGGGTTCGACGGTCCCGGATAGCCAAGGTAGGTCACCCAGTCTTCGGCCGTCAACAATACTGTCAGCTTGTCCGCGGGGCGGGAGCCGAAGGGATCGTTGTTCAGCCAATCCTCCAACTGGGGTACTGTGCTCTCAAAGGCCGGGAAGTTGTAAAGCTCGCTATTGAAGGTGGCCTGATTGTAGTTTGCGGTATGGTACAGGAGGAATTCCTCGGCCGCGCGGTACTCGGGGCTCTCCGGGTCCACGTAGCTGGGAATGACGTAAATGTACCAGAGGTGGGCTGAGGCGTGCTGATCGCCCCGCGGCCCTGTCAACGCCGGCACGAAGCCGATGTTATCGGCCGCTTCAGGGTCGATCTTCTGAAGGCTCCGGTAGGCGGAGATGGAGTTCAGGATGTAGGAAAGCTCACCGGCAATCAGACCCTGGTTGTTGGAAGCAGCGTCCCAACTAAAGACCTCTTCGGTCATCGCGTTGTTGTAAAGCTCGACGAGGAATTCAGTGGCCTCAACGACCTCAGGCGTGTTGATCGTCACGCACTCGTTCTCATCCTGGACCGAACCGCCGAAAGACCAGATGAGGGCACGCATGGCCATGTTGGAGTCGATTTCAGGCGAGAGACCCAAACCGAGCGGCACGCCGGCCTGTTCATAGATGGCCGAGCCGCCTTCCAGTAGATCCTGCCAGGTTTCAGGCCCGTCGGGCATGCCGACGTCAGTCCACAGACTGATGTCGTAGTCGCCGGGGTCGGGCACCCAGCCGTGGCAGTAACCATACCACATATCATTGGCCGGCAGATAGGAGTTGGCGGTGCAGGTCTCGGCCTGGGGACCAAAGCGCTCCTGAGCCCGCATGTTGAGATCGGTCAGATCGTGGACACCCTCGACAAAGTTGGCCGCCGCCAGCGGCAACTCGACGAGCGTTGGCCCTTCGCCAGCATCAATGGCTGCGGAAAGCGACGGGTTAAGTTCGGCAATGTTTACGTGATCGACCGTTACCTCGACACCATTATCCTCGCCCCACTCGACGGCAAATTGGTCAAACCACTGATCGTAATTGGGGACAAAATGGCTCCACTGCAGCAATCGGAGCTGCGTGCCCTCCGGGTACTCTGGGGCAGGCGTGACCTGGACGACACGTGTTACTTCAACTTCCTCACCCTCTTCAACAATCGTTTCGGTAACGACCCTCGTCACTTCGACCTGTTCGGTCTCGGTTACCGTTTCTACCCGGGTCACCTCCACCTCAACCGTTTCCGGCTGACAGGCCGTGGCAATGAACACAACTGCCAGCAACAATACGAATAGCGTAACAAGACGTCTACTACCCATGAAACAACCCTCCTCCTTTGCGGAAAACAGCACTAACGAGAAACGCAATCAGCCTGTAGACGCCCCTCCCATAGGCGCCAAAGGAAGATCGAAGCAGGCAACTGTGCAGCAGCAATGAAGGGTATGTGGGCGATCACGCGCTGGATCACGTTAACGAAAGTTTAACAATTGCCCCCAACTCTGTCAACAGAGATTGAACGCGGTATGGTTGAGCGATCCACAGGCTTTCTTGGCATCCTGCTAAAAGGCTTTACAATCAACCGACAAGAGGTTTAAACGTGACGATGAGACCGAACAAACGATGGCTCTGGCACCTGCTCATGTTGCTGGCGGTGCTGGTTGCCTGTGATCAGGAACAGCCAACGATAGACGCCGGCCGGCAGACGAGCACGGCTCCTGCAACGGCGGCGCCCACCGCCGAGAGCACGCCTACTGCGGAACCGACTCCCACTGCCACGGCGACGGCCACGCCAAGGCCCCAACCGAGCGTGTCGGCTATCCAACAGGGGCTGGAAGAAGCCGGTACGGTGACGATCAGCGAACTGTTTGCGCCGGGGCCGTCGTGGCTGGTCATCCACGCCGACGACGGCGGTCAACGCGGCGACGTGCTGGGCTACACGGCCGTCCCGGAAGGGGAAAGCACAGACGTTACCGTTACCGTCGACGTCTACCGGGCAACGCCGACGTTGCACGCTGCCCTACACCAGGACGCAGGCGAACGGGGCGAGTTTGAATTTCCGGGCCCAGATGAGGCGCTTCGAGTAGATGGCGAGACGGTCGCCACCACTTTCCCGGTGGACATTCGGGTACTCATTCCCTCCATCGTGGTCTCGAACCAGGAGGTTGAACGGGGGGAAGGGCAAATATTGATCGATAGCGTGACGGTGGACCGGTCGGGTTGGGTCGTTCTGCACGCTGACAGTGACGGGGAGCCGGGGCCGATTCTGGGCCAGACGCCGGTGAGCGAAGGGGTCAATGAAGGGGTTGCCGTGCACTTTGATTGGCAACAGGTGACGCCCCGCCTGCACGCCGCCCTTTACGAGGATACGGGCGAAGGTGGTCGCTTCGATGCGGCCATCGACGAACCGATCGCCGTCAACGGGACGCCCATCCGCTCGTCTTTCACAGCCTCTCTCCCCACAGACGTGCTCGTCATCAACCAGCCGGCCTCGGGGGGCGAGGTTGTGGTCGAGCGAGCGGTCAACAACGAAACGGGCTGGCTCGTAGTCTACAACGATTTTGAGGGGATGACGGCCGATCTGCTTGGGTACGTGCCGCTGCCGGCCGGCGTGAGTCGCGGGATCACGGTTCCACTGAACGGCAATAACATTACGCCGATGCTGCACATCATGGTCCACGAAGATGCGGAGCCGGAGGGCGAGTTTAACTATCCGGGACAGGACGGGGCCGTTCTCAACGAGGGCCGCCTGATGCTCTTCTCATTCGAGACGGACACGGGGAGTTACGTCGTCACAGAAGATCAGCCGTTGGGGGATGAGGGGACGGTACAAATCCCCCTCGTCGTGACGGACGTGGATACGTGGGTGGTGATCCACGCCAGCGGGAGCGATGGGGAAGGCGGGCCGGGAGCCATTATCGGCCGGAAGGCGGTACCGGCCGGCATCCACCGGGACGTGCGCGTGGAGGTGGAAGCGGAGGAGGTGACGCCGACGCTATACGTGGCCCTGCACCTGGACCTGGGCGAACGGGGAGCGTTTGAATATCCTAACGGCCCCGACACGCCTTTGCTCTTCGAGCAATCTCCCATTCAGGCTCCGTTCGCCCTGGCGCAGGGGGAGTAATTGTCAGAGCGAACGGGCCAGGTCGACGAGATCGCCGAGGACGGCGGCCGCGGCTAACTCGGCACCCGCGCCCTTGCCACCGATGAACAGGGGTTCGTCGGCGTAGCGGCCGGTGTAGAAGGCGACGTGTTTCACGTTGGCCAGGGCGTTCTCAACGGGCACCGCCTTGAGGCCGACGGCGCCTCTTCCCTCTTCGACTTCCGCCACGTAACGGAGCACTTCGCCGGCCGCGCCGGCGGCGTCGACCCGCTCGCGCATGGAGGGATCGATGGCCATCGAGGCAAGCATAAATTCGTCGACGCTGAGATGGGCGAGCGCGGAGGGGAAAAGGGATTCAACTTCGACGTCCTCCGCTTCAAGCGGCCAGCCGGCCGTACGCCCCAGAATGAGGAGTTTGCGCATGACGTCGCGGCCGCTCAAATCTTCTCGGGGGTCGGGTTCTGTGTATCCTTTCGCTTTCGCAGCGGCTAAAGCGACCGAAAAGCGAGCGCCCTGATCTAACCGCCGACAAAGGTAGCCGAGGGTGCCGCTCAACTGGCCTTCGATGCGCCGGAGGGGATCGTTGGTGTCGAGCAGGTAGCGCAGCGCAGCGATGACGGGCTGGCCGCCGCCGACGGTGGCTTCGTAGCGCAGGAGGGGGTGGCCGTAATAATGGGCGGCCTGCTCCCAGGGAGCGACCAGGGGTTTTTTGTTGGCCAGCGCCACACCGTATCCGGCTTTCAGGGCACGGTCGAGAACCGGCTCCATGCCCTCGACCGCGGTCAGATCGGCGACGATGGCCCTTTCGAGGCCGGCCTCTTCCACCTCCTTGAGAAGCTGGAGGGCGGGCGGGCGCTCTCCCTGCCCCCACGATTGGCGCCCCTTCTTGGCGGCCACAACCTGCCGGAGCTGTTCGTCGTCGAGGGCGGCGGGATCCCAGAGCCAGGATTGGCTATCGGCGACGGCGACGACGGCAAGGCGACGGCGGTTGCCGGCAGCAACCTGTTCTCGACTCTCTACAATTTGCTCTAATAAAGCGCGGCCCACCCCACCCAGGCCGAAGATAATGATGGGCGTGTCCTTCATGAAGGGTCGGTCTCCTCTTCAACAAAGAGTGAAGCCCCGTTCCGCAGGGAGCGGAGCGGGGCTTCGCGGGCACCGTAGCGCTAACTTCTCCTATGAGGAGGTAGCGCTACGGTGCGTTTGGGTAAACCATTATCCATGAGCACCACCTCCTTGTTTTATAGGATAGCGGGCAGCTTACGCTGCGAATCAATTGGATGATGGGTGAATTATACACACGGGAAGGTAACTGTCAACCACCGTGTACTTTTCTGAGCCGGCGATGAGCCGCTTACCGGGCGAGGCGCTCGAGGGCGGCGAGCACGGCGTCGACCTCGGCCGGCGTGTTGTAGTGGACAAAGCCGATGCGCACGAGCCCGCCGCTTTCCAGGAGACCGAGGCGTTCCATGACGGCGACGGCGTAGTAGTGGCCGTCCCACACGTAGATGCCCTGTTCGCCCAACCGCTCCGCCACGTCGCGGGGCGTGCGGCCTTCCAGGCTGACGGCAAAGGTCGGCGTCCGCTGCTCCAGGTGCTCGACGTCGGTGACGCCGTAGACGCGGAGGCCGGGAACGTGCGTTGCCCCCTCGAGGAAACGGCGGCTCAGGCTTTGTTCGTACTGTTTGATGCGCTGCATGGCGCGCGCCAGCACTGTGGCCTGAGCTTCCAGGCCCGCCCCGCCGACCGGGCCGTCTTCGCCGGCGCCGATCTCAGCGAGATAGTCGACGGCGGCGGCGAGTCCGGCCAGACTTTCGAAACTCTGGGTGCCGGTCTCCCACTTCTCCGGCGGCTCGTCGGAAGCCGGTCGCACCTTATAGGCGTCCAGCCGCTCCAGATGTTCGCGCTTGCCGTAGAGCACGCCGGTGTGGGGGCCGAAATATTTGTAGGCGGAGGAGACAAGGAAATCAGTTTCTAAGGCCCGGACGTCGATAGGGCCGTGAGGAGCAAAGTGCACGGCGTCGACGTAGGTGAGCGCCCCGGCCGCACGGGCCATGCTCACGACCCGGGCCAGGTCGGGAATGGTGCCGATGGCGTTGGAGGCATGGGTCACGGCGACGAGGCGTGTGCGTTCGGTGAGGAGGTCGTCCAAGCTTTCCAAGGCCAGCGTGCCGTCTTCCGGGTGGAAGTCCAGCCAGCGCACGGTCACGTCCCGATCGTGGGCGGCGAGGGTCCAGGGGGTAATGTTGGCGTCGTGATCGAGGCGGGTGACGACGATCTCATCGCCCGGCTGCCAGGTTTTGGCCAGGGCGCGACTGAGGGCGAAGGTGAGGCTGGTCATGTTCTGGCCGAAGACGATTTCGTCCGTGCCGGCCGCGTTGTAGAAGGCGGCAGCTGCCTCGCGCGCGGCCGTCACAACGCGCTCCGACCGCTCGCTGGCCAGGAATGGACCGCCTAAATTGCTGCCGCCGGCCTGAAGGTAACCGGCCATGGCGTCGATAACGCGCTGCGGCACCTGGGTGCCACCCGGACCATCCAGATAGACGGCGGGGCGGTCGCCATCTTTTTGTCCAAGAGCAGGAAATTGTTCTCGCAGGGGAACCGGATCAAAGGGGGAAAGTTTCATCATAGTGCAGATTATACAACCCGGTTTCGCCAGACTCAAAACTTGGATATAATTCAACTACGTTTACGAATTGGGGTTGTCAACGAGGGTAAGGAAATGAGATTCAGCAAAGATCTGATTGGTAAGCCGATTTTCAGCACGGACGAGGGACGGCATCTGGGTACCGTTCGGGACGTTTATCTGGATAAGGCGCTGGCCTGGCTGGCCGGCATACACCTGGGTAGGGAAGGGCTCATCAGCCGCAAGGCGCTGGTTATTCCCAGGGAAGCGATCGCCGTGTTTGGGGTGGACGTCATTCTGGCAAAGACGGCCGACGCCGTGACCGACGATAAGGAGATGGCGGACATCGAAAACTGGCTGCGTCTGGAGAAGCTCCAGGGGCGGCAGGTGGACACGCCAGGGGGCACCAGGGTCGGCACCCTGGGCGACGTCATGCTCGACGAAGAAGCGCGCATCGTCGGTTTCAGCCTGTCGCGCGTCCACGTGGAAGGTCCCGTCGCCGAAAACCCGATCATCATGCGCGACGCCGTTCTGGACATCGGTGGGGACGACGACGCGATGACGATTGACCTGTCCAAGGTGGAACGGCAGACGGGGATGGCGGAAGCGACCGGCGAAGGCAAGGCGAAAGAGGAACAGGAAACAGAGAGCTGACCCTCAGCTCTTTTCTTTATCTCAGACCCACTTTAAACACACCCACGAGGAGGGACGAATGTTAAATCTGGCTGTTTTACTCGAGGATAGCGCCCGCGAGGCGCCTGAGCACACCGCCATCATCTTTAATGAGACCAAACTCTCTTACCAAGCCGTTAACGCGGCCGCGAACCAGGTGGCGCACGCTCTGACGGAAATGGGTATCGAGCCGGGCGAAAAAGTTGCTCTCAGTTGTCCGAATGTCCCCTATTTTCCCATCGTCTATTATGGCATCCTGAAGGCGGGCGCCGTGGTCGTCCCGCTCAACGTCCTCCTCAAACCGCGAGAAATCGCTTATCACCTGGAGGATTCGGACGCGAAGGCCTATTTCTGCTTTGAAGGGACGGAGGAGTTGCCCATGGGACAGATGGGGCACGGCGGCTTCCAGGAAGTGGAGAGTTGTGAGACGTTTGTGATTATCACGGCCGATCCGGCCGGCGAATCGCCGATTCCGGGGATGCCGACGTTGGGCCAGGTGATGCACAATAAGCCGCCAGCCTTCCCCACCGTGCAGACGAACAGCGAGGACACGGCCGTCATTCTTTATACCAGCGGCACGACCGGGAAGCCAAAAGGGGCGGAGCTGAGCCACATGAATATGACGATGAACGCCCGCCTGGCCGAGAATAACTTTGAAGTGTTGATAGAAGAAGACGTCCATCTGGTAACGCTGCCGCTCTTCCACTCCTTTGGGCAGACGGTGCACATGAACGGCGGATTCTACACGCGCGCCACCCTGAGCCTGCTTCCCCGCTTCGACCCCGACGCGGCGTTGGCCATCATGGACCGGGACGACGTGACCTTTTTCGCCGGCGTCCCCACGATGTATTGGGCGCTGTTGAACTATCCGGAAGCGGATAAATACGATCTAGACAAAATTGCCCGGAACCTGCGCCTGGCCGTGTCTGGTGGCTCGGCGATGCCGGTGGAGGTGCTGAAGGCTTTTGAGAACCGGTTCAACGTGAAGATCCTGGAAGGGTACGGCCTCTCCGAGACGAGCCCCGTGGCCACATTCAACCGCGTCGATCTGCCGGCAAAGCCGGGATCGGTGGGCCCACCGGTATGGGGCGTGCAGATCCGCGTGGTCGACGAGGACGACGAGGACGTGCCGCAAGGCGAGCTGGGTGAGATCGTCATCCGCGGGCACAACGTGATGAAGGGCTATTACGACCGGCCGGAGGCAAACGAGAAGGCGTTTCGCAATGGGTGGTTCCACACGGGGGACATCGGCCGCATGGACGAAGATGGTTACATCTATATTGTGGACCGGGTGAAAGATATGATCATCCGGGGCGGCTTCAACGTCTACCCGCGAGAAGTGGAAGAGGTGTTGATGGAGCATCCGGCCGTCAGCCTGGCAGCGGTGGTGGGCGTGCCCGACGATCAGTATGGCGAAGAGATCAAAGCGTTCATCGTGCCGCAGGAAGAAGCGGATGAGGTGGGCGAAGAGGAATTGCGCGCCTGGGCCAAGGAGAATATGGCCGATTACAAATACCCGCGCCTCATCGAGTTCCGCGACACGCTGCCGATGAACGCGACCGGCAAGATCCTGAAGCGCGAACTGCGGCCGGATTAACGACAGGCGATAGAGCCGCCGATTTTCCCGGAAGCGGACGAGGTTCGGAGAGCACTTGCCTCGATAAGTTTCCGGGAAAAGAACGGGAACGGTGGCAAGGTATTCTTGAATAAACAGTAAGGAGACGTGTCATGAGCGAAAACGGTAGCGTCAGCTTCGGCCTTACCGAAGAGCAAAAGATGATTCAGCAGCTGGCGCGAGATTTCGCCCGCAACGAGATCGCGCCGGTGGCCGAACATTATGACAAGACACACGAATATGCGTGGCCGGTGGTGGAAAAGGCGCAGGAGCTAGGCCTGACCTGTGCCACCATTCCGGAGGAGTATGGGGGGCTGGGCCTGAGCCTCTTTGAGGAAGTGGTGGTGCAGGAGGAGTTGGCCTGGGGCTGTTCCGGCATGAGTACGGCCATCGGCGTTAACAACCTGGCGATTCTGCCCATTCTCATCGCCGGCAACGAGGAACAGAAGAAAGAGTATTGTGGCCGCATGGTTGACGGCGACCTGGCCGCCTACTGCGCCACCGAGCCGGAAGCGGGTTCGGACCTGGCCAGCATCAAGACGACGGCGCGCAAAAAGAACGGCGACTACATCCTTAACGGGAACAAGACGTTCATCACCGGCGGCACCGTCGCCGACTTCTACACCGTTTTTGCCTACACCGATCCCTCGGTGCGCCACAAGGGGATGAGTTGTTTCATCGTGGATCGGGAGTGGGAGGGTGTCAGCGTGGGGAAACCGTTTGAAAAAATGGGCCAGCACGCCTCGGACACAGCGGAAGTGATCTTCGACGACGTCCGGGTGCCGGAAAGTCACTTGCTGGGCGAAGAAGGGGTCGGCTTTCTGATCGCCATGAAGGTGTTTGATCGCAGCCGGCCGGGCACGGCCGCCGGCGCTGTGGGCGTTGCCCAGCGCGCGCTGGACGAGTCGATCCGCTACGCCAAGGAACGATCCACGTGGGGCAAGCCGCTGTGGCAGCATCAGGCTGTGGGCCACATGATCGCCGACATGGCGATGGAAGTAGAAGCCGCCCGTCTGCTGGTCTGGAAGTGCGCCTGGGACTTCGACAGCGGCGGAAGCAATACGATGAGCACGGCCTTCGCCAAAGCGTTTGCGGCGGACACCGCCATGAAGATCACGACGGACGCGGTTCAGGTCTTCGGGGGCTACGGTTATATGTCCGAATACCCGGTGGAGAAGCTGATGCGCGACGTCAAAATCTTCCAGATTTACGAAGGCACCAGCCAGATCCAGCGCGAAATCGTCGTGCGAGAATTGTTCCGCAAGAAGTAGGCAACCGGTTCGCATCCTTCGGGCGCTATGCTATAATTCCCTGCCTGGCGCAGAAGCGGCGCATATGCAGTCGCTATAAGCGTTTAGCGACCCAGCCGTATGCGGCTGCCAACAATCATGTATGAGATGGTGTGCGTCGCCGGCCGGTCCTCAACGTTACCCGGCCGGCAGGCGGGAACCGACGCTCTCACGTTGCAATCAGGGGTGCCAATATGGAGTTTGTACAAACTGTCATCGACATTTTCTTGCACGTCGATGAGCATCTAAACGTGATCATACTAAATTACGGGGCGTGGACGTATGCCCTGCTCTTCATGATCATTTTCATGGAGACCGGCTTCGTCGTCACGCCATTTCTGCCGGGAGATTCGCTGCTGTTTGCGGCCGGCACCTTTGCCGCCCTCGGCTCCCTCAAAATTATGTTCCTCTTCTTGCTGTTGTTCGTTGCGGCCGTGCTCGGCGACACGATCAACTACTGGATCGGCAACCGAGTTGGGCCGCCCGTTTTTGAGAGGAATTATCGCTTTTTGAAGCAGGAGCATCTGGAACGGACGCAGGCATTCTACGATAGACATGGCGGGAAGACGATCGTTCTCGCTCGCTTTGTGCCCATCGTCCGCACTTTTGCGCCCTTCGTCGCCGGGGTGGGTACCATGCCTTACGGTCGCTTCCTGACCTACAACGTTTTCGGCGCCTTTATCTGGACCGGCATTTTCCTCTTTCTGGGCTACTTCTTCGGAAATATTCCCGTCGTGAGAAACAACTTTGAACTGGTGATTCCGGCCATTATTCTCATCTCAGTCCTGCCCATGATCGTGGAGTACGGGCGCAGCCGCAGCCGGAAGCGCCACCGCACTACGGAGGGGACGCTGTGAGCCAAAAGAAACAGAGAATCGAAGCCGTCATTTTTGATCTGGACGATACGCTGCTGGA